>JAIXOX010000081.1 GCA_027486555.1 Comamonadaceae bacterium
GCCACTTTGGTCTTTTTGGCGGCTTCGCCTTGCAGGTTTTCCTGCGCGTCCAGCCACGCGGGCAGTTGCACAAAGTTTTTGAGGTTCGGGTTGACCGCGCCCTTGAAGGTGCCAATGGCCACCTCGTAGTCGTTGCGCGTGTCGATCACCACCACATCCGGGTCGGCCAGCAAAGCGTTCCATTCGGCCGGTTTGACGTACTGGCCAACGGTTTTGTTCGGGTCCAATTCGGGCACGCGCAAGGTCACGATCTCTTTTTTGAGCTTGACCTTCATGCGGGTGAACGGCGGCTTGGGGCTCCACGATTCCTTGTGCGGCAAGCTGGCCAAGCGCGGGTCGGATCGCAAAAACGCCAGCACGGCGCGTATGCCGATCTCAGGACCGGCAATCGTCCCGTTGATGCCTTCGTGGGCCAGCAGCAAAGTGCCTTTCACATCGTTGGCTTCGCAGCAGGCCTGCAGAGGTGCTTGCAGGTCCACGAAGTCGGGTAAATCGACGAATTTGTAAAGGGCGGCGGTGAGAAAAATGGGTTCGGTCAACATTCGGCGATTATCCACTTTGCTATCGGGGTTATGCCGAATAAGTGGTCAAAACCACATCAGCCGCCTCTTGCCTCAAAGGAATCAGGGCTTGGTAAGCGGCAGACGCATGCCAGCCCTGCGCATCACCCAAAGAAGGGAAACGGATCACCACAATATCAGGGTGCGGGTTGACACCCGAAAACGATTGAACCTGTTCACCCCGAAACACGAGCGCGCCGCCAAAAGGCAGCAAGGTGGCCAAGACCTGTGATCGGTATTGGGCCCATTTTTCGGGATGTTTCACGGTCATTTGACCCACAACAAAGGCTTGAGACATGAGTGATCCTTACAAAGGCTGAACCATGGAAGCGTTGGGGTTTTTCAACCAGTGGCTGAACTCATCGGCCAACTGCTGGCTGGCACGGCCCGCCGCGTTCCACACCTTCACCCGTCCCGCCAAATCCCGGTCATAGGTCATGAAGTCCTTGCGGTCGGGCAATTTGCCGTTCGGCAGGGTTTTGACCCACTCGGGGTTGGGAGTCAAAACGATGGTGTTGTCCAGAAAAGAGCTTGCCCCGTGCCGCCATTTGAGCGCTTTGTCCAGCCATCCCGGCACCACACTTTTTTGAAAATGCGGGTACAGCACGATGGCACGCTCTGGACCTTTCACTGGTGCAGTCCAGTTCAGGTGCAGGTGGTAGTCGGTGATGCCGCCATCCCAATACGCGCCAGCGGGTGCGCCGGGGATGTCGTGTACGGCTTTCAGGGCAAACGGGATGGAGCAGCTGGCCTGCAGTGCGGGCATGAAGTTGCCCTCGACCAAGGCCAGCTGCCGGGTGCGGAAGTCTTGTGCGTCAAAAGGCAAAGCATCGCTTTGGGCAGAAAACACCACCCGTTCCAGCCAGCCGCCCAGGGCACGGCGGTGCACGGCGTTGCTCAAAAAAGCCCCTGCATAGCCCAGAGGTGTGGCCACCGGGTGTTCGCGGTGCAGGATGTGACGTCCGCGTGAGGTGACGATGTGAAGCCGGTAACGCGGGTGGTTCAGCACCTCGCCAATGCGGCCACCGTAAAACGCATGCAGGCTGTGACCAAAGGCTTCGCTCACCTGCTCGGCGCTCACGCGCTTTTGGCCCGGCAGCGGTTCGTAGTGCTGGTGGATGTAGTCGTGTTCCAGTCGTTCAAACGCGGCCACCGGCTTGTTCAGGCAAGCGGTGGCCATGCGCCACGCGCCAATCGACGCACCCACCAGATCCACGGGCTGGCTGCTTTGGGCCAGCCATTCGCCAAAAATGAAGCGATCGAGCGGCCCCAGGATCAAGCCTTTGGGGCCACCGGCCGCGCCCGGAATGACACAGATGTGCTCAGGCAGAAGGCCATGTTCGCGAATGTGGGCCAAGGCCTTGGGGCCAGCGTGGATGTGGAGGGCTTGCATGTTGCGATTTTCTGATGAGTACTCAAATCGATGAGTCTTTGAATTGTAGGAGCCCACCCTGTGGGCGATGGTTTCTTGGGGGCGTGTCCCACGCCCATCGCCCACGGGGTGGGCTCCTACAAAGCCAGATGGGGCTGGCCTATTTTTTCAGGCCTTGCAGCTTGGCAAAAGCGCTGGCCATGGCAGACCCCGAGCCAGCAGCTGGGGGCGAGGTGTAACCCCCAACCGATCCTCCGCCGCGCTGACGGTTGTCACGCCCTGCCCCTTCAAACTTGTTGTCACGGGGTCCATCGCGCCTTGCAGGCGCAGCGTCGAGCTTCATGGTCAGGCTGATGCGCTTGCGGGCCACATCGACCTCCAACACCTTCACCTTGACGATGTCGCCGGTCTTGACCACCTCGCGGGCGTCGGTCACGAACTTGTTGGCCAACTGGCTCACATGCAGCAAGCCGTCCTGGTGCACGCCCAAATCGACAAAAGCGCCGAACTGGGCCACGTTGCTCACGGTGCCTTCCAAGGTCATGCCCTCTTTCAGGTCCTTGATGTCTTCCACGCCATCGGCCAGGCGGGCCACTTTGAAGTCGGGGCGGGGGTCGCGGCCGGGTTTTTCCAGCTCGCCCAGGATGTCCTTGATGGTGATCGCGCCAAATTTGTCGTTGGCAAACAGCTCAGGCTTGAGGGTTTTCAAAACGTCCGAACGGCCCATGATCTCTTGGATCGGCTTGGCGGTTTTGACGATGATTTGCTCGACCACCGGGTAGGTTTCGGGGTGCACACCGGTCATGTCCAGCGGGTTGTCACCCCCGCGAATGCGCAAAAAGCCTGCGCTTTGCTCAAAGGTCTTGGCACCCAGGCCGGTCACTTTCAGCAAATCTTGCCGCGTTTTGAACACGCCATTGGCATCGCGCCAACGCACCACCGACTTGGCCACACTGCCCGACAGGCCGGACACGCGGGTCAACAATGGCACGCTGGCGGTGTTGAGGTCCACGCCCACCGAGTTCACGCAGTCTTCGACCACCGCGTCCAGCGTCTTGGCCAGCTCGCTTTGGTTCACATCGTGCTGGTATTGGCCCACGCCAATCGCCTTGGGGTCGATCTTGACCAACTCCGACAGCGGGTCTTGCAGGCGGCGGGCAATGGAGGCCGCGCCGCGCAGGCTCACGTCTACGTCGGGCATTTCCTGGCTGGCAAATTCGCTGGCCGAATAGACCGAGGCACCCGCTTCACTGACCACGACTTTTTGGATTTCCACGCCATCCCGCAGGCGAGCGAGTTGCTTGATCAAATCACCGGCCAATTTGTCGGTCTCGCGGCTGGCGGTGCCGTTGCCAATGGCGATCAGGTTGACGTTGTGCTTTTCGCACAGCTTGGCCAGGGTGAAGAGCGAGCCTTCCCAGTCCTTGCGCGGCTCGTGCGGGTACACCGTGGAGGTGTCGACCAGTTTGCCGGTGGCGTCCACCACGGCCACTTTCACGCCGGTGCGGATGCCCGGGTCCAAGCCCATGACCACGCGGGGGCCAGCGGGCGCGGCCAGCAGCAAATCGCGCAGGTTGTCAGCAAAGACCTTGATGGCCACTTTTTCCGCGTCCTCGCGCAGGCGGGTGAACAGGTCGCGCTCGGTAGACAAGCTCAGCTTCACGCGCCAGGTCCAGGCCACGCACTTGCGGATCAGGTCGTCCGAGGGGCGCGACGCATGGCTCCAGCCCAGGTGCATGGCGATCTTGCCTTCGGCGATGCTGGGTTTGCCGGGTTCCGGCTCTACCGGCAGCACCAGTTTGGCGTCCAACATTTCCAAAGCGCGGCCACGGAACACGGCCAAAGCGCGGTGCGAAGGCACCCGGCCAATCGGCTCGTCGTAGTCAAAGTAATCGCGGAATTTGGACACGTCAGCGTTGTTCTCGTCTTTGCCGGCGGCCAATTTGCTTTTGAACAGGCCCTCGTTCCACAGCCATTCGCGCAGGGCCTGCACGAGTGAGGCGTCTTCGGCCCAGCGCTCGCTCAGCAAATCGCGCACGCCATCCAGCACGGCGACTGTGGTCGTGAAATCAGCGCCTTCGATGGCGCCTGCGGCCAGCACAAAGGCTTGGGCCTCGGTGTGCGGGTCGAGTGTGGGGTCGGCAAACAGCTTGTCGGCCAGCGGCTCCAGTCCGGCTTCGCGGGCAATCATGCCCTTGGTGCGGCGCTTGGGCTTGAAGGGCAGGTACAGGTCATCCAGCTCTTGTTTGGTGGGGGCGGCGTCGATGGCGGCCAGCAGCTCGGGCGTCATCTTGCCCTGCTCGGTGATGCTTTTGATCACGGCGGCGCGGCGGTCTTCGAGTTCGCGCAAATAGCCCAAGCGTGATTCGAGCTCGCGCAGCTGGATGTCGTCCAGCCCGCCGGTCACTTCTTTGCGGTAACGGGCAATGAAGGGCACGGTCGCTCCGCCATCGAGCAACTCCACAGCGGTCTTGACTTGCTCAGGGCGGATCCGGATTTCAGAGGCCAGTTGGGCCAGGATTTTTTGCATCGCTCGGTCACATCTCTAGATAGAAAGCGGGCGAGTTTGCCACAAAGCCTGTCTTGATCGACCACCCCAAAGCGCAGCCAATGGATGAGTCGTCAAAATCGTTAAAAGAGAAAATTGGTGCACTTTGACAAATTTCACCAAATTTATCGACAAAGTTGACAATTGAGAAGATAATAAACACATAAACATACAAATTCATCTACAATCGTCAACCAAGAGATACCTCTTTATGAAATTCGTTGAATCTAAGCTCAGCTTCTCTGGTAAACGCCTGCTCCGCACCCTGACCCTGGTGGCTTTGGCCTTGGGCATTTGTGCGTGCGCCAGCGTGCCATCGCAAAACATTTCGTCCAATGAGTTCAATGCGTTCAACGCCATGCCGACCCAAAATCGGATCATGAACAATGTGCGTATCAAATGGGAAATCAGGGACGATGTGGCGCAATATTGCGCTCGGGCCTACCAAATGGGGCGTGAACAGGCCTATTTGACGCCCCCACTCGCCTGCGCCATATGGGACGCCGTGAAGGCCGAATGCACCGTGGTCACTGGCCCCGTGACCACCCATGTGGCCTTGGGCCACGAGGTTCGGCATTGCTTTGAGGGGCACTTTCACCGTTGAACCGGTGAAAGCCCAAAATCAACTTTCGCGCAGGGCCTTGCGCAAACCCTCGCCCACCTCGGGTCGAGCGGCAAAAGGGTCAGGCGGGTTCAGGCCTTGCACAATCGCCTCCATGCGGCTTTGCACATTGCCCAGCGCCTGCGGGTGGCTGTAGATGTAGAACTGCCCGCTGGCCACGGCATCGAACACTTTTTGAGCCACATCGGTGGCTGACACCTTGCCACTGCCAACAGCTTTATCACTTTGCGCTTGTCCTATCAATTGGCTCGCCGTGGGCTTGTCGGCGGCCAGATCGGCGGGACGGTTGCGGTGGCTCTGGCTGATGCCGGTGGGCACAAAGTAAGGGCACAGCACGCTGGCACTGACCTGGTCACTGACCAACTGCAAGTCCTGGTACAGCGTTTCGGTCAAGGACACCACCGCGTGCTTGCTCACGTTGTAAATGCCCATATTGGGGGGCGTCAACAAACCGGCCATGCTGGCGGTGTTGACGATGTGACCCCGGTAAGCCGGATCGGCCTTGGCGGCTTCGAGCATCATGGGGGTGAACAGGCGCACGCCGTGCACCACCCCCCAGAGATTGACGCCCAGCACCCATTCCCAGTCGGCCACCGAGTTTTCCCACACCAGGCCACCAGCACCCACGCCCGCGTTGTTGAACACGAAGTGCGGTGCACCAAAGCGTGCTTTCACGTCAGCGGCCAGTTGCTCCATGGCCTGAGCGTTGGCCACATCGACCTTGCGGGCCAGCACCTGAACGCCTTGCGCGGTCATTTCAGCTTCGGCTTTGTCCAGCGCGTCTTGCTGCACATCCACCAACACCAGGTTCATGCCCAGCTTGGCGCCAATGCGGGCGCATTCCAGGCCAAAGCCGGAGCCTGCACCGGTCAGGACCGCGGTTTTGCCTTTGAAGTTGTCAATCATGGGGAAACCTTTTTGAGAGTGAACCCGACACGCGGGAAATGGACATGAACAGTGCCCGCACGCTCATCGGTGCGGCGCAAGGTATAGCGGGTTCGGGTGGCTGCCACCAACTCGCCCACGCTTGGCTCAAGGCCAAAGTTGTCGGCCGCGATCACCACTTGGCTGCCCAAGGCGATACCGTGCTCGTCCTGGAACACCTCGCCCTGCACAGCCGCAGGCATTGAGCTGCGGGCGGTTTGCAAGGCTTCTTCGGCGCTGCATTTGCCGGGCGTGCCGTGGCCGATGGCCTTCATGCGGACCATCCAGATTTTGACTTCGGGTGTCGCATCCAAAATGCCCGCCAAGGCTGACGTGCGTTCTTGCGTGAACCACAGCGGGTGGTAAGCCGCAAAGTCGGCCACACAAGGCTGGGCACCGAACAAAAAATCTTGCCCGTGCAGCATGCTGGCCAGGCGGCGCAGGTAGCTTTTGTAGGTGGCGGTGGCATCGGTGGATGACATGCGCGCTGCGCCACTGCGCATGGCGGCGCGGTCGGCCACAAAGGCCTGCACACCCTCAGCAGGCGCGCCCGCAAAAACTTGCGCCACACCCGCAGGCTGGAAGTTGTAGGCCATGGACGCCGTGAACAAAGCGCTGTCGGCCCACTGCGCCACGATGCGAGCCGCGCCTTTGACGGCATCGGGGTACAGCGTGGGTGTGGGGGCCAGGTGCTCCAGCACATCACAAATCAGTGCGGTGTCGCAGTAAATGTCTGCGCCGATCTGCAGCACCGGGGTTTTGCGGTAGCCGCCTGTGAGCGCGGTCAAGTCGGGCTTGGGCATGATCATCGGGATGAACACGCTCTTCCAGGCCAGTTGCTTGTGGCCCAAAATCAACCGGATTTTCTCGGCAAACGGCGAGGTAGGGTAGTGGTGCAGGATCAGATCAGACATGCGGCCAGCCTCAGATCAACTTGACCAGCTGTTTGCCAAAGTTCTTGCCTTTGAGCAAACCCAGGAAAGCTTCGGGCGCAGCGGCCAAACCTTGGGCCACAGATTCGCGGGGGCGCAGCTGGCCGGTGCCGATCAGGGTGCCCAGCTCTTGCAAGGCCTCGGGCCAGACTTCCATGTGCTCGCTGACGATGAAGCCTTCGATCTTCATGCGGTTGATGAGGATGAGGGCCGGGTTGCTCATGGGCAGCGGCGCGCCGTCGTAGCCCGCGATCATGCCGCACACCGCAATGCGGGCAAAAGCGTTGGTGCGCAACATCACCGCATCCAAAACCATGCCGCCGACGTTTTCAAAGTGGCCGTCGATGCCGTTCGGGCAGGCTTCGCGCAGCGCCTTGGACAGGCTGATGTAGTCCGAGTGTTCTTTGTAGTCGATGCAGGCGTCAAAACCCAGTTCGTTCACCACGTAATCGCATTTGTCTTTGCCACCGGCAATGCCCACCACGCGGCAGCCGCGTGCTTTGGCCAAAGCACCGTAGGCGCTGCCCACCGCGCCGCTGGCCGCGCTCACGGTCACGGTTTCACCCGCTTTGGGGGCGATGATTTTGCACAGGCCATACCACGCGGTCACGCCGGGCATGCCCACTGCGCCCAGGTAGTGCGACAGCGGCACATGGGTGGTGTCAACCTTGCGCAAGGCACCGATGACGTTGGCATCGACCACGCTGTATTCTTGCCAGCCGCCCATGCCCACGACTTGGTCGCCAACCTGAAATTTGGGGTGCTGGCTCTCTACCACTTCGCCCACGGTGCCACCGATCATGACCTGACCCAAGGGCTGGGGCACGGCGTAGCTTTTGCTCTCGTTCATGCGGCCACGCATGTAGGGGTCCAGGCTCATGAAGTGGTGCTTGACCAGCACTTGGCCGTCTTGCAAGGCCGGAATGGCGGCTTCAACCAGTTTGAAGTTGGCCACAGTGGCTTCGCCTTGGGGGCGGTTGTCGAGCACGATTTGGTGGTTGAGGGTCATAAAAAGGTCTCCAGTGGTTGCTAAAAAAATCAAGGCCAATGACTGCGTTGGGGTCAGTCGGTGGCTGTGGGAAGTGTTTCGCGGTGGGGCACATATTTGAAGGTGCCCGTGGCCATAGCGCAAAGCTGCCCTTGGGCGTCGTAGACCCGAGCCTCGGTGAAGGCCATGGACTTGGTGCGGTGCTGCAGCAAACCTCGGCCGGTCAGGTGCTGACCCGACCCAACAATGGCAGGACGCATGAAACTCGTTTTCATCTCGATGGTGACCACGCCAAAACCCGGGTCGACACTGCGCGCCGCAGTGGCCATGACCACGTCCAAAAACGTCATCACGGCCCCGCCATGGGTCACATCGAATGAATTGAGGTGTTCGGGACGGGGGGCAAAATGCAACTCGGATCGGCCCCCTTCAAAAACTTCGAGGCTGAAACCCAGGTGGTCCACAAAGGGAATCTTGACGCCAAACGGAATGCTCATGAACTGCCCTGCTCTCGCACTCAACCGCCAATGATGGCGCTCACGCCACCATCGACTGCCATCCACTGGCCAGTGATGTGCTTGCCGGCGTCCGAGGCGTACAACAAAGCCAAACCTTTGAGGTCTTCGTCGTCGCCCAAGCGACGCAAAGGCGCGCCCTGGGCCATTTTGTCGGCCCCCAGTTTTTCCAGCAGGCCATAGGTCATTTTGCTGGGGAAAAAGCCCGGGCAAATCGCGTTCACGGTGATGCCGTGCTCGCCCCACTCGCCCGCCAAGGCGCGGGTGAAGTTGATCACCGCACCTTTGGAGGTGTTGTAGGCGATGGTTTTCATCTCCGAGGGGTTGCCCGCCAGCCCGGCAATCGACGCCACGTTCAAGATGCGGCCTTTGCCACGGGGAATCATGCAGCGCTTGGCCACCTCTTGAGACAGGATGAAATAGCCACGCACGTTCAGGTTCATGACCTTGTCCCAAGCCTCAACCGGGTGGTCCTCGGCCGGGGCACCCCAGGTGGCTCCGGCGTTGTTGACCAAAATGTCAATCGGGCCCATGCGCTCGATGGTCTCGGCCGCGAGGCGGCGAATGTCGTCTTCTTTGCCGCAGTCGGCGGCAATCCAGCGGGCGTCGATGCCTACGGCTTGCAACTCGGCAGCAGCTTGTTCCAGATCAGCGGCTTTGCGCGAACTGAGCATGATCTTGGCACCGGCTTCGCCCAGCGCGTGGGCCATTTGCAGTCCCAGACCACGAGAGCCGCCTGTGACCAAGGCCACTTGGCCGGTCAGGTCAAAAAGTTGTTGAATGGTGCGTGCCATGTCGGAGGTCCTTTTATTCGACGTTGAAATCCAGACAGCGGCGTTCTTGGACGACCGCATTGATAAAGGGTTGGATGACCAGATGGTGCGGGTGATTTGGGTAAGCCGCTAGCACCTGCGCGTCATCGAGCAGCAGCTCTTTGGCATTTTGTAAATGGGTGGGCTTGTAGGCCGCTTCGGCCTGATCGCGAAGTTTCCACAACACCATCTGCCGAAACATCAAAAAGCATCCTCGGGCAAGTCGGCGCAAGTGGGGTCACGGCTTTTGACCACATTGAGCCAAGCGCCAATTTTGGGCAATTCGTAGCGGAAGAAGTATCGGCAGGCAGCGCGACGGCCCTGCGCGGCAGAGGTATCGTTGCCCTCCAAACTCGCCGCCACATCGAGCCAGATCCAGGCGATCACCGTGTGGCCAAAGGCCTGCAAATACGGCACGGCATTGGCCAGCGCTTGCGCGGGCTCGGCACCGGCCCAGGCTTGTTGGGTGGCTTGACCGACTTGTTGGAGGGCATCGCGCAAAGCTGCGGCTTCCGGGCCCCATGCCGATTCGGCTTTGGCGGCCGTGGCCAGCATGCGTTCGGCCAAAAGTTGCAAGCCGCGTCCGTTTTCCATCAGCACCTTGCGGCCCAGCAGGTCCATGGCCTGGATGCCATGCGTGCCCTCGTGGATCATGTTCAGGCGGTTGTCGCGCCAGTATTGCTCCACCGGAAAGTCGCGGGTGTAGCCGTAGCCACCGTGGATTTGGATGGCCAAACTGTTGGCTTCCAGGCACCATTCGCTGGGGAAACTTTTGGCAATCGGCGTGAGCACTTCCAAAAGCAAACGTGAAACATCGGCGTCATCCGCCGTGCCGGTGTGTTGCTCATCCACCAAACGGGCGCAATACAAGGCCAGCGCCAGGGCACCTTCCGAATAGGATTTTTGGGCCAAGAGCATGCGCTTGACGTCGGCGTGTTCAATGATGCGCACCTGCGGGCGGCTGGCGTCTTTGCCCCCTGCCCCGCTGGGTCGGCCTTGCGGGCGGTTTTTGGCGTAGTCGAGGCTGGCGTAGTAACCGGCCATGCCGAGCATGGTGGCGGCCATGCCCACGCCAATGCGGGCTTCGTTCATCATGTGGAACATGCAGCGCAGGCCTTCTCCGGGCTTGCCGACCAAATAAGCCACAGCGCCGCTGCCTGCGCCATCCAAGCCTGCGCCTGCTTCGCCCCGCACGGGGTACTTGCCCTCGCCAAAGTTGAGCAGCGTGTTGGTGGTGCCGCGCCAGCCGCACTTGTGGTTCAGGCCCGCCAGGGCCACGTCGTTGCGCTCGCCGGTGAGTTGCCCATCGGTGCCGACCATCTTTTTGGGCACGATGAACAGCGAGATGCCACGAACGCCCGGCACCAACTGGCCGTTGGCATCGGGGATCTTGGCCAGCACCAAATGGATGATGTTTTCGGAGAGTTCATGCTCACCCGACGAGATCCACATCTTGTTGCCCTTGAGGCGGTAACGCGCACCCAAAGCGTCGGATTCAAAGCCTTCTCCATCAGGCGTGGCGCGGGTCGTGATGTCGCTGAGCGACGAACCGGCTTGTGGTTCGCTCAGGCACATGGTGCCCGAAAAGCGGCCGCTGAATTCGTTGGCGGCAAACACCTGCTTTTGCAAGTCGGTGCCATGCACCATCAGCAAATTGGCGTTGCCGCTGGTCAGCATGCCTGAGCCGATGCTGACCGAGGCCATGGCGAAAAAGGCATTTGCTGCGGCTTCGACCGTGTAGGGCAGCTGCATGCCACCGATCTCGTAGTCCTGTGCGGCGCTCAACATGCCCGATTCGGCATAGGCTTTGTAGGCGTCATGTGTGGCTTGCGGCAAGATGACTTTTTCGCCGTCAAAGTGAGGTTCTTGCGTGTCGACCAGGCGGTTGAACGGGGCGTATTTTTCCCGCGCAATGCGCTCGCAGGTGTCGAGCACCGCGTCAAAGGTTTCGCGCGAGTGGTCAGCAAAACGCTCGCGGCTTTGCAGGCTTTCGACTTTCAGCCAGTCGTGCAGCAAAAAATCAACGGTGGGGCGCAGGCTCATGTCGCATCATCCCGGTTCAAAAACAGACAAAGAAAAAGGCGGTCAGCTGCAAACCGACCGCCTTGGCGTTGATCAGGCGTCAACAGCCACGGGCATCACAGCACTTCAAAAATGCCGCAAGCGCCCATGCCGCCGCCAATGCACATGGTCACTGCCACGCGCTTGGCACCACGGCGCTTGCCTTCGATCAGGGCGTGACCTGTCAGGCGCTGGCCAGAAACACCATAGGGGTGACCCACAGCGATCGCGCCGCCGTTGACGTTCAAACGATCGGCCGGAATGCCCAGCTTGTCGCGGCAGTACAGCACCTGCACAGCAAACGCTTCGTTCAGTTCCCACAGGTCGATGTCATTGACTGTGAGGCCCAGACGCGCCAGCGCTTTGGGCACGGCGTAGACGGGGCCAATGCCCATCTCGTCAGGCTCGCAACCGGCCACAGCAAAACCGAGGAATCGGCCCAGAGGCTTCAAGCCACGTTGCTCAGCCAGCTTTTCGTCCATCAAGACGCAAGCGCCTGCGCCGTCCGAGAACTGGCTGGCGTTGCCGGCGGTGACCAAACCACCAGGCAAAGCCGAGCGCAAACCGCTGATGGCTTCGACTGTGGTGCCTTCGCGCAGGCCTTCGTCCACGCTCACGGTCACTTGTTTGGTGGTCATGCCCATGACCTTGTCGATCACGCCTGCAGTCACGGTGATGGGGGCGATTTCGTCGTTGAACAATCCTGCAGCTTGCGCAGCGCAAGCCTTTTGTTGGCTGGCCGCGCCATACGCGTCCATCACGTCGCGGCCGATCTTGTAGCGCTTGGCCACTTGCTCGGCGGTTTGAAGCATGTTCCAGTAAATCTCGGGCTTCATCTTGGCCAGCGCCAAATCTTGCAGCATGTGGGTGTTCATTTCTTGCTGAACGCAAGAGATGCTTTCCACACCACCGGCCACATACACCTGGCCTTCGCCCGCGATGATGCGTTGCGCCGCCAATGCAATGGTTTGCAGACCCGAGGAACAAAAGCGGTTCACGGTCATGCCCGAGACCGAAATGGGCATGCCAGCCTTGAGCGCGATTTGGCGGGCGATGTTGGCACCCGTGGCCCCTTCAGGCGTGGCGCAACCCATGATCACGTCTTCGACTTCGGCGGCATCAATGCCAGCGCGAGCCACGGCGTGTTGCACCGCATGGCCACCCAAAGTGGCACCATGGGTCATGTTGAAAGCGCCCTTCCAGCTTTTGGCCAGAGGGGTGCGTGCGGTCGATACGATAACGGCGTTGGTCATTTTGAATCCTTGTTGACGTTCGTTGAGCGACGAGCGTTGAGCGTTCAGCGTTGGGGGATGCGAATGAGCGTCCGCTCATGTTCGTGGAGCGATGTGCGGTGAACAGCTGTTTCCAGTCTTTTCACGCTCAACGCTCAACGCCCAACGCTGAACTCAAAACGCTCAGTTGAATGTTTTGCCTTCGGCCGCCAAGCGCGCCAACAAAGGTGCGGGTTGCCAGAATTGGGCGTCGTCGTGTGGGTTCTTGGCGAAGCGTTTCATGGCTTCGGCCACGTTGAACAGTCCGACGGTGTCGGCGTAGTTCATGGGGCCACCACGCCAGAACGGGAAGCCGTAGCCGGTGATGTAGACCATGTCGATGTCGCTGGCCTTGCTCGCGATGCCTTCTTCCAGGATGTGGCAAGCCTCATTGACCAATGCATACACCAGGCGCTGCACAATTTCTTCGTCCGAAATCTTGCGGGGTGTGATGCCCAAAGCGGCGCGGTGCTTTTCGATCATCTCGACCACCACTGGGCTGGGGATCGCATCGCGCTTGCCGGTTTGGTAGTCGTACCAGCCAGCGCCGGTCTTTTGGCCATAGCGGCCCATTTCGCACAGCAAGTCAGCGGTTTTGCTGTACTTCATGTTCGGCTTTTCCTGGTAGCGGCGCTTGCGGATGGCCCAGCCAATGTCGTTGCCAGCCAAATCGCCCATGCGGAACGGGCCCATGGCAAAACCGAACTTTTCGACGGCTTTGTCCACCTGTGCGGGAGTGCAGCCTTCCTCGATCAAGAAACCGGCTTGGCGGCTGTATTGCTCGATCATGCGGTTGCCGATGAAGCCATCACACACGCCCGAGACCACCGAGGTTTTCTTGATCTTCTTGCCAATGGCCATCACTGTGGCCAGCACGTCCTTGCCGGTCTGGGCGCCGCGCACCACTTCGAGCAGCTTCATCACGTTGGCGGGGCTGAAGAAGTGCATGCCGACCACGTCTTGAGGGCGCTTGGTGAAGTTGGCGATCTGGTTCACGTCAAGCGTCGAGGTGTTGGACGCCAAAATCGCACCGGGTTTCATCACTTCGTCGAGCTTCTTGAAGACGGCTTCTTTCACGCCCATCTCTTCAAACACGGCTTCGATCACCAGATCGGCTTGGCCAATGTCGTCATAGCTCAGCGTGGTCGACAACAGCGCCATGCGCTCGTCGTATTTCTCTTGCTTGAGCTTGCCTTTTTTGACTTGGGCTTCGTAGTTCTTGCGGATGGTGGCCACGCCACGGTCCAGCGCATCTTGCTTCATCTCGAGCATCTTGACCGGGATGCCCGCGTTCAAGAAGTTCATCGAGATGCCACCACCCATGGTGCCTGCGCCGATGACGGCAATCGACTCAATGGCGCGCATGGGCGTGTCAGCCGGCACGTCAGGAATCTTGGAGGCTGCGCGGTCGGCCATGAAAATATGGCGCAGTGCACGGCTTTCAGGGGTGAACATGAGGTTGGTAAAAATCTCACGCTCCATCACCATGCCGTCTTCAAACTTTTTCTTGGTCGCGGCTTCGACGGCGTCCACGCACTTGAGTGGCGCAGGCAGGTTTTTGGCCATGCCTTTGACCATGTTGCGCGTGAACTGGAAATACGCATCGCCCTGCACATGCTTGCAAGGCAAATTGCGCACCAGCGGCAAGGGCGAACCACCCTCATGCGCTGCAGCCACTTTGCGGGCCATGGCCAGTGCTTCTTCGGGCAGGCTTTCGGCCGACTGGGCCATGGCATCAAACAGCTTTTGACCAGGCAACATGGCCAGCATTTCGCTTTTGATGGCTTCGCCGCTGACGATCATGTTCAGCGCCGCTTCCACGCCAATCACGCGGGGCAGGCGCTGCGTGCCGCCCGCGCCAGGGATCAGGCCCAGCTTGACTTCGGGCAAGGCAATGGAGGTGCCAGGCGCTGCAATGCGGTAATGACAGCCCAATGCCAGCTCCAAGCCGCCGCCCATGGCGACCGAGTGGATGGCCGCCACAACCGGCTTGACCGATTTTTCGCAAGCGGAGATCACGCTGAGCAAATTGGGCTCTTGAGTCGCTTTGGGCGAACCGAATTCGCGGATGTCGGCACCGCCCGAGAAGGCTTTGCCGCCGCCGGTGATGACCACGGCCTTGACAGCCGCGTCGTTGTTGGCTTTTTCCAAACCATCGGTGATGCCGATGCGGGTGGACAGACCCAAGCCGTTGACGGGCGGGTTCATCAGCGTGATGACCGCGACATCTCCGTGGACTTTGTATTCAGCTGTCATGCTGGACTTCCTTTGCGTGAAAAGTTAAAAAAGAACGACCGTTCGTTTTTGCAGATTGTAGACATAAAAAAACCCGTTGCGGCAACATTTTTGTCGCAACGGGGACGGCACTCAGGCAGATCAGACTTCCAGCCATTCCTTGCGGATGTAGCTGTTGGCGCGCAGTTCGTCGGGTGTGCCTTGGAACACGATGGCGCCATGGCCCATGACCAAGGCGCGGTCAGAGATGCTCATGGCGATCGTCAGTTTTTGTTCGATCAGCAACACCGAAACCCCCTTGGCTTTGAGGCTGAATAAAAATTGGCCGACCAGCTCGACAATTTTGGGTGCCAGTCCCTCAGTGGGTTCGTCAATGATGATGAGATCGGGGTCGCCCATCAGGGTGCGGCACAACGTGAGCATTTGCTGCTCACCGCCCGAGAGCACTCCGGCTTCGTTGTGCTCACGCTCTTTGAGGCGGGGAAACATGGCGAACATGTCGTCAAACGACCATCGGCCGTTTTGCCCATTTCGTTTTTGCCCCAATTGCAGGTTTTGGCTGACCGTCAGCTTGGGGAAAATCTCACGGTTCTCTGGCACATAACCCACACCCAAGTGGGCAATTTCATAGGCCTTTTTGCCCTGAATGGGCTGGCCTTTCCAGTCGATACGGCCTTCGCACTCCACCAGACCCATGATGGCCTTGGCAGTGGTGGAGCGGCCCGAGCCGTTGCGCCCGAGCAACGCCACGATCTCGCCCTGCCCCACATCGAAATCGACACCGTGCAAAACATGGCTCTTGCCGTAATAGGCATGAAGGTTTTCGATTTTCAACATCAGTGGCCTCCTGCTTGGTTGTCTGCGACCGGAGAGCCCAAATAAGCCTCCTGCACTTTGGCATTGGCCCGCACCGCTTCGGGTGTGTCAAAAGCGATGACTTCGCCATACACCACCACCGCGATCTTGTCGGCAAGGCCAAACACCACGCCCATGTCGTGCTCCACCGTGAGCAGGGTTTTGCCCACCGTGACGTCTTTGATGAGCTGGATGAAACGAGAGGTCTCGCTCTTGCTCATACCGGCCGTAGGTTCGTCCAGCAAGATGACTTGAGAGCCACCCGCGATGGTCACGCCGATTTCCAACGCCCGCTGCTCGGCATAGGTCAGGTTGACCGCCAGCACATCGCGTTTCTTATTCAGATGGATCATGTCCAGCAACTCATCTGTTCGTTCGTTGGCGTCTTTCAGGCCCGACAGGAATTTCCAAAAGCTGTACTTGTAGCCCAGGCTCCAGAGCACCGCGCAGCGCAGATTTTCAAACACGCTGAGTTTGGGGAAGATGTTGGTGATCTGAAAGCTGCGGGACAGGCCCATGCGGTTGATCTCATAGGGCGTTTTGTGCTGAATGGCTTGACCATCGAGCAAAATGTCGCCGCTCGTCGGACCAAAGCGGCCGCTGATCAGGTTGAACAGGGTGGACTTGCCCGCGCCGTTGGGGCCAATCACGGCCACCCGCTCGCCCGGCGCAACCGCCAGGTTCACACCCCGGATGATTTCGGTCTTGCCGAAGTTCTTCCGAAGGTCTTTGAGTTCAAGTGCATAGGTGCTCATGCTGCGTTCTCCCGGCGCTTGATTTCTTTTTCGATGTCGGTCTGAATTTCGCCCCAGTCGCGGGCAAATTGGCGACGGGCCAACTCAAACAAGCCCAAGCCTGTCAGCATGACAAAAGCCGAGCCTAACCAGCTGTCCAGGCTTTTGGTGTTAAGAGTGGCACCCATGAACTTGACGGTGTCACCCAAAGCCGAATTGAGCTGCAGGTGGTAGACCATCTCGATCATGGCCCCCGCTCCCGCCAGCATGACGATCGCGGTCAGTCCCAAAGCCAGGTAACTGGTCCAGATCTGGCGCAATTTTCCAAACTTGGCCACCCGCAGGTTCATCATGATCAGGCTGGCTATGCCACCTGGCGCATACATGACCATGAACAAGAAGATCAAGCCCAAGTAAAGCAGCCAAGCCTTGGTCAGCTCAGACAGCAGCACAAAGGCGATGATCATCAAGACGGCACCGATGATGGGACCAAAAAAGAAGGTGGCCCCGCCCAAAAAGGTGAAGAGCAAATAAGCGCCCGAGCGCCCTGCCCCGACCACCTCGGCCGTCACGATCTCGAAGTTAAGTGCACCCAAGCCGCCTGCGATGCCCGCAAAAAAGCCCGAGATGATGAACGCCATGTAGCGCACGCGCTGGGTGTTGTAGCCAATGAACTCCACGCGCTCGGGGTTGTCGCGCACAGCGTTCAAAATGCGGCCCAGCGGCGTTTGCGTGAAGGCGTACATGAGCGCCACGCACACAAAGGTGTACACGGCAATCAGGTAGTAGACCTGAATCTGTGGGCCGTAGGTGATGCCGAAAAAGGCATCGCCTGCCACGCGGTTGCCCGAGACGCCCGCCTCGCCCCCGAAAAACTCCGAGAACATCAGGGACATGGCAAACACCAACTCGGCCACACCCAGCGTGATCATGGCAAATGGCGTGCCCGATTTGCGGGTGGTCACCCAGCCCAGCAAAATGGCAAAGCCCATGCCCGCCACGCCGCCCACGATGGGCAGCAAGCTGACTGGGATGTTCAGCTTGCCACCACTGACGGCATTGAGCGCGTGAATCGCCATGTAAGAACCCAGCCCGGTGTAGACCGCATGGCCAAAGCTCAACATGCCGCCTTGCCCCAACAAAATGTTGTAGGACAGGCAGGCGATGATGGCGATGCCCATCTGGGCCAGCATGGTCACGGACAGGTTGCTGGTGAAGACCAGCGGGGCTAACACCAAGACCAGAGCAAACAAGCTCCAGATGACCCAGCGGCCCACGTTGTGAGGTTTGAATTTGTAAACAGCAGCCATGTCTTAACCCTCGCGTGTGCCCAAAAGACCCTTGGGCCGGAAGATCAGAATCAGCACCAAAAACAGGTAAGGCAAGATGGGTGCGACCTGTGACAGCGTCAACTTGGCAAACGAATTGTCTTGCGTGGCGGCCGACAAAACCCAGCCCATGTCTTTGGCCAACGTCAGGAATGAATAGTCAATCGCCACGGCAAAAGTCTGGATCACGCCAATCAGGATGGACGCCAAAAAGGCGCCTGAAAGCGAGCCCATACCGCCCACCACCACCACCACAAAAATGACCGAACCCACGGTGGCGGCCATGGCAGGTTCCGTCACAAAGGTGCTGCCGCCAATCACGCCGGCCAAACCGGCCAGGCCGGTGCCTGCACCAAACACCAGCATGAACACGCGTGGCACGTTGTGGCCCAGCGACTCGACCATTTCAGGGTGCGTCAAAGCGGCCTGAATGACCAGGCCGATGCGGGTACGTGTGAGCAAGAGCCACAAAGACACCAGCATGAGCAGCGCCACCAGCATCATGAAACCGCGTGTGGCGGGAAACGGTGAACACACCACGCGAATGGCGGCATCGGCTGCACTGCACATTTCGGCAGGCGCTGCGCCCCAGACCACACTCAGGCCATTGGCCGAGTGGTTGATGAGGGTGAAGGCCGAACTGCGCAAAATCTCAGGCGGTGGAAACTCGACCGCCGTGCGGCCCCAGACCAATTGCACCAACTCCAGCACAACGTAAGACAAGCCAAAGGTGACGAGCAATTCAGGCACATGGCCAAACGGGTGGACCTTGCGCAGCGTCAGGCGCTCAAACAAGGCACCACAGGCCCCAACAAGCAGTGGGGCAATGACCAGAGCAGGCCAAAAACCGACCCACTGTGAAAGGGTGTAGCCAAAATAGGCACCCACCATGTAGAAGCTGGCGTGCGCAAAGTTGAGCACACCCATCATGCTGAAGATCAGCGTCAGCCCGGAGCTGAGCATGAACAGCAACAGCCCGTAACTGAGGCCGTTGAGCATGGAGATGATAAAAAACTCCATTACAAACTTTCCTGACCCTTGGGGTCTAAAGAATTAAAAAATTGGATTTACACTGGCAAATCCGGTCTCAATGGGGCACGAGAGCCCATAAAAAAGCCCGACGAACCCTCAGGTGATCGGGCCATGGCCCATCCGCCAGACCCTGAGCGTCCCGTGCGGGCAGCTCAGGCAGAGGCAGCGGAAGGCGTTACAGCTTAGCCAGGACGCTTCATCTGGCAGCTGGTCGGCGTGCTGGAGACATAAGAAGGGTATTCCTTCACGGGCGCCAGCGTCATGCCGGTGTTCTCAGGGCTGTAGGGGAACTTCTTGTCCGCTTTTTGCCAGACGGTCATGTACAGCGGTTGCTGCAACTGGTGGTCTGCTTTGCGGATTTCGACGTCGCCGTTGTGGGTCGAAAATTTCAGCCCGGACAAAGCTGCCGCGACTTTGACCGGGTCGGTGGACTTGGCTTTGGCCATGGCATCACCCAGCGCCTGGTAAATACGCACCACGGAGTGGGTGTAGAAGTCATCGTTGAACTTTTGCTTGAATTCAGCGGACCATTTATCCATCTGACCGCCCATGTTGTAGTGGCCATAAGCGATCTGGTAGACGCGGCCAGCACCACCTTGACCCAAAGCCGTGGGCGTGCCTGTGACGCCCGTGTAGTAAGTGTAGAACTTGCCGTTGTAGCCGCCTTCGTTGGCCGCCTTGACCAGCAAAGCCAGGTCAGAACCCCAGTTGCCGGTGATCACGGTGTCGGCACCCGAAGCCTTGATCTTGGCGATGTAAGGCGAGAAGTCGCGGACTTGGGCCAGCGGGTGCAGGTCTTCACCCACAATTTGCACACCCGGCATCTTGCGTGCGATGTTTTCCTTGGCGAACTTGACGACCTGGTGGCCGTGCGAATAATTCTGGTTGAACAGGTAAACCTTCTTGATTTCCTTGTCATCCTTCATGAAGGTGGTCATGGCCTCGATCTTCATGGAGGTGTCGGCGTCAAAGCGGAAATGCCAGTAGCTGCACTTGCTGTTGGTGAAGTCCGGGTCCACAGCGGAGTGGTTCAAGAAAATGATTTCCTTGCCGGGGTTGCGTTCGTTGTGCTTGTTCACGGCTTCGATCAGCGCACCGGCCACAGACGAGCCGTTGCCTTGGGTGATGTAGCGCACGCCTTGGTCCATGGCGGCTTTGAGCGCGTTCAAGCTTTCGGCAGGGCTCAACTTGTTGTCGATGCCAATCACTTCAAACTTGACGCCAGCGGGGTTGGTTTTGCTGAATTTTTCGGCAAAAAACTGAAAACTCTTGAGTTGGTTGCTGCCCACGGGAGCCATCAAGCCGGACAGCGGGTCGATCCAGGCAATTTTGACGGTTTCGCCCTTTTGCGCGTAGGCACCGATGGAACATGCGGCCAAGGCAGCGGCTGCGATCAGACGGGTAGTGGTTTTCATTCAGGTTCTCCAGCGTTGTAAATCAGAACAGCCTCAGCGTAACCGCTGCGCCAATAAATAAGCTCGGGGTTTGCCCCTAATGCGTATCACAAGCGCGACTTTTTGAACCTGCCCCACCTGCCCCACCTGCCCTTGCGGGCAATGGTTTTTTGTCTTTGTGGGAGCCCCGCCCTCGAGGCGATGGGGGGGGGTGGTCTGCGAGGCTGATCGCGACGAGGGCGTCGCTCCTACAAAGAGTACTGCCTTTTGGGCGGTGCGCCCCCCACAAAGCGTCCCGCCTTTTGGGCGTCGCGCCTGCAAACACTTTGGCCGTTGCATCAAAGGCCTGGCAACACGTAATCGGCCAATTGCTCGCGCAATTTGGTCTTGAGCATCTTGCCGGTGCCCCCCAGTGGAATGGCGTCCACAAACACCACGTCGTCGGGAACCTGCCACTTGGCGGTTTTGCCGTCGTAAAAAGCGATCAGTTCTTCGCGGTTGAGCTCGGCCCCGGGTTTTTTAACCACACACACAATCGGCCGCTCGTCCCACTTGGGGTGGCGCATGCCGATGCAAGCGGCCATGGCCACGGCCGGATGCGCCATGGCGATGTTTTCCACATCGATCGAGCTGATCCACTCGCCGCCGGACTTGATCACGTCCTTGCTGCGGTCGGTGATTTGCATGAAGCCGTCGGCGTCGATGGTGGCCACGTCGCCCGTGGGAAACCAGCCATCGACCAAGGGGTTGCCCCCTTCTTGTTTGTAGTAAGAGGCAATCACCCAGGGACCTTTGACCAGCAAGTCACCTGCCGATTTGCCATCGTGTGGCAGGGTTTGGCCGTCGGCATCGACGATCTTCATGTCGATGCCGAAAATGCAGCGCCCTTGCTTCATGCGCAGTTTCATCTGCTGGTCATCGGGCAAGCTCAGGTGCTTGTTTTTCAGGGTGCAGACCGTGCCCAGCGGGCTGAGCTCGGTCATGCCCCAGGCGTGCAGCACGTCCACTTGGTAGTCTTCGCGGAAAGCATCGATCATGGCGGGCGGGCAGGCCGAGCCACCGATCACGGTGCGGTTCAGGCGGCTGAACTTCAGGCCATTGGGTTTCATGTGGCCCAGCAGCATTTGCCACACGGTGGGCACACCAGCGGCAAAGGTCACGCCCTCGGCTTCGATCAGCTCGTACACCGACTTGCCGTCCAGCGCCGGGCCAGGAAACACCAGTTTGGACCCCGCCATGGCCGCGCTGTAGGGAATGCCCCAGGCGTTGACATGGAACATGGGCACCACAGGCAAGATGGCGTCACGCGCCGAAATGCACATCGAGTCGGGCAAGGCTGCGGCATAGGCATGCAGCACGGTGGAGCGGTGGCTGTACAAAGCGCCCTTGGGGTTGCCCGTGGTGCCGCTGGTGTAGCACAAGCTGCAGGCGGTGTTTTCGTCGAGCTGCGGCCAAGAGTAGGCGCTGCTTTGTTGGCCCATCCAGGCTTCGTAACTCACCAAATTCGGGATGCCGGTGTCAGCGGGCAGTTTGTCGGCGTCGCACAAAGCCACGTAGTGCGTGACTGTTTTGCAATGCGCGTGCAAGGCCTGAACCAGCGGCAAAAACGTCATGTCAAAGCACAGCACCTGGTCTTCGGCGTGGTTGGCAATCCAGGCCATTTGCTCCGGGTGCAGGCGCGGGTTGAGGGTGTGCAGCACACGGCCTGAGCCGCTCACGCCAAAGTACAACTCCAGGTGGCGGTAACCGTTCCAGGCCAAAGTGGCCACGCGGGCGCCTTGCGGAATGTTTTGACCGTCCAGGGCATTGGCCACTTGGCGCGAACGGCGGGCCACCTGGGCCCAATCACTGCGGTGAATGTCACCCTCTACGCGGCGTGACACGATCTCGCTGTCGCCGTGGTGTTTCTCAGCAAATTCGATCAAAGAAGAAATCTGCAGCGATTGTTGTTGCATCAGTCCCAGCATGGGGGGTCTCCTGTCAGGGCGGTGGTTGGGTAAAAAAATCATTGTGCACCGGCGTCACAGCGCGCCCCCTGTTAAAACCCGCCAAACAGCGGGTGCTTGTCAAGGGCGTGACAATCGGTCCCCATGTCATCTGCCCCTTTGGAAACCCCCACCCATCCCGCCAGCCCCTTGCCCGTGCTCGACTGGACACACCGCCTGACCCAATTGGGCCCCCGTTTTTGGACGTCCTTGCAGCCCACGCCCGTGGCTGCGCCGCGCTGGGCCGCCCGCAACACCGATTTGCTGGCCGCACTGGGCTGGCCCGACGCCTTGTTTGACGACGAACACCTGCAAGCCTTTGCGGGCAATGCGCTCATGGTCGGCTCCCACCCACTGGCCACCGTTTACAGCGGCCACCAGTTCGGCCAATGGGCCGGCCAATTGGGCGACGGGCGCGCCATTTGGCTGGGCGAAGCCGCGTCGGCCCAAGGCCCGCAAGAAATCCAGCTCAAGGGCGCGGGCCGCACCCCCTACTCACGCGGCGGCGATGGCCGGGCCGTGCTGCGCTCCAGCATCCGCGAATATTTGTGCAGCGAAGCCATGCACGGCCTGGGCATTGCCACCACCCGGGCGCTGTGCCTGGTGGCCTCGCCCGAGCCCGTGCGCCGCGAAACCCTCGAAACCGCCGCCATCGTCGCCCGCGTGGCCCCGAGCTTCTTGCGTTTTGGGCACTTTGAGCACTTCTCATCACAAGGCGACACCGACAAGCTGCGGGCACTGGCCGACCACACCATCGCCCACCACCTGCCCGAATGCCTCGAACGCGCCGAGCGCTGGCAAGGCAATGTGTACGCCGCCCTGCTCGATGAAGTGCAAGAGCGCACCGCCCAACTGCTCGCCCAATGGCAGGCGGTGGGCTTTTGCCACGGCGTCATGAACACCGACAACATGAGCCTGCTGGGCCTGACCATCGACTACGGGCCCTTCCAGTTCATGGACGCGTTTGACCCCGGCCACATCTGCAACCACTCGGACCACCAAGGGCGTTATGCCTACGGACGCCAACCGAACGTGGCCTATTGGAATCTGTACTGCCTGGCCCAAGCCCTGGCCCCCCTGATCGACGACCACGACATGACGCTGCAGGTGCTGGAGGGTTACAAAACCCTGTTTCCGCGTTTCATGGGCGACGCCATGCGGGCCAAACTGGGCTTGACCGGCGACTTGGCCCCCGAGTCCGAGCGCGAAGCCGACTGGACCCTGGTCGAAGACCTGATGCAACTCATGGCGGCAGAAAAAGTCGACTTCACCCTGTTTTGGCGGCAACTGAGCCAAGCCGTGGTGCAGCAATCGAAGGCCACGACTTTGACCGATGCGGGCTGGAGCGCCGTGACCGATCTGGTGCTGGACCGCCCTCGCCTGCTGGCCTGGTTGGCGCGTTACACCACACGGGCCGGGCAGCCCAATTTGTCGGCCATGGGCCAGCACATGCTGCAAACCAACCCCAAGTTTGTGCTGCGTAACCACTTGGCCGAAATGGCGATTCGCCAAGCCCAAGCGGGCGATTTTTCAGAAATCGAGACGCTTCACAACTTGTTAAAGTCACCCTTCGACGAGCATCCAGGCTTTGAGGCCTATGCCGACCTTCCGCCCGATTGGGCGGGCCAACTGGAAATCAGCTGTTCATCATGAGCCAAATCACCAAAACCGCACAAGAATGGCGCGAGCTGCTGGCCGCCAAAGACGCCGAGCCCGTGGCCTTTGCCGTCACTCGCCAAGCCGCCACCGAGCGCCCCTTCACCGGCAAATACGAGGGCCATTGGGCCAAAGGCATTTACCGCTGCATCTGCTGCGACGCCGAGCTGTTCAAATCCGACACCAAATTCGACGCCGGCTGCGGCTGGCCCAGCTTCTCGCAAGCCTCGGCCGACGGGGCCATCGAAGAGCGCGTGGACACCAGCCACGGCATGCGCCGGGTCGAAACCGTGTGCGCCCAGTGCGGCGCGCACCTTGGCCATGTGTTCGAAGACGGCCCTGCCCCCACAGGCCTGCGCTACTGCATGAACTCCGCTTCGTTAGACTTCAAGCCTTCCTGACCTCACCCGGCTACGCCTTTGGCTCAGCCTACGCACCCATTTCATGAAATTCATCCTCGACTTTTTCCCCATCCTGCTGTTTTTTATCGCCTACAAGATGGGCGACATCTACACCGCCACGGCGGTGCTCATGGGCGCGACCGTGATCCAAACGGCCATCATCTACAAAATGGACGGCAAGCTGCAGACCATGCACAAGATCACCTTGGTGCTGGTGCTGGGCTTTGGTGCCCTGACGCTGGGCTTGCACGACGAACGTTTCATCAAGTGGAAACCCACCTTGCTGTACTCGGGCCTGGCCATCGCCCTGGCCGTGGCGCACTGGTTTTTGAAGAAAAACTTCCTGCACATGCTGCTGGGTTCGCAACTGCAGCTGCCCCATGCCGTGTGGAACCGCCTGAACCTGTCGTGGATGGTGTATTGCGTTTTCATGGCCACCATCAACGCTTACGTGGCGCACTACTTCAGCACCGAAGACTGGGTCAACTTCAAGCTCTGGGGCTATGTGTTCCCGGTGGTCTTTATATTGGGACAAGGCCTGTACATCTCGCGCTATTTGCCCAAAGACGAGGACAAACAGCCATGAACCAGACCACTTTGCCCCTGAGCGCCCAAATCCACGCCCGCCTGACCGAGCGTTTGCAAGCCACTGAACTGCGTGTCATCGACGAAAGCGCCCAGCACGCTGGCCACGTCGGGGCCAACGACAGCGGCCAAGGCACCCACATGCGGGTGTGCATTGCTTCACCCCTGTTTACCGGTATCAGCCGCGTTCAGCGCCATCGCCTTGTGTATGATGCGCTGCAAGATTTCATTGACCAGGGCCTGCACGCCCTGGCCATCGAGCTGATCTGAATTCGGGCCGTCACCCACACTGGTGGCAGCCCCTTTTTTTGAACCCTTCATTTACACCTGACACAACGTCATTGAGGAAAAAACGATGAAAAAGCAAATGCTCAGCGCCGCTTTGGTGGCCCTGTTGGCGGTCCCCGCCCTGGCGCAAAATCTGGCCGTGGTCAATGGCAAGCCCGTGCCTTCTTCGCGCGTCAAAGCGCTGCAGCAACAGGTCGAAGCCTCTGGCCGCCCTGTGACGCCCGAAATCCTGGCCCAAATCAAAGAAGAGTTGATCGCCCGCGAAGTGTTCATGCAAGAAGCCCGCAAGCTCGGCCTGGACGCCTCTGAGGACTACAAAACCCAGCTCGAACTGGCCCGTCAAACCATTTTGATCCGTCAATTGTTTGCCGATTTCCAGAAGAAAAACCCCGTCACTGACGCCGACGTCAAGGCCGAATACGACAAATTTGCCGCAGCCAATGGCGGCAAGGAATACCGCGCCCGCCACATCCTGGTGGAAAAAGAAGACGAAGCCAAGGCCCTGATTGCCGACATCAAAAAAGGTGGCAGCTTTGAAGAGTTGGCCAAAAAAGCCTCCAAAGACCCAGGGTCGGGTGCCAACGGCGGCGACCTGGACTGGGCAGCAGCGGGCAGCTACGTGCCCGAGTTTTCGGGTGCCATGGTCAAACTGGACAAAGGCCAAATGACCGACACCCCCGTCAAGAGCCAGTTTGGCTTCCACATCATCCGTGTGGACGACGTGCGCGAAGCCCAATTGCCCAAGCTCGAAGAAGTCAAACCCCAGATTTCTCAGCAACTGCAACAACAAAAACTGGCCAAGTTCCAGGAAGGCCTGCGCGCCAAAGCCAAGATCCAGTGATCTGAGCGCCTGGTGCTTAAAACCCAAAAACGCGGCCCAAGCCGCGTTTTTTGCTTTCTGGCCCAGCAAACCATCGCCCATAAAAGCTGGGCAACTTGTAGGAGCGACGCCCTCGTCGCGATCAGCCGCGCAGACCACCACCCATCGCCCCGAGGGCGGGGCTCCCACAAAGCCAAAAACCATCGCCCACAGGGGTGCACGTCTGACGCGGTCAAAAAATGACGCCAAGCTGGGATAATCCCAACCCATGCAGCCTCACCACCTCGAACTCCTCGCCCCCGCCCGCACTTTCGACATTGGCATCGAAGCCATCAACCATGGGGCAGACGCGGTCTACATCGGCGGCCCATCGTTCGGCGCCCGCTCCACGGCCGACAACTCGGTGCAAGACATTGCCAAGCTGGTGCAATACGCCCACCGCTTTCACAGCCGCATCTTTGTGACGCTCAACACCATCTTGCGCGACGACGAATTGGAAGGCGCTCGCAAACTGGCCTGGCAGTTGTATGACGCAGGTGTGGACGCCTTGATCGTGCAAGACATGGGGCTGCTGGAGATCGAGATGCCGCCCATCCAGCTTCACGCCAGCACCCAGACCGACATCCGCACCCCCGAAAAAGCCAAGTTTTTGCAAGACGCAGGGCTGAGCCAGATCGTGCTGGCCCGCGAGCTGACGCTGCCGCAGATCAGCGCCATTCGCGACGTGATCGACACCGAGCGCACGGTGATTGAATTTTTTGTGCACGGCGCTTTGTGTGTGGCCTACAGCGGTCAATGCTTCATCAGCCACGCCCACACCGGCCGCAGTGCCAACCGGGGTGACTGCTCGCAGGCTTGCCGCTTGCCTTATGAAGTGAAAGACGCGCAAGGCCGTATCGTGGCGCACGACAAGCATGTGCTGAGCATGAAGGACAACAACCAAAGCGAAAACCTGCGCGACTTGGTGGATGCGGGCATCCGCAGCTTCAAGATTGAGGGGCGCTACAAGGACATGGCCTATGTGAAGAACATCACGGCCCATTACCGCAAGCTGTTTGACGAAGTGCTGAACGAGCGCCCCGAGTTGGCTGCAGCCTCACACGGCCGCACCACCTTCAGCTTCGAGCCTGACCCGAACCAGAACTTCAACCGCGAGTTCACCGACTACTTTGTACAAGGCCGCAAGGAAGACATTGGCGCGTTTGACACGCCCAAAAACCCCGGCCAGCCGATTGGCTGGGTCAGCAAGGTCACGCCCGAGCACGTTGAGATCACCACCGACGACCCGGCCACCGAACTGCACAACGGCGATGGGCTTTGTTATTACGATCTGCAAAAAGAGCTGATCGGCCTGCAAATCAACCGCGCAGAAGCCCAAAAAACCAAGGGGGTTTGGCGACTGTTTCCCAAAGACCCGATGGACGGCTTCAAAGACCTGCGCAAAGGCGTGCAGGTCAACCGCAACCGCGACATGAGCTGGGTGCGCACGCTGGACAAAAAATCGGCCGAGCGGCGCATGGGCGTGTGGATGCAGCTGGCCGAAAGCGCAGATGGTAAGCGTGAAGGTCTGCAGCTGACCATGACCGATGAAGCGGGCCACACTGGCACGGCGCAAATGGCCATGGCCTGGCAAGCGCCCAAAGATCCAACCCAGGCCGAGGACAAACTCAAAACCGCCTTGGGCAAACTGGGCGACACCCTGTTCGAGCCGCTGTCTGTGCAAGTGGCCCTGCCCCGCCCTTGGTTTGTCCCACCCTCACAGCTCAACGCCTTGCGCCGCGATGCGGTGCTGGTGCTGGAAACGGCACGCGCTCAAGGTTTGCACCGCCTTGCGCGTGCGGTGCCAGTAGAGCCCCCTGTCGCTTACCCCGAAGACACCTTGACCTACCTGGCCAATGTGTTCAACCAAAAAGCCCGTGACTTTTACGCCAAGCATGGCGTAAAAGTCATTGATGCGGCCTATGAAAGCCAAGAAGAATTGGGCGAAGTCAGCCTGATGATCACCAAGCACTGCGTGCGCTTTAGCCTGAGCTTGTGCCCCAAACAAGCCAAGGGCGTGACCGGCGTGCAAGGCACGGTGAAAGCCGAGCCCATGCAACTGATCAACGGCAAAGAAAAACTCACCCTGCGCTTTGACTGCAAACCTTGCGAAATGCATGTGGTTGGCAAGATCAAGAAATCGGTGCTCAACGCCGTGCCCGAGAGCCCGGTGCAGTTTTACAAAACTCGGCCCGTTGTCGGTCTGCACTGAACGGCTGACCCTTGATGGATCCCCCTGTAGGAGCGACGCCCTCGTCGCGATAAGCCTCGCAGACCACCACCCATCGCCCCGAGGGCGGGGCTCCCACAAAGACAGGGCACCCCCACTGCAGGAGCGACGCCCTCGTCGCGATAACCCGCACAGACCACCACCCATCGCCCCGAGGGCGGGGCTCCCACAAAGACAGGGCACCCCCACTGTAGGAGCGACGCCCTCGTCTCGATAAGCCTCGCAGATCACCACCCATCGCCCCGAGGGCGGGGCTCCCACAAAGACAGGGCATCCCCCCTGTAGGAGCGACGCCCTCGTCGCGATAACCCGCGCAGACCACCTCCCATCGCCCACGGGTTGGGCTCCCACAAAGCAAAAAGGCCATCGTCTGCTGCTCACCTGCTTAAGGGCCATCCCTTGAATGTTGTTAAAGACTTCAAGTGGCCAGACCCCTCAATGAAGTTCGCAGGCGTGTACGTGGATTATGAATAACTATTTTCCAATTTAAATGGATAAAATTTGCATATTTAATAAAAACAACACTTCATGAGTGCCTACAACGTCCAGAGTCTTTTTATCTTTTTCGGGCTGGTTTCATTGCTCGGCGGCTTGGCTGCGAGCTTGTTTTTTCACCGACTCGACTCATCGGCGCGCTATTGGACAGTGGCCGCGCTGCTTTGGGGGGTCACGGGCATTCCCACTGTTTTTCGCGATGTTTTGCACCCACTGTGGTCCTACAGCATCCCCATTGGGCTCAACAGCGCCAGTTTTGTGCTGATGGGTTTGGGGCTTGCGCGCCTGTACAGCCCCACGCCCCAACTCCGCCGCTTGGTGGCCTTGGCCGTGGGCACGGTGGTGTTCATCGTGGTCATGGAGTGGTGCCGAATTCACGCCGGGCCCAAGGCCACTTTGTTCTTGTCGGTGCTGGCGTTTGGGGTTCCATCGCTGCTGTCGATCTGGCCCGCCCGGCAGGTTTACCGCAACACCGGCAACCCCTTTGCCTGGCACATGCAGTGGGTGTTGGGCGGTCTGGGTGTGCTGCATTTTGTTCGCTTGCAGGCCTGGATCGCGCCATGGCACATCGAAACCTTCGCCCAAGAACACTGGACGCTGGCTTTGTGGTCCATGATTTTTGTGTTCGGTCTTTTGCGCTACGTGATGTACCTGGCCATGCGCATTCAGGAACAAGCCCATGAGTTGTCACAAAAGGCCATGGAAAGCGCACTTTTAAAGGCCAACCGCCGCATGCTTGAACAGTTGTCGCACCATGAACGGCAGCGCAGTTTGGGGTTTATTTCGGGTTCCATTTGTCACGAATTGAACCAACCCCTGACGGCCATTCAGGGCTATGTTGAACTGGCGCAACACCATGGTCAGACAGAAAACCTGAGCGCCTCCAAATTGACGCAGTGCCTGGACGGCATTTTGAATGCCAACCAAAGGGCCAGCCAAATGGTTCGAAGCATTCGCCTGTATGCATCACCAGGCAGCTGCGTCACAGACCCCATCAGCCTGCGCGAGACACTTCACACCACGTGCACCTTGCTGGTGAACGAAGCTGGGGATCATGGCGTCACACTAAAGCGACCCACGGACATGCCGCACGCTTGGGTTCTGCTCGATCCACTTCAATTGACATTGGTGCTGCAAAACATACTGCGCAACGCCATCGTGGCCATGGCACATTCACCGCAGCGGCAGCTGACCATGACATGGACTTCGCAGGGGTCGAACGGGGTTTTGCGCTTTGTCGATACCGGTCCGGGCTTTCCCGCCAATGCCGAAAAATTCGTCATGATGCCGTTTTCCAGCGATCGGTCTCCGGGTTGGGGTGTTGGACTGTCGGTGGCCCGCCACATTCTGGCCGCTGCGGACGGAAAATTGTGGTTTCACAATCTTCCAGATGGTGGTGCCTGCGTTGAGCTTCACCTGCCCTTTTCGGATGCGCCCTCTGCTGCCCATGGTGATCTTGCCGCGAGGGCGGAGCGCTAGATTTTTGCGGGACCTCACGATGGCTTTTTGCCTTTGTGGGTGATCGCGACGGGGGCGTCGCTCCTACAGCGGATCTGATTGCATTTTGTGGGAGCCCCGCCCTCGGGGCGATGGGTGGTGGTCTGCAAGGGTGATCGCGGCGAGGGCGAAGCTTCTACAAAAAAGCATTCATGCACAGCATGCCATCGCTTCACGGCAGACCGAGTGTCAAACGCAGACCACTGGTCCACTCGCGGGCTTGGCCGGTCACCGGGTCGATGAAACGCAGCGACTGGGCCAAGAGCTGCAAGGGTTGGCTGAAGTCCTCGGGCGCATCCTGTGCGCGCAAAACGGTGGGATAAAAAGGGTCGCCTTCAATGGGAATGCCCAATGCGTTCATGTGCACCCGCAGCTGGTGGTGCTTGCCGCTGATGGGCCGCAGCGCATACAACGTCCGCTGGCCTTGGGTGTGCAGCAAAGCGATATGGGTTTGGCTATTGGCCAACCCTGGAACTTCCTGGGTTCTGAAAAACGGCTCACCCGGCACCAAGCGGCTGGCGTACACCAGCGGCAGGTTGAGCTGAGAAGCATGGGCTGCCACCGCGTGGTAAGTCTTGTGGATCTGGTGGTTGCGAAACAGCGCGTGGTAAGCGTCTCGCTCTTGCAGGCGTTTGCCAAACAACACCAAACCTGCGGTTTCGCGGTCGATGCGGTGCAAGGGCACCAGATCGGCGCAAGCCGTTTGGCGTTTGAGTTGCACCAAAAGGCTTTGCTGAACATAAGGGCCTGAAGGCGTGACAGGCATGAAGTGCGGTTTGTCAACCACCAGCAAGTGGTCGTCTTCAAACACGGTTTGCGCCTGAAACGGCAAGACCGGTTCATGTTTCAGATGGCGGTAGTAATACAGTCGTTGGCCGGGGTGGCAGGCTTCGTTGGCTTGGGCGGTTTGTCCGTTTTCATGCAGCACCAAACCCTGCGCCAAGCGCTCGGCCCATTCGGTACGAGAGATGCCGGGCATGCGTTGGGCCAAAAAATCGAGCAAATGTGCCGCGCCCTGCGGCACCGACACCACACTGGCACTGACGCCATCGCGCAGGGGCAACTGAGGGGACTGCCCTGAATGGCGCATGTCAGATGCGGCGAAACACCAAGTCCCACACGCCATGGCCGAGCTTCAGGCCCCGGTTTTCAAACTTGGTCAGGGGCCGGTAGTCGGGTTTGTCCGCAAAGCCGTTGGCCGCATCGCTGGTGTTGGCCAGCAAAGGCTCGGCGCGCAGCACGCCCATCATTTGCTCGGAATAGGGTTGCCAATCGGTGGCCAGGTGCAGGTAGCCGCCGGGCTTGATGTGCCGGGCCAGGCGCTCGATGAAGGGCGATTGGATCAGGCGGCGCTTGTGGTGGCGGCTTTTGTGCCACGGGTCTGGAAAAAATATGTGCACGCCGTCCAAGCTTTCGGGCCCCAGCATGTTGTCCATGACTTCAATGGCGTCATGCTGCACGATGCGGATGTTGGCAATGCTTTCTTCGCCGCAGCGTTTGAGCAAGGCGCCCACACCAGGCTCGTGCACCTCGCAACATAAAAAATGGTCTTGGGGACGCACTTGGGCGATCTTGGCTGTGGCATCACCCATGCCAAAACCGATTTCCAAAATCAATGGGCCGGTGCCGCCAAAAGCAGCGGGCACATCCAGGCGCTCAGCGCGGTAAGGAATCAAGAACCGGGGGCCGAATTGTTCGAAAGCCCGCACTTGACCTGAACCCATGCGCCCGGCCCGCAGCACATACGTCTTGATGGTACGCATGAAGGGGGTGTCCTGGGCCTCAGGGCTTTGTGGCGCAGGCTTGTCCGCGTGTTGGAGAATTTCTTCGTGCTTCGTCATGGGGCGCTTGGGTGTGTCGCAAAGCCTGCGATTATCGCGGGTCTGCCGGGCTGAGGGCGTTGGTCATTTCAGGGGCTTTGGGGACCGTCAGTTTGGCCAGCAAACTGCTTACCATGTGCTCTTGCACCGAGAGTGCCGATTGGAGCGCAGCTTGCTTCAATTCAGACTGCTGCAGATGCGCGTTCAATTCCTGAATTTTCTGTTGCATGGCCTGTGCTGAAGTTTCTGTTTTTTGCTGCACCTGCAGCAACTCGTCGAGTTGTTGTGCGCGTGAGTCGGCTTGCCTTTGGCTTTGTTGGAGCATGTCTTTTAAGGGATGCAGCGCCAGGACCTCATCTTGCAAGCGCAGTGCGTCGCTTTGGCTGTGTGACAAATCACCCGACAGACGCACATTTTCCTGGTTTGCCTGCGCCAGTTCTTGCTGTTTGCCCGCAAGGTTTTCGTTCAGGGATCGACATTCTGATTGCAGGTATTGGACTTGTTGTTCATGCCTGCGTTGATCTTGTGTGCGCTGGGCTTGGCTTGTTTCCCGGAAGTGATCCAACGCCAGCCGGGCATGTTGGTGCTTGTCTTCCAAGGACAGGCGGTGTTTTTCCAGGGCCTCCAGTTGGGCCTGCAAGTCTGTCACTTGCTGTGTGAGTTGTGTCCATTCAAGAATTTTGACGTTCAGCGCCTGGCTGGTGCGGGCGTGTGCCGTTTTTTCTGCATCCAAAAACCCGCTTGTTTGCTTCAACACCTGTTGGGTGCTCTGTGCTTGTGTTCTCAGCGCCTCGGATTCTTGCTGGTGTTGGCTGAGCTGCGCCGCGTGGGCCTGCTGTGCGCGTGTGATTTGCGTTTGCGCCTCCTCATTCAGCTGCTGGGCCAGACGGCTCACCAAGTCTTGCAGGGCTTCGCTGATGCTCAAAGGGGCCTCGGCTTTGGGGCCTTCTTCCTCTTCGATTTCTTTCAAAAAACGGTGAATGGTGCTTTTGGAGCCGGTGTGGCCCAGTTTTTCACGCACCGCATCGATCGATGGGTGCCGACCCGCAGCCGCGAGTGCATTGCGTGCCCGCAGCACTTCCGCCTTGTAAATGCCTGATCTTGCCATGGTGTACCTTGATGTACCGTAATACGTATTACGATTTTACATACTAAATTTGTCTGTAAAATTTTAGAAATAAAAAATATCTAACATGGGGTAATAGCGGATTACCCCATGTAAGATGCCCAACACACCCGTGAAAGCCTTGCAAAAAGCATGGAAACAAGAAAGGCCCCACCGTGGACCGTGTCGAGCAATACCTGGCAGCCGCCGAACGAGAAAACACCCGCCGCAGCTACGCGGCTGCGGTGCGCCATTTCGAAGTTGAATGGCGCGGCCTGTTGCCCACCACCACCGATGAAATTTGCCGCTACCTGGCCGATCACGCCAACAGCTTGGCCATCAACACCCTCAGGCAGCGCCTAGCGGCACTGTCACGTTGGCATGTGGACCACGGGTTTGCTGATCCGACCAAGGCCCCCAAGGTGCGGAAGGTGTTCAAAGGCATACGGTCCGTGCATGCGGTGGCAGAAAAACGCGCTCGCCCCCTGGAAATCGAGGTGGTGCAGCGCATTGACCAGTGGCTCGATCAACGCATGGATGAGGCCAAAACACTGCAGGACCAGGGGGCGCTGCTGCGGCACACCCGCAACCGCAGCCTGTTGTTGCTGGGCTTTTGGCGCGGTTTTCGTTCTGACGAGTTGGTCAATCTGCGCGTGGAGAATGTCCAGATCACCCCCGGGGAAGGGCTGGTGTGCTTCTTGGGCAGCAGCAAAACCGACCGTCAAAGCCTGGGGCGTCATTACAGCTGCCCGGCCTTGTCGCAGCTGTGCCCTGTGACGGCCTGTCAAGCCTGGCTGAGTTTGGCCGATCTGACGCAAGGGCCGGTGTACCGAAAGATCGACCGCTGGGGCCGTGTTGGCCAGCAAGGATTGAACGCCGACAGTTTGATTCCCCTGCTGCGCAGCCTCTTTCGTGACGTGGGCTTGGAAGGCTCCGAGGAGTACAGCAGCCATTCGATGCGCCGGGGCTTTGCAACTTGGGCGCGCGACAGCGGCTGGGACCTCAAGTCGCTCATGGCCTATGTGGGCTGGAAAGACGTCAAATCGGCCATGCGTTATCTGGACGTGTCCGATGCCAGTGTGCGCGCCAAATTTGAGTCGTCGTTGGCGTCGTTGGCGTCTTTGCCTGCTTTGGCAAAAGACAGCTGAGCAGGCGGCAAAGCAATCGAGTTTTTTTGCAGAAATTCCCCTGTAGGCGCGACGCCCTCGTCGCAATCACCCTCGCAGACCACCACCCATCGCCCCGAGGGCGGGGCTCCCACACAATTCAGGGCACCCCCTGTAGGCGCGACGCCCTCGTCGCGATCACCCTTGCAGACCACCACCCATCGCCCCGAGGGCGGGGCTCCCACACAATTCAGGGCACCCCGTGTAGGCGAGACGCCCTCGTCGCGATCACCCTCGCAGACCACCACCCATCGCCCCGAGGGCGGGGCTCCCACACAATTCAGGGCACCCCCTGTAGGAGCGACGCCCTCGTCGCGATCACCCTTGCAGACCACTGCACACCACCCATCGCCCCAAGGGCCAGATCAGCCACCTGGCAACAAACCCGCCAACAATTGGCTCAGATGCACGGCTTGGCGTCCTGCGCCGTCCTGGATCTGGTGGCGGCAGCTGGTGCCGTCGGCGACCACGATCGCATCGGGCTGGGCGCGCACGGCAGGCAACAAGCTAAGCTCGGCCATCTGCATGGACACCTCGTAGTGCTTGGCCTCGTAGCCGAAACTGCCGGCCATGCCACAGCAACTGCTCTCGATCAGTTGCGGCTTGGCCCCCGGAATCCAGCGCAAGACCTCCATCACGGGGGACACCGCGTCGAAGGCTTTTTGGTGGCAATGGCCGTGCAGCAAGACCGGACGCGCCACCGGAGCGATTTGCGCCTTCAATCCGTCCAGTTGCCCCGACTGGGCCTCGCGCGCCAGAAATTCTTCAAACAGCAAGGCCTGCTGGGAGATCTTTTGCGCACCCTCGCCCAAACCCATCACCAGCAACTCGTCGCGCAAGGTCAGCAAGCATGAAGGCTCCAAGCCCACGATGGACAGCCCTTTTTCGGCAAAAGGCAGCAGGCTTTGCACGACTTCCCGGGCTTTGTCGCGGGCTTTGTCCACCATGCCGCTGGCCAGGTAAGTGCGACCGCAGCACAGGTGCTTGCCGTCGTCTTGCAACTTGGTGGCCACATGCACGGAGTAACCCGCGGCCCGCAGCACCTTCACGGCCGCATGCGCGTTGGCCGACTCCAAATAGCCGTTGAAGGTGTCCACAAACAAGACCACCCCACGCGCCGCTGCCAACACCTCGGCACGGCTGGCGGTGGCTTTTATGGGGCTGACCGGAGTGTTGAAAAAGTGTCGCGTCTGCCACTCGGGCAAGCTGCGCTTGGCCGACAGGCCCAAAAGCTTTTCTGTCAACGCGGCCAGCAGCGGCATGCGGTTGCGCAGGTTCAAAACTGGGGCCAGGCGCGCCGCCCATCGGGCATATTCGGGCAAATAAGCCACCAACTTGTCTTGCAGCGTGTGGCCGTGCTTGGCCTTGTAATGCTGCAAAAACTCGACCTTCATCTTGGCCATGTCCACCCCGGTGGGGCAATCGCGTTTGCAGCCTTTGCAGCCCACACAAAGATCCATGGCGTCATGCACCGCTTGGCTGGACAGAGCATCTTGCCCAGACAGACCCTCGATCTGTCCGCTCAACGCCAAGCGCAAGGTGTTGGCGCGGCCACGCGTCAGGTGCTGCTCGTCGCGGGTCACACGGTAGCTGGGGCACATGGTGCCCGCATCGAACTTGCGGCAGTGCCCGTTGTTGTTGCACATCTCCACCGCCTTGGCCAGGCCTTGGGCCGGGTCGCCGCCGGTGCCGGGCGCACTGGTTTGCTCGGTCACGGGGTTGTTTTGCACATCCCAGGCACGCCAGTCCAAAGCGGTTTGGATGGGCACCACCTTGTAGGTGGGCGAATAGCGCATCAGTGTGGTGTCGTCCATTTTGGGCGGGTTGACGATGCGCTGGGGCGACAGCATTTGACCGGGGTCCATCTCTTGCTTGATGGCAGCAAAGGCCTCGCTGATGCGTGGGCCAAACTGCCAACCAATCCACTCGCCCCGGCACAGCCCGTCCCCGTGCTCACCACTGAACGCGCCCTTGTAATGACGCACCAAGGCGCTGGCCTCTTCGGCAATGGCGCGCATTTTGCTGGCCCCATCGCGGCGCATGTCCAAAATGGGCCGCACATGCAAAGTGCCCACCGAGGCGTGGGCGTACCAGGTGCCCCGGCTGCCGTATTTGCGAAACACGCCGGTCAGGGCCTCGGTGTACTCGGCCAAACTTTCCAGCGGCACCGCGCAGTCTTCAATGAAGCTCACCGGCTTGCCGTCGCCACGCAGGCTCATCATGATGTTCAAGCCCGCCTTGCGCACTTCCCACAGGTTCTTTTGCGGCGCATCCTCCACCATCTCGACCACGCTGCCAGGCAAGCCCAAGTCGCCCATCAGCTCGACCAGCTCCTTGATTTTGTGGGCGATATCGCCCTTGCTGGGACCGGAAAACTCCACCAACAACACCGCCTCTGGCATGCCGCCGTTGATGTGCGGCGACAGCGCGGTGCGGATGGTCGGCGCAAAAGCCGGGTTTTGCAAAGACAGCTCGATCATGGTGCGGTCCACCAGCTCGACGGCCGACAGCTGCCCCACCGCCATGCCCTGCCCCAGCTTGACGATGTGCTGGGCCGAATCCATGGCTTGGTAAAAGCTCGGAAAGTTCACCACCCCCAGCACCTTGGCGCGCGGCAACTCGGACAAGCGCAGGGTGAGAGAACGCGTGAGGGCCAGCGTGCCCTCGCTGCCGATCAGTAAATGCGACAGGTTGACGGACCCATCGGCCGTGTAGGGCCGCTCGTTTTGGTTGCGGAAAATGTCCAGGTTGTAGCCGGCCACGCGGCGCAAGACTTTGGGCCAATGGGCATCGATTTCACTGGCGTGTTGCTGCGCCAAGTCGCGCACAAAGTCGCCGATCTGGCGCACCCGGCCTTGGGCTTGGTCATAAGCACCAAAGTCCAGCAAGCTGCCGTCGGCCAACCAAGCCTGGGCACCCAGCACGTTGTGCACCATGTTGCCGTAAGCGATCGAGCGGCTGCCGCACGAGTTGTTGCCCGCCATGCCACCCAGCGTGGCCTGCGCGCTGGTGGACACGTCCACCGGGTACCACAGACCATGCGGTTTGAGGGCCGCGTTCAGGTGGTCCAGCACCAAGCCGGGCTCCACCGTGGCGGTGCGCTGTTCGGCATCGACCGCCATGATCTTGCGCATGTGTTTGGAATGGTCCATGACCAAGCCCGCGCCCACCGTCTGACCACATTGGCTGGTGCCGCCGCCGCGCGGCACGATGGGCACGCCCAAATCGCGGCAAATGTCCATGGCCACGCACACATCGGCCGCATCACGCGGCACAAACACACCCAAGGGCATGACTTGGTAAATCGAGGCATCGGTGGCGTAACGCCCCCGATCGGCCGCAGAAAACAGCACCTCGCCTTGGGCGTGCTGGCGCAAACGCTTGGCAAGCGTAGCGGTCACCTCATTGCTGCCAGCAGCCACTTTTTCGTAGGCGCCGTCAGGCGAGGTTTTTGACAAATCGATCGGCAAAGGGGCGTTCATGGGGTCTGTCCTTCTTTTTCTGCCGGATAAAAAATTGCCGCGGCACTGCGCAGCTGTTCGATCACCACCGTGCGCTTGTTGTCCAAGTGGTGCATCAGCACCCGACGCAGGGCCGCTGCGTCGCGGGCCTCCAGGGCTTGCACCATCGCGACGTGCTCTTCCACAGCGCGCTGCCATTTGTCACCGTCCTGGTTCGAGCGAAAGCGCAGCGCCTGCAAGCGGGCATTGACCTGGTTGTAGGTGGTGGTCAACACCGGGTTTTTGGCCGCAGCGTTGAAGTTGCGGTGAATTGCCGCATTGATTTGGTAATAGGCCGACAAGTCCCGGCGGGTGTAGGCCGCCATCATCTCGTAGTGCAGGGCCTTGATTTCGCTGAGTTCGGCCTCGGTCACGCGCTGCGCGGCCAACTCACCCGACAGCCCCTCCAAGCCCGCCATCACCTCAAAGGTGTGGTGCACGTCCGCTTCACTCAACTGCACCGCCACCGACCCCCGGTTGGGCAAGAGCTCGACCAGGCCTTCGGCCGCCAGCATCTTGATGGCTTCGCGCAGCGGCGTGCGCGAGATGTGCAGCTCTTCGCACAGGGTGCGTTCATTGAGTTTGCCGCCGGGTGGAATCAAGCCCTCCACCAGCATTTGGCGCAAGCGCTGCGCCACTTGCGCATGCAAAACGGGCCGAGGAAGGGTCGATTGGTCAATGCCCATAAGAGTTTTTTGAATACAAAAAAATGAGTCGTATCGACCGATTTTAGGACAAACACCCTTGACAAAAGCAATTTGAATACAAAAAATGAATGAAAAACTGAAAGGCTTTGCCGCGCATGCTCACCACGAATTTCCACCCCACGGGTCGCCACTTCCTGCAAATTCCAGGCCCCTCGCCCGTGCCCGATCGCATCTTGCGGGCCATCAGTTCGCCCACCATCGACCACCGTGGCCCCGAGTTCGGCGCCCTGGGCAAGAAGGTGCTGGCCGACGTGCAAAAGATTTTCAAAACCCGCCACCCCGTCATGATTTACCCCGCTTCGGGCACCGGGGCGTGGGAGGCGGCTCTGTGCAACGTGCTCAGCACCGGCGACCATGTGCTGATGTACGAGACAGGCCACTTTGCGTTTTTGTGGAACAAACTGGCCAACCAACTCGGACTGAAATCAGAGGTCATCAGCTTGCCGGGCCTGGAGGGCTGGCGTCACGGCGTGCAGGCCGATTTGATCGAGCAACGCCTGAAAGCCGACACGGGCCACAGCATCAAGGCCGTTTGCGTGGTGCACAACGAAACCTCGACCGGCGTGACCAGCGACATCGCTGCCGTACGCCGCGCCATGGACGCTGCCAAGCACCCCGCTTTGCTGCTGGTCGACAGCATCTCGGGCCTGGCCAGCGCCGACTACCGGCACGATGAATGGGGCGTGGATGTGACCATCAGCGGCTCACAAAAAGGCCTGATGTTGCCGCCCGGCATCAGCTTCAACGCCCTGTCGCCCCGCGCCATCGAGGTCAGCCAACAAGGTGGTATGGCCCGCAGTTACTGGGCCTGGGGCGAAATGATCGAGATGAACAAAAACGGCTACTGGCCCTCGACCCCGAACACCAACTTGCTCTATGGCTTAAGCGAAGCCTGCGACATGTTGCTGGCCGAAGGCCTGGACACGGTGTTTGCCCGTCACCAGCGCTGGGCTGCCGGGGTGCGAGCGGCGGTCAAGGCTTGGGGCCTGCCGATTCAATGCGCCGACCCGGCCGTCTACTCCCCCATCTTGACCGGCGTCATGACCCCTGAGGGTGTGGACGCCGACGCGGTGCGCAAAGTCATCCACGAACGCTTTGATTGCTCGCTGGGCACGGGCCTAGGCAAAGTCAAAGGCCGCATGTTCCGCATTGGCCACCTGGGCGACAGCAACGACCTGACCCTGATCGCCACCGTGGCGGGCTGCGAAATGGGCCTGAAGCTCTCGGGCGTGGCGCTGCAAGGCAGCGGCGTGCAAGCCATCATGGACCATTTTTCGAGTCACTGATTGGCAGATCCGCCCCTCTTTAGCGTGCATTTTTAAAACACAAACCCAGGAGACCACATGAAACGCAGAACCTTTGTAGCCGCCACCGCCGCCACTGCAGCGACACTCGCCGCACCCGCTGTACGGGCGCAATCCCTGCCCGCCGGGCCCGTACGCATCTTGGTAGGCTTTGCCCCCGGGGGTGGCACCGACATCCTGGCCCGCATCGTGGCGCAAAAACTGCAAACCATGTGGGGCATCACGGTGCTGGTCGAAAACCGCGCCGGGGCCACGGGGGTGATCGCTGCCGAAGCGGTGGCCAAGGCCGCCCCTGACGGCAACACGCTGCTGATGGCGCACATCAACAGCCATGCGCTGGCCCCTGCCCTCATGCCCAAGCTCAGCTATGTGGTGGACCGCGACTTCACACCTTTGACCCTGGTCGGGATCACGCCCAATTTGCTGATCTGCAACAACGACCAGCCCGCCAAAACCGTGGCCGAATTGGTGGCGCAATGCAAAGCCAACCCCGGCAAGGTCAGTTTCGGCTCCGCTGGTCAGGGCTCAGCCCAACACATGGCGCTTGAATCCTTCAAGTTGGCAGCGGGTGTCGACACCATCCATATTCCCTATAAAGGATCGGGGCCGATGCTGGCCGATTTGATCGGCGGGCAAATCGGCTACTCGTTTGACACCATGACCGCAGCGACACCGCACGTCAAAAGCGGCAAAGTGCGTGCGATTGCGCAAACCCGTGCCAAGCGGGCATCGAGCTACCCCAATGTGCCCACCATGGTCGAAGCGGGCTTCCCCAACTTTGAAGCCACCACTTGGTACGGCTTGGTCGGTCCCGGCAAGTTGCCCCCCGCCATGGCGCAACGCATGAACGAGGACATCAACAAGGTCTTGGTCATGCCCGATGTGGTCGAAAAATTGGCCCAATACGGCGCAGAAGACGGCGGCGGATCGGCGCAACGCTTTGCCGAATTCATCCGCACCGAACAAGTCAAGTGGGCCAAGGTGGTCAAAGACAGCAACGTGAAGCTGGACAGCTGATGACCGACACCCTGACCGCTGGCACGGTGGAATTGGCTGTTGAGCATGGCGTGGCCACCGTGACGTTCAACCGACCTCAGGCGCGCAACGCGATGACCTGGGGCATGTACCAAGAGCTCAGCCGCCTTTGCCACAACTTCCAAGCCAATGCGGACATTCGGGCGGTGGTGTTTCGTGGTGCCGGTGGGCGAGCCTTTGTGGCAGGCACCGACATCGAGCAATTCATCCCATTCCGCACGGGCGATGACGGTGTCGCCTACGAGGCCCAAATCGAGGCCTGCATCGACTTGCTCTGCTCACTGCGCATGCCCACGGTGGCGCTCATTGAAGGCTGGGCAGTGGGCGGCGGACTGGCCATTGCCACGGCATGCGACTTTCGCCTGGCCACGCCCGACTCGCAACTGGGTGTGCCGATTGCCAAAACCTTGGGCAACTGTTTGTCGGTGGCCAACGTGGCCAGGCTCAGTGCCGCTTTGGGGCACCAACGCGTCAAACGCATGCTCATGCTGGCCGAGATGGTTGGGGCCGACGAGGCCCTGGCCTGCGGTTACCTGCACCAACTGGCCGCGCCAGACGACATCGTTGCGGCCACGCACGCTTTGGTGCAGCGCCTGTCGGCCTTGGCTCCGGTGACCCAAGAAGTGAGCAAACAAGCCCTGAACCGTTTGGTCAAAAACAGCGCCCCCGAGGCCGAAGACCTGATTCGGCAAGCCTATGGCAGCGAAGACTTCCACGAGGGCGTCAAGGCCTTTGTCGACAAGCGCAAACCCCTCTGGAAAGGCCTTTGACCATGGCGATCATGGAAAGCACAAAAAAGGCCCAACGAACCGGACCTTTGGCCGGTCTGCGCGTTCTTGAAATGACGCAAATCATGTCCGGCCCCACCTGTGGCTTGCTCTTGGCCGACATGGGTGCCGACGTGATCAAGATCGAAAAGCTCCCCGGCGGCGATGACGCCCGGAGCTACCGCGACCCGCAAATCAAGGGCGTGTCTGCGCCCTTTTTGATGCTCAACCGCAACAAACGTGGCTTGGCGCTGGACCTGAAAAAACCCCAAGGCCGCGCCTTGCTGCTGCGCATGGTCAAAAACGCCGATGTGCTGGTTGAAAATTTCCGGGGTGGCACCATGGAAAAGTTGGGCCTGGGCTACGAAGTCCTGCGCGAGGTGAACCCAGGGCTGATCTACTGCGCCATCTCGGGCTATGGCCGCACGGGGCCTTATGCCGACAAAGGCGGCTTTGACCTGATCGCCCAAGGCTTTGCAGGCCTGATGGCCGTCACAGGCGAGCCCGATCGGCCACCCGCCAAAAACGGCAACGCCGTGTCCGACATGAACGCGGGCATTTTGGCAGCCACCGGCATCTTGGCGGCCTACATCCACAAGCTCAAAACCGGCGAGGGCCAAATTGTGGACACCTCACTGAGCGACGCCGCTTTGCAGCAAACCTATTGGCACGCAGCCGTGTGGTTCGCCACGCAACGCGAGCCGCAGCCCACGGGCTCAGCGCACATCTTGACGGCGCCCTACCAAGCCTTTGAAGCCAGCGACGGTTGGATCAACATCGGCGGAGCCAACCAAAACAACTGGGAGCGCATCTGCCAAGTACTGGGCCATCCCGAGTGGCGCGAAGACCCCCGCTTTGCGACCAACAGCGACCGCATGGCCCATTTGAACGAATTGGTGACACTGATGAATGCGGTACTGTGCCAACGCACACGCGCCGAGTGGCAAGCCGACATGGATGCAGCCGGCGTGCCCGCAGGTCCGGTGCACACCATTGGCGAGGCGTTGTCGCACCCTCAAACCTTGGCCCGTGGCATGGTGGTCACACTGGAGCACCCGCAAGCGGGCACCACGCGTGGCATCGGTTGCCCGATCCACTTTTCGCAAACACCCACCGACACTGGCCAAGCTGCGCCGCTGCTTGGACAGCACACCCGCGAACTGCTGCAAGAGCATGGCCTGAGCGAAGCTGAAATCGACGACTTGATCGCGCAAGGGGCGGTGTCGCAGTCAGACGCGCCTTAAGGCTCCAAAAGGTTGAATTCAATCACTCGAGCCTCCAGCCCTGTGAAGTTTGCAGTGAAAGACCTGGCTTGGGCATAGCGGCTTGATCGCGACGGGGGCGTCGCTCCTACCGGGGAGATGCGCTGCATTTTGTAGGAGCCACGCCCTCGGGGCGATTTTTAGTGGTCTGCGAGGCTTGATCGCGACGGGGGCGTCGCTCCTACCGGGGAGATGCGCTGCATTTTGTTGAAGCCACGCCCTCGGGGCGATTTTTAGTGGTCTGCGAGGTTTGATCGCGACGGGGGCGTCGCTCCTACGGGGACATTGAATGAAGCGAGACGGGTCATCAGGCCGTCACACTCAAACCCGCTCAGTCACCCAAGCCTGCACGCTGGCCATGGCTGCAGGCAATGCTGCGGGGTTGGAGCCACCGGCCATGGCCATGTCGGGCTTGCCGCCACCTTTGCCGCCCACTTGACCGGCCACAAAGCTGGCCAGCTCACCGGCCTTGACCTTGCCCACGGTGTCGGCCGTCACGCCAGCGGCGATCTGAACTTTGTCACCGTCCACAGCCGTGAGCAAGACCACGGCAGTCTTCAGTTTGTCTTTGAGCTTGTCCACGGTGTCGCGCAAGGTCTTGGCGTCCGCGCCTTCCAATTGGGCCACCAAAAGCTTCACACCTTGGATGTCAACCGCTTGGGTCAGCAGCTCATCGCCCTGGGCAGAAGCCAGCTTGCCTTTGGCGGCAGCCAGTTCTTTCTCGAGCGCCTTGACCTGGTCCAGCACTTGGGCAATTCGGTTGTTCAGCTCAGCAGGCTGGGCCTTGAGCGTGCCTGCGGCTTGCGTCACCGTGTCTTCGAGCGACTGCAAATAGGCCAAAGCATTGTTGCCGGTGACGGCTTCGATGCGGCGCACGCCTGCGGCCACGCCGCCTTCGCTGACGATCTTGAACAGGCCAATGTCGCCTGTGGCTTTGACGTGGGTGCCACCGCACAGCTCGCGGCTCGAACCAATGTCCAAAACACGCACGGTTTCGCCGTACTTCTCGCCAAACAACATCATCGCACCGGTCTTTTGGGCGCTTTCGATGTCCATCACACGCGCTTGCGCGGCGGCGTTGGCCAAAATTTCGGCGTTCACTTGGGCTTCGATCTGGCGGATTTCGGCATCGGTCACAGGTGCGTTGTGCGCAAAGTCAAAACGGGTGCGCTCGGCATTGACCAAGCTGCCCTTTTGCTGCACATGGCTGCCCAGCACTTCGCGCAGGGCTTTGTGCATCAGATGGGTGGCGCTGTGGTTGCGCACGGTGGCAGCGCGCACCGCCAAATCCACATGCGCCTGCACCGCGTCGCCGACCTTCAGGCTACCGGATTGGATTTCGCCGTGGTGGCCAAACACGTCGGCCTTGATCTTGAGCGTGTCCAACACGTTGAACTGACCGCCCGCGTTGTTGACCCTGCCCTGGTCGCCCACTTGGCCGCCGGACTCTGCGTAGAAAGGTGTGCTGTCCAGCACGACCACGCCCGACTGACCAGCTCTGAGTTCAGCCACTGCGTTGCCATCGGCATACAAAGCCAGCACTTTGGCGTTGGCTGTCAGGTCCTCATAGCCCACAAAATCGTTGCCAGCGCCGGTGTAATCGAGCGCCTTGTCCATCTTGAACTTGCCAGCCGCGCGGGCCTGGGCCTTTTGCTTTTCCATGGCGGTGGCAAAACCGGCTTCATCCACGCTCAGATGACGCTCGCGGCACACGTCGGCCGACAAATCAAGCGGGAAGCCGTAGGTGTCGTGCAGCTTGAAGGCCACCTCGCCGGGCAGCACTTTCACGCCACCTTCGAGAGCGGCATCCAAGATTTGCATGCCGCTTTGCAGCGTCTCAAAAAAGCGCTCTTCTTCCACACGCAAGATGTCGGTGATGCGCTCGGCCTGGTTGGCCATGTTCGGGTAAGCAGCCCCCATGAGCTTGACCAAATCGGGCACCAGCTTGTGGAAGAACGGGGTCTTTTGGCCCAGCAAATACCCGTGACGAATGGCGCGGCGCACGATGCGGCGCTGCACATAGCCGCGGCCTTCGTTGCTGGGCACCACACCGTCGCTCACCAAAAACGCGGTGGCGCGGATGTGGTCGGCGATCACGCGCAGCGACTTGTTGTTCAGGTCGGTGCAACCGGTTTCGCGCGATGCGGCCTTGATCAACGCGTCAAAAATGTCGATTTCGTAGTTGCTGTGGACATGTTGAAGAATGGCTGCAAGTCGTTCGAGGCCCATGCCCGTGTCCACGCAGGGTGCGGGCAGCGGCGTGACGGCACCGGTCTCGTCCATGTTGAACTGCATGAACACGTTGTTCCAGATTTCGATGAAACGGTCGCCGTCTTCATCGGGGCTGCCGGGTGGGCCACCAGGAATGTGCGCGCCGTGGTCGTAAAAAATCTCGGAGCAAGGACCGCATGGGCCGGTGTCGGCCATCATCCAGAAGTTGTCACTCTTGTAACGCCCGCCCTTGTTGTCGCCGATGCGGATGATGCGGTTTTCCTGAACGATTCGCTCAGGTGTCCAGCCCGATTTGACAAAAATGTCCTGCCAAATCGCGTAGGCCTCGTCGTCTTCCATGTAGACCGTGGCATACAGCTTGTCCGCGGGCAGCTTGTAGACCTGGGTCAGCAGTTCCCACGCCCACTGCAAAGACTCGCGTTTGAAATAGTCGCCAAACGACCAGTTGCCCAGCATCTCAAAAAAGGTGTGGTGGCGGGCGGTGTAACCCACGTTTTCCAGGTCATTGTGCTTGCCACCGGCCCGCAGGCAGGCCTGCACGGACGCAGCGCGCACATAAGAGCGCTTGTCCGATCCCAAAAACACGTCCTTGAACTGAACCATGCCCGAGTTGGTGAACATCAGGGTCGGGTCGTTGCCCGGCACCAAGGGGCTGGACGCCACCACGGTGTGGCCCTTGGACTCAAAAAAGTCCAAAAAGGTCTTGCGGATGTCGTAGACGGAGAAAGTGGCTTGGCTCATGGGGGTTTTTTTTCGCTCAAAGTGCAAGCGCACATTATAAGTTTCAGGCTTGTCGTTTCAGGCTTGTCATGGGGTTCGCTGCAGAGCTGGCTTGCACAAGGGGCGATCTGTTCAGCTTGGGTCCTTGGCGTTCAAGCCAGCCACGGGGTGGCGTTTTGCGTGTTGCCGTCACGCCGTTCGTGCGGCCTTGTGGGCTGAACGACGCCAGCCCCATGGCCCCGACCTGCACAAAACCATGCAGGTCGGACACGGGCCTCCAATGCCGGTGAAGGCCACATCGGAGTCGATCAGCAGCAGCATGCCGTTGAAGGTCGCGTTGGCGCTGCCGGCTTGCCAAATTTGGTAGTTCTGGTTGCCCCGGAAGCCGTTGTTGAAGGTGATCAGGCCCGTCGCATTCTGATCACCCGCCGTAGCCTCCAGTGGGTACTTGTCACTCCATTGGGCCTTCAAGCGCACGGGCGCTGGCTGCACATCCGCTGCGCGCAAACCAGGCTGGCCATAAAAGCCAGGCATGGGCTCACACCTTGAACTGAACCAGAACAAAAAAAGCCCCTCACCAAGGTGAGGGGCCAAAAGGAACACCAAAAACCTGATGGATCAGCCGCGCAGCTTGGCGGCTACGGCCGCGACGCGTGCGCCGTAGGCTTTGGCGGTGTCCAGGTCACCTTGAGGAATGTCTTCGGCCGGGCTGGTGGGGCCCACTTGCGCCATCACGCCGGAATTGGAGCCGATGCGGTTGATGGTGCCGTCGTTCATGGACGGCTGACCCACCCAGACCATGCCTTGCTGCATGGCCAAGGTGATGAAGTACTGGATGGTGGACAACTTGTCGCCGCTGGGGCTGGCCGAAATGGTGAAGCCGCCTGCTACCTTGTCTTTCCAGGCGCTGCTGAACCAACGCTTGGAGGTGGCATCGGCAAATTTCTTGAACTGCCAAGAAGCCATGCCCATGTAAGTGGGCGAGCCAAAAATGATGGCGTCTGCCGCGTCCAGCGCAGCCCAATCGGCCTCGGTGATGTTGCCGTCGGCGTCGATGGCGATGCTTTGGGCGTTGGCACCTTGGGCCACAAACTGGGCCACGCGCTGGGTGTGGCCGTAGCCGGAATGGAAAACAACAACGGTTTGGGTCATGAAAAAACTCCTGGAAAGGACAAAAACAAGGGTTGGAAAAAAATCAGTTGGCCAAATCAAACACCAGCACTTCGGCGTCCTGGCCTTGGCCCAGGTTTAGAGCCGACTCGCCCTGCAGCATGGCCGCATCGCCTGCCTTCAAGCTGTGGCCATTGACTTGCAAATGGCCGCGCACCAAAAACACATAGGCCTTGCGGGCTGGGTCCAGCGGCAATTGGGCATTTTCTGAACCCTCGAACAAACCGGCATACATGCGGGCATCGGCGTGGATTTTCACCGTGTGATCGACTGCTTTAGGGTCTGCAGGCGGTGCAGCCACCAAAGCCAGTTGTCCGCGTTTGGCGCTGTCGGGCACGGATTTTTGCTCGTAGCCGGGCTCAATGCCGGTCACGTTGGGCTCGATCCAGATTTGCAAAAAGTGCGTTTGTTCACCCTCAGCATGGTTGAACTCGCTGTGGCGCACGCCACTGCCTGCACTCATGCGCTGCACGTCACCGGGTGGGATGCCCTTGACATTGCCCATGCTGTCTTGGTGCGCCAAATTGCCCGACAACACATAGCTGATGATTTCCATGTCACGGTGCCCGTGGGTACCAAAGCCGGTGCCTGGGGCAATGCGGTCTTCATTGATGACGCGCAAATTGCCAAAACCCATGTGGGCCGGGTCGAAATAATTGGCGAAAGAAAAGCTGTGAAACGACTTGAGCCAGCCGTGGTCGGCATAACCCCGTTCGGCAGAGGCGCGTAAAGTGAGCATGAGTTTCTCCGGGTCAATGAAATGCGACACCTGCCGCAATACAGGTCCAGACTTTAACGAACAAGCAGGTTTGAAAGGTGGCCTCCATTTGCTGGCATCATTCAAATCTATTGAACAATCAAGCCCTCACCATGCAAACTCCACGCGATTGGCTCACACCCGAGGCCCTGCACATGCTGCAAACGATTGGCCAACAGGGCAGCTTTGCCGCCGCGGCACGCGCCATGAATTTGGTGCCCAGCGCCCTGACCTATCGGGTGCGCCAGTTGGAGGACGCACTCGATGTGTTGCTGTTTGACCGCAGCGCCCGCCAAGCTGTGCCCACGGCGGCCGGACGTGAACTGCTGCGCGAGGCCAGTCGGCTGCTCGACGACATGGACGCTGTGGCCAACCGGGTGCGCCGCGTGGCCACGGGCTGGGAGGCTGTGCTCACCGTGGCCGTGGACAGCATCGTGTCGCGCCCGGTGGTCATGGACTTGTGCGCCCGCTTTTTGGCCTTGAACGCGCCCACACGCCTTCGGCTGCGCTACGAAACCCTGTCGGGCACACTGGCCGCCCTCACCTCGGGTCAAGCCGATCTGTCCTTGGGTGTGGTGCTGGAGCCGGGACTGCAAAACGACATCCGGCATGCGGTTCTGGGCGACATCGCCTTTGTCTTTGCTGTGGCACCGCACCATCCTCTGGCTCAGGCCCCCGAGCCGCTGAGTGACATCCGTTTGCAACAACACCGCGCCGTGGCGGTGGCCGACTCGGTCAGCAGAGGCTCGGGTCTGACGATTGGTTTGCAAGGGGGCCAAGACGTGTTCACTGTGCCCGACATGCCCAGCAAGTTGGAAGCGCAAGTGCGTGGTTTGGGGGTAGGTTTTCTACCCGAATCGCTGGCCAGACCTTACATCGACCGTGGCCTGCTGATCACCAAAAGCGTCAACACCCCGCGCACCAACACCTGCCATCTGGCTTGGCGCGACACCCCCCAAGCACCGGCAGGCAAGGCTTTGCGCTGGTGGCTGACGCAACTGGAAAGTCCGGCAACACGACAGGCCTTGCTGCGTCCAGTGCAGCGAGTGTGAAAAGGGCCACAAAAACCGGCATCGGGGATAACCCACCCGGGTGGTTACTGGCCCCATTTCTCAGCTAAAGTGATCGCATGAACACACAACACATCGCCATCGTAGGTGCCGGCATGGCCGGCGTGACTTGCGCACGCACTTTGCGCCAAGCCGGACACAACGTCACCTTGTTTGAAAAAAGCCGAGGCTTGGGGGGGCGCATGTCAACCCGCTCCAGCGCATTTGGCGGCTTTGACCACGGGGCACAGTACTTCACGGTTCGTGACCCGCGCTTTGAACTGGCCATCGGCACCGCCCCCGGCGTGTGCAAACCCTGGAGCGCCAACGCGGTACGCGTACTCGACCCCAATGGCCGCGTGATCGAAGCGGGTCTGCCCGGCGGTGAGCGCCACTGGGTGGCGTCACCCGGCATGAACGCATTGGTCAAGGTTTGGGCGGCCCCCTTGGTCGAAGACGGCAATGTGCAGTTGGCAACCCGGGTCACGCTCATTGGCCCTGACCCGCTCAAGAAAAACGGCTGGCAACTGCACACCGAAAGCGAGGACGGCGGTCAGCAGGTGTATGCAGGTTTCGACAAAGTGATTTTGGCGATTCCCCCCGCGCAAGCGTCAGCTTTGCTCACCGCATCTGGGCAAAGTGCCTTGGCTGAGTCCTTGAGCCAAGTGACGGTGGACCCTTGCTGGACGCTCATGTTGGCCTATCCACAGGCAGTGCAACCGGGCTTGATCACCATTGGCCCCCAATGGAACGCCGCCCGCAGCACGCACCACCGCATCGCCTGGATGGCGCGTGAATCGTCCAAACCCGGGCGCGAACGCATCGAGCGCTGGACCGTGCAGGCCAGTGCCCCGTGGTCGGCCGAGCATGTCAACGACACCCCCGAGCGGGTCAAAGGCAAGCTGATCAAGGCATTTGCCGAAATCACTGGCATCCGTGTCACCCCGGCTCATGCCGAAGTGCACCGTTGGCTCTATGCCAAAACCGGCCAGCCTTTGGGTCAAAGCTTTTTATGGTCCAAAGACACGGGCATCGGCCTGTGTGGCGACTGGTGCTTGGGCCACCGGGTCGAAGACGCTTTTGTCTCGGGCCTGGAACTGGCTTTGGCGGTGCTGCAAAAACGCTGACCCTGCATGCCACAGGTGTACACAGGCCGGTTTGCGCCCTCGCCAACCGGCCTTTTGCATGCCGGCTCGCTGGTGGCGGCTTTGGCCAGTTGGCTCGATGCCCGCGTCCATGGCGGGCGCTGGCACTTGCGCATCGAAGACGTGGACACACCGCGCTGCGTGCCAGGGGCTGAGCAGGCCATCTTGCAGCAGCTGAACTCCTGCGGACTGGTGCCCGATGGCCCCGTGGTGTGGCAAAGCCAGCGCGGCGACGTCTACACCGACGCCTTGCAAACACTGGTGGCAAAAGGCTGGGCCTATCCCTGTGGCTGCTCACGCAAAGACATTGAATCGGCCCAAACGTTGGCCCGGCACAGTGCTGCGGTGTACCCCGGCACCTGCCGCTCCGGCCTGAAGGGCAAACCCGCCCGCGCTTGGCGACTGAATGTGTGGGCCGTACAAAACGCCCTGGCCTTGCCCGCCCTCACCCACTGGATTGACCGTCGCTTGGGGCCGCAACAGCAAAACGTGAATGAAGAAGTGGGTGACTTTGTGCTGCGCCGCGCCGACGGTCTTTGGGCCTACCAGCTGGCCGTGGTGGTGGACGACGCTGCCCAAGGCATCACCCATGTGGTGCGCGGCCAAGACCTGGCCGACAACACCGCACGCCAGATCGTGCTGCAACATGCTTTGGGTTTGCCCATGCCGCGCTACCTGCACACCCCCTTGGTGCTGGGCACCAACGGCGAAAAGCTCAGCAAACAAAACGGCGCCATGGCGCTGGATCTGCAAAGCCCGCTGGCTGCATTGAATGCACTCAACACGGCTGCGCAAGTGCTGGGCCTGTCCCCCACCACCACGCACAGCGTGCAACAGGCCTTGCACGAGTGGGTGGCGCAACATCCGCATCAAGACTGCTAGGATCAAAGCTTGCCGACACTTTGAGACGACTGTGAACACGCCTACACCCTGCCCACACCCAACAAGCCGCATCACCGCTGCCAGCCTCTTGCTCAGTTTGTTGCTGGCAGGCTGTGCGAGCACCGACAACGCCAGCCCCAGTGCCCCTGTGCTGTACCCCAACGCCGCTTACAAAAGCATGGGCGAAATGGCGGCCAAACAACACCTGAGCCAGTGCGTGGCCCAAGCCCAAGCCAGTGGGCTGAGCCCTGGCAACGACCGCCATGGCGTGGCTGCGGGTGCCAAGATGGGTGCGGCTGTTGCCGGTGTCACAGGCGCGGTCACGGGCCTGGTTTTGGGGCGCGGTCATGTGAACGATGCCTTGAAATACGGCGCACAAAGCGCCGTCATCGGAGCCGCAGCAGGCGCCACCCGCGGGGCCATGACCCCACAACAGGCCAACCCCGTGTTTCGTCAGTTCGTACAACGCTGCGCTTCAGAGCGGGGCCTGGAGGTCATCGGTTGGCAATGAGCAAGGGCCAAAGCCCCGAATCAATCGCCTAGAGGCTTGAACAGTTCGTTCAAATCGGCTTCACCAAACAGGGGTTCTTTGCGCTGAACAGCCCCCTCGTACATGTCTTTGGCCAATTGCGCTTTGCGTTCCTGCAGGGCCAGCATGCGCTCTTCAATGGTTCCCTGAGCCACCAATTTGACCACCCAAACGCTTTGCGTCTGGCCCAGACGGTGCGCCCGGTCGGTGGCCTGGTTTTCCACGGCCGGATTCCACCAAGGGTCGTAATGGATGACGGTGTCGGCTTGCGGCAGGTTCAGCCCCACGCCCCCAGCCTTCAGGCTGATCAGAAACAGCGGCACCTGCCCACTGGTGAACTGGTCAATGATGGCATCCCTGTTTTTGCTTTGCCCGGTCAACTTGACCCATGGAATATTCAACGCGGGCAAGGCCTGTTCAATCAAACCCAACATTTCGGTGAACTGCGAAAACAGCAAAATCTTTCGGCCTTCGGCCACCATTTCGGGCAGCATGTCGAGCAACTGCGTGAGCTTGGCAGAGGTCTTGACCTGCAAGCCGGTGTTCATCTTGAGCAAACGGGGATCGCAGCAGACCTGACGCAACTTGAGCAGCGCATCGAGGATGGTGATTTGCGATTTGCCCAAACCTTGCGTGCTGAGGGCCTCACGCACGGTTTTTTCCATGCCCAGGCGAATGGTTTCATACAAGTCCGCTTGCGGCCCTGACAGCAACACCGGCATCAAAGTCTCGATCTTGGGCGGCAGCTCGCTGGCCACCAGGTTTTTGGTACGCCGAAGCATGAAGGGCGTGATGCGGTCGCGCAGCTGCGACATTCTTTCGGCGTTGCCATGGCGCTCAATCGGGTTGCGAAACAGTTCGGTGAACCGTTTTTGGCTGCCCAAAAAACCAGGCATCAAAAAGTGAAACTGGCTCCACAACTCACCCAAATGGTTTTCGATGGGCGTACCCGACAAACACAAGCGGTGTTGGGCAGGAATTTCGGAGACCGTTTGGGCGGCATAACTGTTGGCGTTTTTGATGTTTTGCGCTTCATCGAGCACCAAAACATGCCACACCATGGACAACCACAACTCACGGTCACGCGAGAGCAAGGAATAGGCGGTGATCACCACGTCATAAGCTCTGAGGTCGGCCACCTCGTCGTGCCGTGTCAAACCGTGGTGCACATGGGTGGTCAAGCCGGGAGAAAAGCGTGCGGCCTCGCGCTGCCAATTGCCTAACAAACTCACCGGAGCCACGATCAAGGCCGGCTCGGTCAGGCGTCCAGCCTGCTTTTCGGTCAGGATGTGGGCCAGGGTTTGCAAGGTTTTACCCAAACCCATGTCGTCCGCCAAAATGCCGGCCAAACGGTGCTCACGCAAAAACTGTAGCCAATTGAGGCCCTGCTGCTGATAAGGCCTCAGCGTGGCCTGCAAGCCCTCTGGGCAGGGCACTTCGGGCAAAGTGTTTTGGCCACGCATTTGCAACATCATTTGGTGCAAGCGCTCAGCGCCCTGCCAAACAGCCCCCTCCCCCAAAGAAGCGGTGCAACGCAAAGCTTCCATGCGCGACAAACGCAGCACGTCACCGTCCCAATCACGACCGCGCTCGCCATGCAGTTCCATCAAGGTGGCCAGCCAAGGTCTGATTTTGGCGGTAGGCAGCTTGACATAGCCCGGCCCATGCAGATCGGGCAGGTAAAGGTAGGGGGCCAATTCGGGTGGTTCGGCCCCATCGGAGGCCTCGCTGGCCAGCGCCCCCGTACGGGCCAGGGCCGCCACAATGGCTGGCACCCAAGGCAAGATGTTCACCCTTTGCCCGTCCAGATCCATGCCCAAGGACAAGTCAAACCAGGGCGAGGTGATGTCCAAGTCGTTGGGCTCATTCAAACTGACCTGCACGTCTTGGGCTTTGCGCAACCAATGGGCCATGCCATCGAGTTGGCGCACCTGCAGGCCGGCTTGGCGCAAAACGGCAAAATCTGACTCCAGCCATTGCAACCAAAGGTCCACACCTTGCGGCCCCCTGAGGGTCAACACGTCGTCTTGTTGGCGCTCAAGACCCAGAGCGAACAGCTGGTCCCAAATGGCTTGTTCGGCCACCAAGTCCCGCACCAAAATCTGAGACTGCCCTGCCGCGCGCACCACCACGCGTATGGGCTGAGGTGGCCAGCGGCCTTCAACGCCGTCGTAACTGAAGGCCAGTTGCGCCTCAAACAAACCTTTTTCTGAACGCCGAGCAGCTGGCAAGGCCGTGAGGGTGAGCACGCCTTGTGGCTGCACACCCCGAATTTCAGGCATTTGCTCGATCACGGGCGGTAAGGACAAAGACCCCAAGCGGGTGATCAACTGTTGCTGGAACTTGACCGCCACGCGCTCGGGCACCACCGGTGACTGGCTCAGCAACACCAGTTGGTCTGCGCTCATGCCCTGGGTGTCCAGCAAGCCGCACTCCCCCTGTTCGGGGTCCACATACATGGGCGGCTCATTAAAAGCATGGACCACACTGTCTTTTTCGGCCTGCAGTTGCAACTGCCAACCCGAGGGATAAGGGTCTTGCGCCGCCGTGGCTTGCCAACGGCCGAGCAAGGGCAGCTTTGCATCGGTCCACTGCAAGGCCTGCAAGTGCCGCTCACCCTCCCACAAGAGCCTTCCGGTTTGGCTGCACATTTTGAGCAGCAATTGGGCGGCCAGCCCCTGCAACTTCACGGCGCTGTGAAAGCCATACGAGCTGAAACTGTTGGTGGCCGGGCAGGCTTTGAAGAGGTCAAAAATACCCCGCTCCATGGGAGCGCATGTGCGCCAGACCGGGTCGTGCGGCAAAGGTTCGCTGCTGACTTTTTTGGGCTTGCTCCACTCGCCGTCGCGTTTGAGGCTGGCGCGGGTGATGGTCAGGTGAAAAACGGGTCTGTGGCCCTGCGTGGCCGCAGACAAAATGTACAAAAAGTGTTCAGCGGTGCCAGAAGGCAAACTGAAGCCATGCGCGATGTTGGCGGTTTCAAGCCGGTCCAGCCATTCCTGCACTTGCTGCTCAGACTGTTGCAAGGCGTTTTCTAGGCGCTGCTGATGGAGAAACTCAGCGTTTTCGTCGGACACAGCGTCGGCGGCGGGCTGTGCCAACATGCGAAAGCCCTGCATCGCCGCATGAATGCCCAAAGCGGCACCGTGGCGGCACATGCGCCCCACGGCACAAGTGCAAGTCGAGCGCCAAGCCTGCAAATTGCCGCCATCAGACACCCGCACATGGGCTTTGACCTGAAAAGGCGTCAGCTCGCGCCCTTCTTGAACCAAGGATTGCAGCGCCCAACCCTCAGCCTCTGGCGTCATTTGGGCCGAGACCACCTCGTTTTGCAGGTACAGCGCCGTGCCTTTGGCCCAAGAGTTGGAGTCAAAGTAAAACGCCAGCTGCGAGGGCGGAAACCATTTTTCAGAAACCACTGTTTTCATGCATTCAGACGTTTAAGCCACCCACTTGCGGGCGTTTTGCCACACGCGCAACCAAGGGCTTGCGGCGTTGATGTCGCCACTCGTCCAGCTCATCTGCACATTGCGGAACACGCGCTCGGGGTGCGGCATCATGGCCGTGAAGCGTCCATCCAAGGTGGTCACAGCTGTGAGGCCGCCTGCACTGCCGTTGGGGTTGAAGGGGTACTGCTCGGTGGCCTGGCCGTGGTTGTCCACAAAGCGCATGGCCGCAATGGCTTGCGCCGCGTTGCCCCGGTGCTTGAAGTTGGCAAAACCTTCGCCGTGCGCCACGGCAATCGGCAAGCGGCTGCCCGCCATGCCTTGCAAAAACAGGCTGGGCGACTCGAGCACCTCGACCATCGACAGACGCGCTTCAAAGCGCTCGCTCTGGTTGGTGGTGAAGCGCGGCCAGTCTTGTGCGCCAGGGATGATCTCGGCCAGTTCCGCAAACATCTGGCAGCCGTTGCACACGCCCAGACCAAAGGTGTCGGTGCGGCCAAAGAAAACCTTGAACTGCTCGGCCAGAGCCGGGTTGAAAGTGATGCTGCGCGCCCAGCCGATGCCCGCGCCCAGCGTGTCGCCGTAGCTGAAGCCGCCGCAAGCCACCAAGCCCCGGAAGTCGGCCAAGTTGGCGCGGCCAGACTGCAAATCAGTCATGTGCACGTCGTGCGACTCGAAGCCCGCACTGTGGAAGGCGTAGGCCATTTCCACATGCGAGTTGACGCCCTGCTCGCGCAAGATCGCCACTTTGGGGCGCGACAAATTCAGGAACGGTGTGGCCACATTGGCAGTGGGGTCGAAGCTCAGGGCCACATGCATGCCGGGATCGCTGGCCAGACCAGCGGCGGCGTGTTCGGCGTCGGCACAAGCCGGGTTGTCGCGCTGCTGGCAAATTTTCCAGCTCACGCTGTCCCAGACCTGGTGCAGGTCTTCGAGCTTGGCGGCAAACACCTCTTTGGTGTCGCGCCAGATGCTGAGTTCGCCCACGCCTTTTTGGATGGTCGATTGAGTCGGACGGGTTTTGCCGATCACATGCGTGTGTTTGGACAAACCGTGCTCGCGCAGGGTTTGCAGCACCGCGTTGCGATCAGCGGTGCTCACTTGCAGCACCACGCCCAGTTCTTCGTTGAACAGCGCTTTGAGCGTGAGTTCTTCGCGGCGGGCGCTGACTTGGGCCCCCCAGTTCTTGGCGTCGCCATGGTCGGCGCGGCTGTCGGTGATGCCGTCGCCTTCGGTGACCAGCATGTCCACATTGAGCGCCACGCCCACATGGCCTGCAAACGCCATCTCGGCCACTGCGGCCAGCAGACCGCCGTCGCTACGGTCGTGGTAGGCCAGGATCTGGCCTTTGGCGCGTAAATTGTTGACGGCGTTCACCAGGTTCACCAGGCTTTGCGGGTCTTCCAGATCGGGCACGCTGTCGCCAAACTGGCCCAGCACCTGACCCAGCACGCTGCCGCCCATGCGGTTGCGGCCTTGGCCCAGGTCGATCAGCAGCAAGCTGGTGTCATCGGTCTGCGCATCAAGTTGCGGGGTCAGCGTGCCGCGCACATCGGGCAGGCTGGCAAAGGCGGTGATGATCAGACTGACGGGCGAGGTGACCTTGTGTGTCTGTCCATCAGCTTGCCACTGCGTGCGCATCGACAAGCTGTCTTTGCCCACGGGAATCGAGATGTCCAGCGCCGGGCACAGTTCCATGCCCACGGCCTTGACGGTCTCGTATAAGGCGGCGTCTTCGCCCGGTTCGCCGCAAGCGGCCATCCAGTTGGCTGACATCTTGACGCGGGGCAGCTCAATCGGCGCGGCCAGCAAATTGGTGATGGCCTCGGCCACGGCCATGCGGCCAGAGGCAGCGGCGTTGAGCGAGGCCAGCGGCGTGCGCTCGCCCATGCTCATGGCTTCACCGGCAAAGCCCGCGTAATCGGCCAATGTCACGGCCACGTCGGCCACAGGCACCTGCCAGGGGCCAACCATCTGGTCGCGGTGGCTCAGGCCACCCACGGCGCGGTCGCCAATGGTGATGAGGAATCGCTTGGACGCCACAGTGGGGTGGCTCAGCACGTCGATGACGGCTTTTTGCAAACTCACGCCCGTGAGGTTCATCGCGGGCGACTGGCGAGCCACGGTGGTCACATCGCGGTGCATCTTGGGTGGCTTGCCCAGCAGCACGTCCATGGGCATGTCGACTGGACGTTGAGCGTTGGGCGTTGAGCGTTGAGCGTCCTGGTCTTCACGCTCAACGCCGTCTCCACGCTCAACGCCGAACGCTGAACGCTCAACACCGTCTTCCAGCACCAACTGTCGCTCTTCGGTCGCCACACCGATCACCGCAAACGGGCAGCGCTCGCGTTCGCAAAAGGCGGTGAACTGGGCCAGCGACTCGGGCGCAATCGCCATCACATAACGTTCCTGGCTCTCGTTGGACCAGATTTCTTTGGGCGACAAGCCCGATTCTTCGAGCTTGACCGCACGCAAATCAAAGCGTGCACCGCGACCGGCGTCGTTGGTCAATTCAGGGAAGGCGTTGGACAAACCGCCAGCGCCCACGTCGTGGATGGCCAAGATGGGGTTGTTGGCACCCTGCGCCCAGCAGTGGTTGATGACCTCTTGCGCCCGGCGCTCGATCTCGGGGTTGCCGCGCTGCACCGAGTCAAAGTCGAGGTTGGCGGCGTTGGTGCCCGTAGCCATGGAGCTGGCCGCACTGCCGCCCATGCCGATGCGCATGCCGGGGCCGCCGAGTTGGATCAGCAAGCTGCCCGCCGGGAATTCGATCTTTTTGGTTTGTGCGGCGTCGATCTGACCCAGACCGCCCGCGATCATGATGGGCTTGTGGTAGCCGCGTACCACACCGTCCACCGTTTGTTCGTATTCGCGGAAATAGCCCAGCAAATTGGGGCGGCCAAACTCGTTGTTGAACGCTGCGCCGCCCAGAGGGCCTTCGGTCATGATTTGCAAGGGGCTGGCGATGTGCTCGGGCTTGCCGCCTGCTTGGTCCGACATGCCGCCCCAGAGTTTGGACACGGTAAAACCTGACAACCCCGCCTTGGGCTTGGAGCCGCGCCCTGTTGCGCCTTCGTCGCGTATCTCACCGCCCGCGCCGGTCGATGCGCCGGGGAAAGGCGAAATCGCGGTCGGGTGGTTGTGGGTTTCCACCTTCATCAGCACATGGTGCAGGGCTTGTTCGGCTTGATAAGCTGCGCCCTGCCCTGAAGTTCTGGCGACAAAACGCTCAATGTTGTGGCCTTCCATCACCGAAGCGTTGTCCGAATAGGCCACCACCGTGTGCTGGGGGCTGAGCTGGTGGGTGTTGCGGATCATGCCGAACAGGCTCTTGGGCTGGGCCACACCGTCAATAGTGAACTCGGCGTTGAAAATCTTGTGGCGGCAGTGCTCGCTGTTGGCCTGCGCGAACATCATCAACTCCACATCGGTGGGGTTGCGCTTGAGACCCGTAAAAGCGTTGACCAAGTAGTCGATTTCGTCTTCAGCCAATGCCAGGCCCCAGCTTTTGTTGGCATCCACCAAAGCTGCGCGACCGCCAGCCAACACATCCACATGGGCCATGGGCGCGGGTTCGAGTGCCGTGAACAAGGCGGCAGCTTCTTCGCGACTGGACATGGCCGACTCGGTCATGCGGTCGTGCAACACGGCCGCCACCTGGCTCAGGTGCTCGGCCGAAAGTTTGGCGCTGCTGAACAAGCCCGACTTGAGCGTCAAACGGTATTCCGTCAGGCGCTCCACCCGGCGCACATCAAAACCGCAGTTGTGGGCAATGTCGGTGGCCTTGGACGCCCAAGGCGAGACGGTGCCCAAGCGGGGGCTGACCACGATCACGGGGCCATCAACAGGTCCGGCATAGGGCTCGCCATAAGTCAGGAGTGCAGAAAGTGTCTGTTTTTGGGCCTCTGCCAAAGGCGCGGTCGTGGCGACCAGGTGGACAAAACGGGCTGAGATACCGTGAATTTGAGTCGAAATGGCTGCCAATCGTGGCAAAAGCTGGGCCATGCGAAAGTCGCTGAGGGCGCTGGCGCCTTCAAAAGTCGTGATGTGCAGGGACACGGGGTGGCCTTGTAAAGAGACAGAAAACCGTCATTCCGGGGCCGC
>JAIXOX010000009.1 GCA_027486555.1 Comamonadaceae bacterium
ATGTTTTTGTTCACGCTCATGGGCAACTCAGGCTGGGGCAGATGAAGAAGAGGCCGTGTCGCGGCCATGCAGGCGCGCCACGTCGGCCGCTTGCAGCGTGGCGGACCAGCTGGGGGCGCGCCGCTCGCGGAAAGCCGCGATGCCTTCGGCCCCTTCGCTGCGCATGCATTGCGCAAAGCGCTGCGCGGCGTCGTCGAGCCAGGCACCGAGGCCAGGGTCAAGTGAAGCATCACCGGACACGTCTCGCGACAGCAGGGCCTTGAGCGAGCGGTTGGCCTGCGGGCCGCAAGCCAAAATGCGGGTGAGCCACTGCGCCTGCAACGCGTCGAGTGCAGTGCTGTCAGCGGCCAGCGCATCCACCAGGCCCAGTTGCTGGGCCAGCGTGCCGCTCACGCGTTCACCGCTCAGGCCCAGGCGCAGCGCGACACGGCGGCCCACGCGGGCCTGCACAAAGGGCGCAATCTGCGCCGGGATCAGGCCCAGGCCGGTTTCGCTCAGGGCAAAGCGGGCGTCTTCGGTGGCCAGCACGATGTCGGCGCAGCAAGCCAGACCCATGCCGCCGCCCATGGCGGCACCTTCGACCACCGCCAGCACCGGCATGGGCAGGGCGGTGAGGGCCTGCAGCACATGGCCAAAAGCACGGTTGCGGCTGACCACGGGGTCCTCGCCCTCAACTGCATGGGCTTGCAAGCGCGACTGGAAGTTGCCCACATTGCCCCCCGCGCTGAAAAAGCCTGCACTGCCGCGCAACACCAAAGCACGCACGCTGCTGTCTTGGGCGGCTTGCGCAATGGCTTGCGACAGCTCGGCCACCATGTCGGGTGACAACGCGTTGCGGGTCGCAGGGTGGTGCAGCGTGACCCAAACAATGCCGTGTTCTTCTTGAACAAGAAGTTTGTCAAACGTCATGCTTGGACCTTTCAATGGGCCGCGTCCATCAGCCCCATCTTGCGGGCAATCACCATCAGCATCACCTCGTCGGCGCCGCCGCCAATCGAGCCGAGCCTGTAGTCGCGGTAGGCACGCGAGACGCGGTTGTCCCAGGTGTAGCCCATGCCGCCCTGGAACTGCATGCACCAGTCGGCCACGTCGCGCCCCAGGCGTCCGGCCTTGAGCTTGGCCATGGACGCCAGCTCGGTCACGTCCTGCCCTTGCACATAGGCGTGGGTGGTCATGTAGATCAGGCCGCGCAGGGCTTCGATTTCGGTCTTGAGTTCGGCCAGCTTGTACTGGATGAACTGGTTGTCGAGCAGCGGCTTGCCAAAGGCCATGCGCTGGCGCAGGTAGTCGGCGGTTTCCTCGATCAGCTCGATGCTGGCCAGGCGGCGTGCCGCGCCGTCCAGGCGCTCTTCCTGGAACTGTTTCATTTGGTAGATAAAACCCATGCCCTCTTCGCCAATGCGGTGGCGCACCGGCACGCGCACTTCGTCAAAAAAGATCTGTGCGGTGTCCGAGCTCCACATGCCGAACTTCTTGATCTTTTGCACTTCGATGCCTTTGGCACGCCTACCTGCCGCGTCCTTGAGCGGCACGATGATGAGCGATTTGTTTTTGTGCGAGGGGCCGTCCGAGGTGTTGCACAGCAGGCAGATCCAGTCGGCCTGGGTGCCGTTGGTGATCCACATTTTGGAGCCGCTGATGACGTAGTCGTCGCCATCGCGCCGCGCGCGGGTCTTGAGCGAAGACACATCTGAGCCTGCGCCTTGCTCGCTCACGCCGATGCTGCAAACCACCTCGCCCGCAATCGCTGGGGCCAAGAACTCGCGCTTGAGTTCGTCCGAGCCAAAACTGGCCAGCGCAGGCGTCGCCATATTGGCCTGCACGCCAATGCCCATGCCCACGCCCTGGGCCTTGACGTAGCCAATGGCCTCGGCCGCAGCCAGCGCGTAGCTGAAGTCCAGCCCCATGCCGCCATAGGCCTCGGGTTTGGTGATGCCCAAAAAGCCCAGCTGCCCCATCTTGCGAAAAACGTCGTGGGCCGGAAAGATTTCGGCGGCTTCCCATTCGTCAACAAAAGGGTCGATCTCGGCGCTGATGAAGCGGCGGATGCTGGCCATCAGTTCGTGGTGTTCGGCGGTGTAAATCATGGCGTGACTTTCCTCAAAGATTCAGAAACGGGGCACGGCGAACTGCATCGCGTGCGGGTTGCGTGCGGCGGCTTCGCGTACGGTGGCCAGCACCAGGGCCAGCACATCGCGGGTCTGGCGCGGGTCGATGATGCCGTCGTCCAGCAGATGCCCGCTGGTGTAGAAGGCGCTGGCCTGGCTTTCAAACAAGCCCACGATCTCGGTCTTTTGCGCCAGCAGCCGGGCTTCGTCCACGGCTTTGCCGCTGCGCTCGGCTTGCTGGTGCGCCACGATGTCGAGCGTGGTGGCGGCTTGCTCGCCGCCCATCACAGCCGAGCGGGCGTTGGGCCACGAAAAACAAAAGCGCGGGTGAAAGGCCCGCCCACACATGCCGTAGTTGCCCGCACCAAACGAGGCGCCGCAGTGCAGGGTGATGTGCGGCACCTGCGAGTTGCTCAGCGCCTGGATCATCTTGGCGCCGTGCTTGATCATGCCGGCCTCTTCGGAGGCGCGGCCCACGATGAAGCCGGTGGTGTTTTGCAAAAACACGATCGGCGTGCCCGACTGGTTGCACAGGTGGATGAACTGCGCCGCCTTGGTCGCGCCCGCCGGGTCGATGGGCCCGTTGTTGGTGATGAAGGCCACCGCATAACCGTCGATGCGGGCATGGCCACACACGGTGGCGCTGCCGTAATCGGGCTTGAAGTCGAGCCAGGCCGAGTCGTCCACCAGCCGGGCAATGACTTCGCGCATGTCGATGGGCTGGCGGTGCTCCAGCACCATCACGCCGGCCAGTTCGTCGGGCGACAGCCGGGGTGGGCGCGGCGCTTGGTTGGGCGCGGGCACCGCTGCACGCGGCCAGTCGATGGCGGCGAGCACGTCGCGGGCCAGGGCAATCGCGTGGGCATCGTTTTGCGCCACGTACTCGGCCAAGCCGCTGATGGTGGCATGCATGTCGGTGCCGCCCAGTGCTTCGTCGGTGGCGATCTCGCCCGTGGCCGCTTTGAGCAAGGGGGGCCCCGCCAGAAAGGCTTTGGCTTGGCCGCGCACCATGATCACGTAATCCGACAGGCCAGGCATGTAGGCCCCGCCTGCGGTGGACGAGCCGTGCACCACGGTGAGCACAGGCAGGCCCGCCGCCGACAGGCGCGCCAAGTTGTAGAACATGCCGCCGCCACGGATGAATTTCTCGACGCGGTATTTGCGCAGGTTGGAGCCCGCCGACTCAACCAGGTGCACAAAAGGCAGCTTGTTTTGCAGCGCGATCTCTTGGCAGCGCATGAGCTTTTGGTTGCCCGCTTCGGTGAGCGCCCCGGCGTCGATGCCCGAGTCGGTCACCACCACCATGCAGCGCACGCCGCTGACCTGGCCAATGCCCGCCAGCTGGGAGCCCCCAGGCACGCAGCGCGACAGGTCAGGGTCGTCCATGCCGTAACCGGCCAGCGTGGCCAGCGGCAAGAACGGCGCGCCGGGGTCCAGCAACTGCGCCAGCCGCTCGCGGGGCAGCAAGGCACCGCGTTTGGCAAAACGCTCTGCTGATTTCGCCGATGCGTCGCTGGCGCGCTGTTCCAGCGCATGCCAGGCGTCGATCAAGGCCAGCATGCCCTGGCGCTGCGCCACAAAGGCTTCGGAGGCAGGATTGATCTGGGTCTGAAAAGGGGTCATGTCGTTTTACAAGAAAGCCAGGCCCTCTGTGCTCCATGAATGGCGCAGGGCATGTCCCATTGCACCGCAGCCGCCTGCCCGAGGCCAGTGCGCCCAAGTGCCTTGTGCATAATGTGCACATGGTATTTTCCCTAGGAATGGCCTTAAGTTTTGTCTTTGTAGGAGCCCACCCCTGTGGGCGATGGGCGTGGCACACGCCCGCAATTTCGCTCTGCAAACCATCGCCCACAGGGGTGGGCTCCTACAAAAAACCACCCTTGAATGTCGTTCAAGACCTCAAAGGGCCAGTGCCCACGCCGAATCCAACCATGTCGGCGCTGAAGCGACCGACCTACGAGGTGAATGTGCAAAAAATGCAAACTACAGCGCGCCGGATCAACAGCGACTTATCCTCCCAAGCTCTACCAGGGCTTACTTCAACGCCCCCCCGCCCAGGCGCACAAAGCATCGAACGCGCCATGGGCCTGGTCAACCTCGTCGCCCGCCACCACGATCAGGGCATCAGCCTGCAGGCCATGGTGCAACTCAGCGGCCTGGACCGCACCACTGCCTGGCGCATGCTCGGCAGCCTGCAAAGCGCCAACCTGGTTGCACGCGACGACAACACAGGCCTTTACACCCTCGGGGTGCAAGCCACATCTTGGGGCGCGGCCAGCCTGGGCCAATCCGCCTTGATTCGCCAATGCCAACCCGCCATGAAAACCCTGGCCCGCCTCAGCGGCGACAACGTGTTTTTGGTGCTGCGCTTGGGCGACTACAGCCACTGCTTGCACCTCGAGCAGGGCGCGCATGCCGTGCCCTCTTTTCGTCAAACGGTGGGCGAGACCCGCCTGCTGGGCCTGGGTGTGGCCAGCATCGCCATGCTGGCGGTGCTCGACGACACCGCCATTCAAGCCCACCACGCCCGCCACTTAGCGCAGTACGAACTCGAAGGGGTGGCGCATGCCCAACTGCAGCGTTGGGTTCAAGCCACACGCCAACGTGGCCACGCCTACCGCAGCACAGCAGGCATTGCAGCGGTGGGGCTGCATTGGCACTTGGGCCATGCCGCCAACGCGGCCCTGTCCATCGGTGCCGCACGAACCCGACTCCCCCTTGCCCGTGCCGCAGAACTGGCCACCCTCATGCGCAACCATTGCCCTCAACTCGTGGCCCCCGCATCACGTATTTTTCCCACTTTGTAGGAGCGACGCCCTCGTCGCGAAAAGCCTCGGAAACCACGACCCATCGCCCCGGGGGCGGGGCTCCCACAAAAGGCAGGCACGCTCCTGTAGGAGCGACGCCCTCGTCGCGATCAAGCCTCGCAAACCACGACCCATCGCCCCGATGGGCAGAGTTTCGGTGATCGGTCGTTCATGGGTTAAGCTTTTCGTTTTTGAGTCAAGCTTGGAGAGATGCCTTATGAAACCATTTGCAACCCGTGCCACCCGCGTCAGGGCTTGGTTAGCCCTGTGTGTGGTGACTTTTGCCCTGACCGGCTGTGGCTACAACGATTTTCAGCGTCTGGATGAGCAGACCGCTTCGGCATGGTCCGAAGTGCTCAACCAATACCAACGCCGTGCCGATTTGGTCCCCAACATTGTGGCCACCGTCAAGGGCGAGGCCAATTTTGAGCAGGAAACCTTGACCAAGGTCATTGAAGCACGTTCCAAGGCCACGAGTTTTCAGATCACCCCCGAGGTGCTGACCAATCCGCAGGCGATGCAGCAGTTTCAGGCCATGCAGGGGCAACTGTCCAGTGCCCTGTCGCGTTTGATGGTGGTGTCCGAGCAATACCCCAACCTCAAAGCCAACCAAGGTTTTGCGGATTTGCGTGTGCAGCTCGAAGGCACCGAAAACCGCATCACCGTGGCACGCAACCGCTACATTGCCGCCGTCAAGGATTACAACGTGCTGGCCCGCAGCTTCCCCACCAACCTGACGGCTAAAGTGTTCGGCTACGCGCCCAAGGCCAACTTCACGGTGGCCAACGAAGCGGCCATCAGTGCACCGCCCAAAGTGGACTTTGGCAAGTGAGCCTGCCTTCTATGCTGTTCCTCTTGCCCATGGGTGACCGTGTCCGTCAGGGCTTGAGCAAGGTCTTGCGAATGCTCTGGCTGTTTGCTGTGGTTTTTGCCGCTTCGAGCTTGCTTCCTGCTTGGGCACAGGCGCTGGTGCCTGTGCCTATGCCTGTGCCGCCTCTCACGGCACGCGTGATCGACCAGACCGGCACACTGACCGCCGCCGATGTGGCGGCCCTTGAGCAGCAACTCAAGATTTTTGAACAGCAACGCGGCACCCAGATCGTCGTTTTGCTGGTGCCCAGCACCGCCCCAGAAGACATCAGCGATTTCACCCAACGCCTGGGTGATGCCTGGAAAATCGGCCGACGCCAGGTTGGCGATGGTTTGCTGTTGGTGGTGGCGCTCAATGATCGACGTTTGCGCATCGCCCCGGCCAAGGCGCTGGAAGGCGCGGTGCCCGACTTGGCGGCCCAACGCATCATTGACCAGGTGATCACGCCAGCCTTTCGTCAGGGCGATGTGGCAGGTGGATTGCGAGAAGGGTTAACGCACCTGCAAGCCCGCATTGTGGGCGAAGCCTTGCCCTTGCCCCAGGCAAGCGCACAAGGCAGCAAACCCTCTGGGGCTGCCGAGGTCGATTGGCTGAATTTGGCGGTCTTGCTGCTGGTGGCCCTGCCTGCCGTGGCGGGCGTGCTGCGCCGGGTGCTGGGGCAGCGCTTTGGGGCATTGGCCAGCGGTGGCGTGGTCGGTTTTGTGGTTTGGGGCATGACCGGTCTGCTCTGGCTGGGGGGCATCGCTGCCATGTTGGGCCTGATGTCGGCGCTCTTCATGCAGGCCTTGCCCAGTGCTGCGGTGCGCCGCAGCCATGGCCGTGGGCGTGGGGGTGACTTTTCCGGCTGGGCTGGCGGCGGAAGCGGTCACTCTGGTGGATGGGGTGGGTCCGGTGGCGGTGGATTTTCTTCGGGTGGCGGTGGTGATTTTGGGGGCGGCGGCGCCTCCGGGAGATGGTGACATGCACGAATCGCTGATGACCCATGGGGCACGTTGGTGGCGACACCGCTGGATGCACGAGCGAGCCGCTGAGCGGGCGGTGCCCCCGGCCATGGCCGAGCAACTGCAGGCCCGGGTGCGTGCCAGCGAAGCGCGGCACAGCGGCGAAATCGTGGTCTGCGTCGAAGCCGCCTTGCCCAACAGTGAGCTGTGGCGAGCAGGGCGAGAAGCACCTTTGCCAGCAGTGATCCGCGAGCGAGCACTGTTTTGGTTTGGCAAGCTGCGCGTGTGGGACACCGAGCACAACAATGGCGTGCTCATCTATTTGATGCTGGCCGAGCGCCGTATCGAAATCGTGTCCGACCGGGGCATCAGCCGCCATGTGCACGATGCGCATTGGCAAGCGGTGGTCCAAGGCCTGGGCCAGCACTTGCAAACCGGCGACTTCGACACCGGTCTTACACAGGCGCTGCAAGAAGTTTCGGCGCTGCTGGTCCAGCACTTCCCGCTGCAGGAGGGCGATGCGAACCCAAACGAGCTGAGCAACCGAGTGGTTTGGGCCTGAGCGGCCATCGATTTGGGCCTTTGAAGTCGCCAACAATATTCAAGGTAGGCCTTTTTGTAGGAGTCCACCCCTGGGGGCGATGGGTGTGGAACACGCCCTGAAAACCATCGCCCACAGGGTCGGCTCCACCAAAGACAGGCGGTCGATTCTGTTGCTCAATTCGCCTTTGGCTGGCGTGGTCTGAAACAGCGCGCCATCAGGCTTTGAGCAAATCACGGCGAGCTTGCACCAGCCCCGCCATGGCTTCGTTGTGCAGCGCATGTCGGCCCTCTTGCACCACCCGCCGACCGCCAGACCAGACCTGTGCCACGGCGCTTTGGCGGCTGCTGGCAAAAACATGGCTGGCCAGCATCTGGTCGGGCGACAAGCCGGCCAAGGCCGGGTGATGGGCATCGAGCACGATGAAGTCGGCCTGCTGCCCCACGGCCAGCCCGGCCACCGGGCGAGCCGCGGCCTGCGCGCCACCGGCCACAGCCCCTTGCCACAGGGCTTGGGCCACGTCCGGTTGCTGCGCGTTGGCCGCCACATTGCGTTGCCGCAAAGACAGGCGCTGGCTGTATTCGAGCAGCATCAGGTCTTCGGCCGGGTTCACCGCGATGTGGCTGTCCGAGCCGATGCCCCAGGCGCCTTGCTGGTTTTGCCAGGTCTTGAACTCAAAAATCCCGTCGCCCAGATTCGCCTCGGTGCTGGGACACAGGCCTGCCACAGCCCCCGAGGCCGCAGCGCGCTGGTACTCGTGTGCGTCCATGTGCGTGGCGTGCACCAGGCACCAGCGTGCATCCACAGGCGCATGGTCCAGCAGCCAGGCCACCGGGCGTTGTCCTGACCAGGCCACACAAGCATCGACCTCGGCCGTTTGTTCGGCAATGTGGATGTGGATGGGTGCGCTGGCGTCCAGCGCCTTCAGCCCCGTGAGCACCTCCAGCAGGCTCTCGGGCGTCACCGCCCGCAAGGAGTGCGGTGCCAGCCCCAGCCGGGCAGATTGGTCATCACAAGCGGGCCGCAGGCGTTCGAGCAGGCGCAGCATGGCCTCGGTGCTGTGGATGAATCGGCTTTGCCCCGCGGTGGGTGCCCCCCCGCCAAAGCCGCTGTTTTGGTAGAGCACGGGCAGCAGCGTCATGCCGATGCCGGTGCGCTTGGCGGCGCGCAGCAGGCTCAGCGACATCTCGGCCGGGTCGGCATAAGCCTGGACGTGGGGGTCGTGGTGCAGATAGTGAAATTCGCAGACGCTGGTGTAACCCGACTCCAACATTTCCACATACAAGGCGGTGGCGATGGCCTCCAGTTGCGCGGGGCCGAGTTGGGCGGCAAATCGGTACATGAGCGTGCGCCAGCTCCAAAAGCTGTCTTGCGTGTGGCTGCGGAACTCGGTCAGCCCGGCCAGGGCGCGTTGAAAAGCATGCGAGTGCAAATTGGGCATGCCCGGCAACACCGGCCCTGCGGCGCGTGGCACCAGGGGAGTGGGGGGCTGTCCTGTCTGGATGGCTTGCCATTGGCCTTGGGCATTCCATTGCAGCAAGACATCACGGGCCCAGCCGTCTGGCAGCAAGGCGTGTTCGGCAAACAGCTGGTGATGCATCGGCATGGTGGTTCAGTGTGGGCTGGGCGTGAAGCGGACGGCCAACAAAGCCGCATCCGGGTCTGAGTCGACGCATTGGCATTGGCAGGCCAGCGTATCGTCATGCCACCAAAGGCCTGTTTGTGCGCCAAGCGTGTATTGCTGGCCGTTGGCTGTATTGCCATTGGCCTGCACTTGCCATGTGCCCCGAATGGCCATCAGCAAGCCAGCCGGGGCTGGCAGCAAAGTTTCATCACGAAACAACACGCGCACCTCGGCCTGGCACACGCCGCGGCGCGTCATCACATTCAAGTCGTGGCAGTCCCCGTTCAGCAAACTCCCATGCACTGCGGCATCGCCAGAAAAGGCAAAGGGCTGCAAAGGCGTGTCCAGCGCATGCAACACACTGTCATCTGCGCTGCTCAACTGCACACCACCACCTTCGAGCAGCGTGATGACCCGGTCCACACCCGCGAACACCGAAAAATCACCGTCGCTGGCGATGTGCGCGATGCTGATGCGCCAGTCGAAATTCTGCATGCCCGCTTGTGGTGGACGGCAAGCGATTTCACGTGTCACGCCACCGCCGTTTTTCCAGGGGCTGGCGCGCAGTTGGGCCCGTTCAAAAAAATGAATGGGCATGGGCTTAGGCGGTTTGCGGCAAGGGGCGGCTGTGCCACAGCAAGATCAACAGCACACCCGGAATGGCCACAGCCGCGACCACAGGATTGGCAAACACCAGAGAAATGGAAAGTGCATTCAACAACCAGAATGACAGCTTTCCGATGGGCCGGGCCACAAAGCCTGTGTAGGCCGCACCCAGCCCCATCACAGCCACGACAGCACAAACAGTGGCCAGCAAGAAAGAGAACCAGGTGAAGTCAATGAACAACAAGGCAGGCGTGTAGACAAAAGCAAAGGGCACCAGCACCTTGCCCATGGACAGCCTGAAAGCCGTCATGCCGGTGCCCATGGGTTCGCTGCGGGCAATGCCGGCTGCTGCAAAGGCAGCCAGAGCCACAGGCGGTGTCACATCGGCCAAAACGCCGTAGTAAAAAACAAAGAAGTGGGTCGCCAGTTGCGGCACCCCCAGCCCTGCCAGCGCCGGTGCGACGATAGAGGCCAGGATGATGTAAGTGGGCGTGGTGGGGACACCCGAGCCCATGATGATGCAAGCGGCGGCGGTGAACATCAGGCCAAAGAAAATGGTGACCTGTTTGAGCTCAAACCAGTTGAACACATCCAGCACCATGAACATTTGGGCGGCCAAGCCCGAGACATCGATCACCCAGGCCGAGAACTTGAAGCCCATGCCGGTCAGCGTGGTGATGCCCAGCACAAAGCCGACACAGGCACACGCAGCGCCAATGCCCAAGGCCGCTTTGGCACCCATCTCAAAACCCTGAATCAGCGCTTGCGGCCCCACCGCCATGCCGGTCATGTTTTTGCCCAAGGGCCCGATCAAGCGGGGAATCCACGAGCAAGCCACGGTGAGGGTGATGCCCCAAAAGGCGGCCAGAAAAGGCGTGTACTGCATCAACAGCAGCGTGACCATGACCACCAGCGGTAAGAACAGGTGCCATGAACTTTTGATCACCCAACTCAAGGACGGAATGTCTTTGGGGTCCATGCCTTGGAGCTTCAATCGCTTGGCTTCCAGGTGCACCATGAACAAGATGGCAAAGTAGTGGAGCAGGGCCGGAACGATCGCCACCAAAATCAAGGTGTTGTACGGAATGCCCAAGGTCTCTGCCATGATGAAAGCCGCTGCGCCCATGATGGGCGGGGTGATCTGGCCCCCGCAAGAAGCCGAGGCCTCGACCGCCCCCGCAAAGCGCGGCGAAAAGCCGACTTTTTTCATCATCGGAATGGTCATGACGCCTGTGGTCACGGTGTTGGCAATGGCCGATCCGGAAATCATGCCGAACAGGCCCGAAGACACCACGCTGACCTTGGCCGGTCCGCCGGAAAAACGCCCCGCAGCAATGGTGGCCAGGTTCACAAACAGCTGCCCCAGCCCGGTCAGCTGGGCCATGATGCCAAACAACACGAAGTGGAAAACAAAGGTGGCGACCACACCGACCGGGATGCCGTAAATGCCTTCGGTGCCTTTGTACAAGTGGGCCACGATGCGCGACAGGCTGTAACCCCGGTGCGACAGGCCGCCCGGCAAGTAGGGTCCTAGCAATCCGTAAAAAATCGCTGCAATCGCCAACAGTGGCAAGAAGATGCCCATGGTGCGCCGCGTGGCCTCGATCACCATGGCAATCGCAATCACGCCCATCATCAGGTCCAGTGGCGTGTGCTGGCCGGGGCGATCGATGTAGATGTGTTGAAAAAACACCAGCAGGTACAGCGAAAAGCCCGAAGCCAGCGCCGCAAACACCCAGTCGCGCCACGGAATGTGGGTGTGGCTGCCGTCAAAATGTTTGAACGGCAAGGACAAACCGGCCAAAGCCACCAGCACCGCCAAAAAGGTGTAGCGCATGGCGTCGGGGATGGGCTCGGAAAGTTTGTCCAGCAAGCTCCAGCCCATGAACAGGTAAAAGCCCACCAGCCCGATGGACACCGTCCACTCCCAATGGCCGGGCAAGCGCTTTTGACGCGGAAACACCAAAAAACACAAGCCCAACACCACGGCCAGGTGAATGGCGCGGTGGGCGATTTCGTTTTCAAGGCCAAAACCGGCGGTGTAATAGTGCCAGGCCGACAGGCCTGCACACAACACCATCACGACTTTGGCACTCCAGCCAGCCAAGCGGCGAAAACTAGATTCGGGGTCAAACTGCTCGATCAGGCGATCGATTTCTTGTTGGCTGGTACTCATGGGTTTTCCATCATGACAATGGGCAATTTTCAGCCCGTATTTCTATTGATTTGGGGCTCAAATCGCCCAG
>JAIXOX010000143.1 GCA_027486555.1 Comamonadaceae bacterium
CATACATCGTCGAGTCGTTTCATGGCCACCGTGACGATGGCCTCGTCCAGGGTCGGGTCGTATTTCTGGGCCTGCGGCAAAACATCTCTGACCACATCCGGCGAGCGCAAATGGCCGCGAAGTTGCTCCAGCACCGCCGACTCCAGTTCAGCCGCTGGCATGCGGGGCAGCCCGCGCGGAACCAGGTCAGCACGCGCTCGGCTGAGTGTTCAAACAGAGGGGCGAAGCGATCCGTGGTGGCGTACTTGCGCTGACCGGCGTCGTAGAAGAGGTTCTGTGGGGCCAGGCGGCGGTAGGTGCTCAAGTCGCGCGCAGAGGCGGCAGGTTTGACCCCAAAGCGGCGCTCGATGTCCGCGCGCGTCAGGTCACCACAGAAGAACGCTTTGACTTCAATGTAGAAAAGTCGCTCTCTTTGCGTCTGCGTCAGGTCGTCTAGTGCGTCAGCGACTGTTCTGTTGACCACGTATCTGTCTCCATTGTGTTGGCGTGGGTTCCACTCTAGCATATTCAGCGACTGCGCTTAATCATTTTGATGCAGTGAGAAGCAGTTGGTGCTAGAATTTTTCAAAACGATCAGGTTGGCACCGGTCGCTTGGCCCGAAATCATCACTTTAAGGAGATGACCATGTCTTTTTGGCAAATCTTGGGGCGATTCGCTGTGTCCGACACGGGCGAGACTCTGCAGAAGCTCTCGGACACCACCAGCGTTTCATCTGACGGCACGACCTACACAAAGATGGGCTCGACCACCGTTGGGTCTGACGGGTCTGTTTTCACTCAGATGGGCAGTTTTAGTACCGACGGCAGTACCCGCATGGGAAGCACCGCGACTGGCATTGGGGCTGTTTTCAATGATCGGGATGATTGGCCTTCAAACCCAAGCGTTGAAAAGGATCATTTTTAATGGCTCTCCAAGATGACGGCGATTTGATCAAAGGGCTTGGGTTTGTCTGTCTATATGCGGCGTATCTTGAAGAGGCTATTGATGACGTTTTTAGTGCCGTAATTGCTGTAAGTGGGGAAGCCGTCCCTAAAATGGATCGCTGGCAAATCAGTCGAAAGCTCAAATACATTCGCGAGTCAATGGAAGCATGGGAGGATATTACTGAAGAACTATCCCGCTTCATCAGTTGCATAGAGCCGATTGGAGATCTGCTTGAAAGAAGAAATCTCATCATCCACGGACGAATATATGCAGACCCAAAAACGGGTGACGTATTAAAACCAGCTCGCTTTGGATTTCCTGAAATACCTGCTATGTCGTCTGATATGTATGAACTAGCAAACGAATTGTTCGCTGCAAAAAACCCATGTCTTCAGGCCTCAATGTTTGCAATCCCCAGATTTGCAATGGCGAAAAATTCTATGGCCGGAAATATTATTACCAGGCGTGGATAAATATCTGAAAATTAAGTTACCTGCCGCTCTTTTGAATTAAAGGCACCTCGCAGGCTGGCAACTTCAAATTCTTCGATGTCGCTTAGCCGATAGAGCACCCGGCCCAGAATTTTTAGAAATACAGGACCAATGCGGTCGCTGCGCCAGCGCTCCAATGTCGCCTCACTCATGCGCCAGCGTTCGGCTAGCTCTTTTTGACTCAGGTGAATGACTTGCATGGTGGTTTTTCTCCGTTTGAGTAAAACCAATGAACGCGTGCTTCCGACAGTAAGTCAAGTGTTAACGCTGCAGACGTGGTGGCATGCATAGAAACCGCCGCACATTTCAACGCGATTGCAAGTGCGACTATTTATTCCTGTGGTGCGATGGTTCGTAAAGCCTCAACCAGAACGTCCATGTCAGAAGCAGGACTTCGGGCTCCTGTATTTTCCGAAGCTGTCCGAAGTCGAGGGATGTGTAGCAATGCCCGCTGCAGACCTTCTCCTCCACCGACTCTCGAAAAAATGTCCCGATCCGCCTTGGAGTATTCCGGTAAGTGAACTCGCAGTTCTGGCAGCACGTCAGTGAAGACTCTGAACGGTTGATCGCAATAGCGAAAATGTAGCAATAGCCAGACCTCGAAACAGGGAGTGCTGATGATTGGCTCAATACGAATCTCGGGTATTGCCTTTTTCTGATTGCCTCGCTGCAATGGAGTTTTGCATATTTTGAGTGCCTGATCCAGATCGGCTTGCTCTGCATCGATCAGGACAAAAACGCGATCACGTGGAACTTGTTCAAAGCGTTCGCGAGCTCTGTTGACCACGGCTACTGCATTGCTGTTTGATTGTCCGGGCAATACCTCCACACTTGCGCTGTTGATGCCAAAGTGATGAAGTAGTCCCCTTAGATAATAGGGCTCGGTGCATTCTCCTTCGCAAACCAACAAGGCAGAACCAGTTTCGCGGCGTCCGGCTTTCTTGCGCTCTGCCTTTGCGCGTTCCTTCGCGAGCCGTCCGCGTTTTGCGTTTTTTTCCTGCATACCGGCCTCTCAGAAAAGAAAATCGCTGAGGAAAGGAATGGCGCCGTAACGTCCCTGAAGGTAGCCACGCTCGATAGCTTCGTTTTTCCGTGGGCTGAATTCCATCAGTGCGTATAACTCTGTGCTTTGGTCCTTCTTTTTCTCGACAAACCAAACCTGGTCGCGCCGCAAAAGATGGGGATCTAGCAGAGAAGTGTCATGCGTGGTCATCCACATCTGCGCACCCTTTGTCGATAGCAGTGGGCTGTGCAACATTCGCAGGATGTAGCGGGTCAGAAGTGGGTGCAGGCTGGTATCGAATTCGTCGACTACGATGAGCTTCCCATTTTCAAGCGCATCGAGCAGCGGTGCCGCGTAACCCAGCAGTCGTAGAGTTCCAAAAGACTCAAACCTGGCATCAAACCACTGTTCTTGCCCATCACTGGTTTTGTGTCCAAATTCAATGACAGGCATTTCGCCATCGAATGATTGAAATTCGGGGCTTTTTCCAGGTTCCAGCCTGAATTCAATCTGTTGTCCTTTTCGTTTTTCAACCCGAATGTCACTGATGTGAATGTCGGCAGCGTTCATCAGGCGAAGAACCCATTCTTTGTAATGTGGCTCATCCAAGCGCTGCAACGTCGGCATGAGGTTAAAAGGTGCTTGAGCAGGAAAAACGATCAGGTCATTGGCAAACCAATTGAAGAGAGGCTGCAATTGAAGACTGTTGGACTGCGAAGCCTGGGTGAGAAAGAGTGAACGAGCACTTGTATTTGCCTTCCATAGTTCTCGCTGCCCCTTCTTTTCGCCTTTGAAGTGCACCGAGAACGGCTGCCAGTCGTTTTCACGGGTTTCTGGGTTGTAGTGGTATTCGAACCATCGCTGGGCTTTACTCGACTCATATACAAGTAACCATTCGCTTTGGATCCGATCGACGTCAAAACTGAATCCGTACTGATAACGCAGGTCACCGATGACAACTGTTATCTCGAACTGGGTTGGTGCCTGGCGGGAATCGCTATCAAGCAGAAAGGGTGTGAACTGCTCCCTGAATTGGGACTCAAGCAACCGCGTTGAGTTGAGGACGAGCTGTTGCATCGTCATCAAGGCAAAAATCATGTTGCTCTTGCCGCTGGCATTGGCACCATAGATCACCGCCGATCGCAGGAGCCTAGAAAGTCCTGGCCTACCGGTCTCCAGACAGTGGGTGTCTTCGTGCGATTTATCGTTCGATGCAGCGAAGCTCAGGCACTGCTCCTCGCGGATTGAGCGGAAGTTGGCAACCCGAAATTCGACCAGCATTCTTTGCTCCAATCAAAAAATAAAAGCTATTCTGGCGTAAAAAACGCAAAAACTCAAGTGAATTTTCATTCTAGCTCATAGCATGCCTGGAGTCACCAGAGGCCGCGCATGTGATCCAGCAGTCTCTATCGACCAACATGGGGGCGAGCGCACGGTCGTTTTCGACAACCGCAATCTATTGATCGAAGTCACGTCGTTCGTGAAGAAATTCAGCCGCCGATCCACTCCCTAACCTGTTTGCGAGTGGCCATGTTGCCGTAGTTGCCTAATGCCGCTTGGAGTCGGGGTTGATTAAAAGACATCAGCTTGTTACGGGCCTGGCTGAGCACCGCGTCATGGTCTTCGGCCAATTCGCCTAAGTTGTTCAGCAGGTCTACGTACAGGAATTCGGGCGTCAGTTTTTTGGGAAAGCGTGGCTTCACTCGGAAATCAAATTGTCGGTTGCCCAGTTTGAAAACGCCATGACGTTTGTGGTTGTAGACCAGTGTGCTGTTGTACAGCTGGGTGGTGCCTAGGCCCACAGTGTTGTATGACGACGGAGAAAACACCAAAAAGTCCTTGTCACGCAGAAACACTCTCACCACTTGTTCGTCAGTGGGTGGCAAGGGACCAAAGTTCGATTGCTTGGGTGCGTAGTAAAGCCCCTGAGCCAGTTTTTTGAGTACGCCTGTGGACACCAGTTCGCGCAGATGCCGATCAACTGCATTACTCAGGCGAGCGAGATCCTCCCGCCGATAGACACGGCCTGCCTGCAACTCGTCCGCAAGGTGCGCTGTGGCACCCCTTAGGGGAGGCGTAAATAGTGTGGCAGTTGCTGACATGTAGGCTTTTTCATTGAAATTCCATGCATTTTTGCGATTCTTGCCCGACGTGTCACCACCTGACCTAGCGGTGATAGCCATAACTGCCTTTATTTACTTGCTGCCGCAAAAGCGGTGGCGGCAATCCGGACCATGCTCGGATGCAGAGTTCCAAGTTTTGGGATTTGGCCGTATGGCGCATGCGGTGGGACCGAGAAGTAGGCGTCGTTGAACGGGAGCTCAAGAACGTTTCTCAGGTCGAATTTGGTGTCGTAGCTCAAACCGGCGCTGGTATATGCACTGGGTTGCTCGCTCTTTGCGATTCTGAATTCCCCGCTGTAGAGACGGTCCGTCTTTTGGCTGGTCCCATACGCCACGCTAACGAAAATCATGCCTTCGTCGTCTTCCTTGGTCGAAACAATGAGGCCGGGGCGTGGCTTTGGTTTGGGGTGAATGTTGTCAGGGAAATGGCACCAGACGATTTCGCCAGCCGTGGGTTCCGGCCACCAGCGCATCAGGCGTTTTCCAATTCAAACAGACTGCTGCGGACAGTGCCGCCTTTGGCCTTGGGGGCTGATTTTTTAACTTGATTGAGATGGGCTTTGGTCAAAGCTCCCTCATCTGCCTCGTATTGAGGCAGGAACTTGGTGGCCAGCTCATGCAGCGCTAGGTGAATCACTTGCGTTTCGTCAACACCCAATACATCAGCCAGACGTTTGGTCGTTGTGCGGGTCACGCCAGTTGCGCTGTCTTGCGGGCGATAACGAAAAGCGATCTGGGCTGCTGCAGCTTTCATTTCTGGCTCCTTTGAAGTTAGATATCTTAAAGATATCAGAAGAGCGGGGTGTTGTCAACAAGGCGGGGGGTCTGCCCGGCAAGCAGGGCTGAATGGAAAATTGAAGTCTGTGGTCGCTGTTTCAATAGTGTTTTACGGATTTGAACCGCCGTCCGCAAACCAACAAAATTGGGGCTTGAATTTGCAGGTTGTCACTGGAAAACGACGAGCGATTTCGCACTACCTAGCTGTGCCTAGTCAGGACCGGGGATTGCTATTCCCAGTTCGTTTGCCCTCTGGTAGCACCCCACCACCATATCCAAAACCCCAACTCGTCTGAGCTGGGGTTTTTTCTTGTCCGATCGTGCGTGTTGCCCCGTATTTGTTGCGGGTTGATGCGGAATCCTGCGGACTTCGCTCTCCAGGTCATCGGGCCGGTTCTGCGCTCGGTTCTCTCAGATAGCCCGATTTCTCTCAGTGGGACTGACCTCGTCAACGCGCGGTCCGACCAAGTGGGCGCCGAGGATCAGATCGGTCGTTTCGTCAACCAGCACCTTGTAGCCGTAGACGTTCTCGGCGGCTTGGCGCGCTGTGAACCAGGTCGGGACAAGCTCGCATTTGATCCGGAACTTCATGCCTTTGCGGCGAGCTTGCTCTTCGCTTACCCCGACCGAAGCAATTGGCGGCAGCGTGAAAGCGACGCTAGGCACTCCGCGGTAGTCTGTTTGTCGGTGGTTGCCTTGCAGCATGTTGGCGGCGAGCACTTTGGCGTCGTAACTTGAAACTGGCGTGAGTGGTGGGCCGCACTGGGCGGCATCGCCGGCAGCGTAGACCGCCGGGTTCGACACGCTCTGTAGAAATTCGTTGAGCTTGAGCTTCCCGTTTTCGACGTCGACGCCTGCGGCTTGGACGTTCAACTCGTCAAAGCGCGGCGCTCGCCCGGCGGCGTGCACGACGAGATCGACGTCGAAGGCAAGGGGCGCGCCTGCGCTGGACGCCCTCACGCGAAAGCCTTCGTTGGTCTTCTCGATGGCATCTACGGAAGTCGACGTCCTGACCTCGATGCCGAGTTCCTGGAACGCCGGCATCAGCCAGCCGACTAAGTCTGGGTCGAAGCCTTTGAGCATCCGCTCGCCATGCTGGAGTATGGTCACGCACGCCCCCGCCACAGCGGCGATGTGGGAAAACTCGGCAGCCACATAGCCACCGCCGACCATCAAGATTCGCTTTGGCAGGCTCTCCAAGGCAAGGAAGCCCTCGCTGTCCACCAAGTGCTCCTCACCGGGTATGCCGAGCCTGACGGGCTCCGCGCCCGACGCGATCAGGAAACGCTTGGCACGCAGTTCGCCGACGCCTTGAACGTCAACCGTGTCCGACCCCGTGAAGCGGGCGTGGCCGCGGTAAGCGTCGATTCCTTTGTCCGCGTAACGCGCCTCGTTCTTCCCCGGCACAGGGTCGGTGAAGGACCGCTTGAACGCCATGAGGTCGCGCCAGTTCACGCGCAAGTCTCCGGCGACGCCTTTACCCTTCATGCGCTCGGCGTGGGCGACAGCGGAGGCTCCCGCGACGAGCATCTTCTTGGGGTCGCAGCCACGCAGCGCACAGGTGCCGCCGAGCGGCCGAGAGTCAACGACGGCGACGCGCCAGCCCGCGGCCCTTACGCGCATCGAGGCCACCATCGCCGCAGTTCCGGCGCCGATCACCAGAAGGTCGTACGGATCACGCATTGTTCTCTCCCGAGCCGCCTGGGGCTCAGCCGCAGCAGCCTTTGGAGCCCGTCTCCTGTACGGGTGGGCGCGCGCTGAACGCCCTAACACTCAAGGAGAACACACATGTTTCCCAATGCAAAGGGCAGCGAATTGCTGGCCATCTTGGCCACGCTGGATCCGGCCAGTCAGGCTGCAGGCACCGCCACCACCGGCTGGATTTCACTGGCGATGCACAACGGCCTGCTGGCCGTCATCCAAACCGGAGCACTCGGTACCGGTGCGACGGTACACCTACAGGCGCGCGCTGTTTCGAGCCATCTTGAACTCGCGCAACTCTGATCGCGGCTTCATTGACGCATTGCGGGTGACAGTCGATGTGCCTGACATCTTTGACCGGGGCACTGCCCAGATCACCGATGCCGCTGCGGGTGCCGCAATCTATTTTTCCCGCAACTTTCGTGTCCCGCCCGAGGTGACCACGACCCACAAGGGTGGCACGACAGTCGCCATCCCTCGGCTGCTGGGTGCAGTCACCACTTCCGGCTTTATCGCCGTCCTCGAAAACAGTTCCGGCACGAGATTGACCGGCTCCTTCACTTGGATTGCACAGGGGTACTAGATGCAAAGCTTCACCGACATTCCATCGTCCAGAACGCTCTCGGATTCGTTGATTGAGATCCTGAACAACGACAAGACGGCGATCTCCTGCCACAGCGGCACCACCTACCCGACCACCAATCTTCAGGTGGGGATGCTGTGCTACCGAACGGATCAGTTGAAGCTCTACCAGTTGATCGGAGTCAACCCCGACAACTGGCGTTTCATCATGGACTTGTCCAGCGGAATTGATGCCCAGTTCGCGGCCAAGCTCAATGCGGCTTCTTACACCGCAGCCGATGTACTGGCCAAGCTTCTCACCGTCGACGGCGCCGGGACTGGACTCGATGCCGACTTGCTGGACGGCCAGCACGCCAGCGCCTTCGCATCGAGCACGCACAACCACAACACGACGTATCTCGGCATCACGGCCAAGGCAGCCGATGCCGATAAGTTGGACGGGTATGACTCGGCTGCTTTTGTGCGCTCCGTCAATGGCGCCGGCCCCGATGCCGCTGGCAACGCCACAGTCAACATTGATCTGTCCAGCCGAGTGGCCAAGTCGGGCGACACGATGACTGGGAACCTGACGATTCAGAACACCGCCCCGACGATCACGATGCAGGACACGGACAATGTGACTCGCTCGCTGCATGTGAACAGCAATCTCATGGGCTTTTTGAAGTCCGACGGGAACTGGGACATGTACATGAACAACGGCGGCTCGTTGTGGACTGCCAACTACGGGTGGCTGCACGACTACTTCTTCAATGCTGTCAGCAATTGCTTCCGAAGTAGTAACCCGACTTCGGGCTGGCAAGGCGCACCTAATTGCGTGGCGAACACTGCTGATTACTACAACTGCGGCGACCAGGCGCCGACCCCGTATTACTACATGCTCCGCTTGGTTGATGGCGGGTCACCCACCTGCAAGGACGGGAAGTTGTTCGTACCGCAGGTTTGGAAATCATGCCTCACTCGGATGAGGATGAGTGCCACTTGCAGGCGGTGTATTTCCCCAATGGTCCTGAACTGGAACCTTCAAAAGACTTGCAAGAGCAGGTGAATCGATACGGGGCGAATGCCTTTGCCATCTGCAATCCAGACTGGCGCTCCTCGGGCTTTGGCAAATGCTTGATGCCGTGGGAAACACACGCCAAGTACTGGATACAGCCTCACAGGGGATTACTCGTGGCATTTGATGCACGTGCCGTTCATTTTCAAAAAACCTACATGGGAGATGCGCCCTTCATGCAGGTACTTCTCAACATCAAGGTGGAAAGACACAATGGCTAAATTCCTGATCACCACGGTCGATCCACGCACGGATGAGGTGGTGCCACTGCACTACGACAATTCGGATTCCAGCTTGACCGACCTTCACGGGCAATCGCTGGTTCGTACGGTCGATGCATCACTGCGGAGCACTCCAGCGTCTGCGCCGGTGACGAGCAAGGACACTCCCTTGGGTAAAACGTCCCCGCGCGTTCTCAAAATCTCACTCGGCTTGTCATGCAATTACGCCTGCGAATACTGTTCTCAGCGTTTCGTGGCCCGCAATGTGGACACGAACCCGGAGGATGTCGATGGCTTTCTTGCTTCACTGAAGGACTGGGTCATGAGTCCGCCAGAGGCCATCGAATTCTGGGGTGGAGAGCCGCTGGTCTACATCAAGACGCTCCGACCTTTAGCACAGGCCTTACGAGAGAAATATCCTGAGGCTAGGTTCTCTGTGATCACCAACGGATCTCTTCTGAGTCCGTCGACCAACCAGTGGCTTGATGACCTGGGTTTCACCGTCAGCGTCTCGCACGATGGGCCTGGCCAGCATGTGCGTGGTCCTGACCCATTGGCAGAGCCAGATTCCAGGGCGGCCATCCTCGACCTGTACCGTCGATTGGCTCCGAAAGAGCGTTTCAGCTTCAACGCGATGCTCAATCGTGAAAACCAGTCAAGAGCAGCCATCCAGTCTTTTTTTGTCGAACTGACTGGCGACTCCGATGTGCATATCGGGGAGGGCGGTTTTGTGGATGCCTATGACTCAGGCGGCATCAGCCAATCGCTTCGACCTGAAGAATTCCATTCATTCAGACGCCAAGCTTTTCACGACATCCGGAATGGAAAGGCCGACCGCATTGCAAGCGTTCGGGATCGGGTGACGTCCTTCGTCAATTCGCTGAGGTTCAAAAGGCCGGCATCCAGCCTGGGACAAAAGTGCGGCATGGATCGGCATGACTCCATTGCCGTGGACCTCAAGGGTAATGTGCTTACGTGTCAGAACGTCAGCGCCACTGCTTTGGCTCCGAATGGTGAATCTCACCGCATTGGGCACACCAGCCAACTCGATCAGGTGGCCCTCCGAACCGCTACCCATTGGTCGCATCGATCTGAATGTCCGAACTGTCCAATGCTCCAAATCTGCAAAGGAGCCTGCATGTTCTTGGAGGGGCCACTGTGGGAGGTGTCGTGCAACAACGCATATTCAGATGCACTGCCAATTTTCGCGGCAGGAATTGAGTTCCTCACCGGGCTAGTTCCGGTCTACATCGAGGGAGACCTCCCGGATGCCCGCAAGGATGTGTTCGGTTTTGTGCATCCGACCCCAGCAGATGGCAGCCATAAGGCAAAGCCGTTCCCCATTCCGGTAGTCGCTGCCTAGTACCAAGAAATTTCTTGTTCCGGCCCGCCTGGTTCACGCTAGCGCGGGCTTTTTCTTTTTGGAGAAAACCTTGACCGATGAAACCCAGCATCCATTGATCCTCAGCATGCGCCAGGAGGACCTTGATGAACTATTGACGCGTGCCGCCGAACGAGGTGCAGAAAGATGTCTGGCCCATCTGGGCCTGGAAAACGGCCATGCGGCGCGCGACATCCGCGAACTGCGTGGGCTCCTTGATGCCTGGCGAGATGCCAGACATACGGCTTGGCAGACAGCCATCCGGGTGGTGACCACGGGCATTCTGGCCTGTCTGCTGGTCGGCGCCGCTATCAAGCTCAAGCTGATGGGAGGCTCCCAATGATCGAGACGCTGCTCGGAGGCCTTCTCGGAGGCGCCTTTCGCTTGGCTCCCGAGATCCTGAAGTGGCTCGACCGAAAGGGCGAGCGCGGGCACGAACTCGCCATGCAGGACAAGGCGCTGGAGTTCGAGAAGTTACGCGGTGCCCAGCATATGGCCGAGATCGGTGCGGCGGCCGAAGCCGCTTGGAATGTCGGCGCTATCGAGGCGCTACGCGAGGCGGTGACCGCTCAGGGGCGTCCTTCTGGGGTGAACTGGGTCGACGCTCTTTCTGCGAGCGTTCGCCCCGTCATCACCTACTGGTTCATGGGCCTGTACTGCGCTGCCAAGACAGCAGCGTTCGCCGCCGCAGTGACGGCTGGTGCTGCCTGGGGCGAGGCCATCTTGCATGCCTGGACTGAGGCCGATCAGGCGCTTTGGGCTGGCGTGCTCAACTTCTGGTTCCTCGGGCGTGTTTTCGATCGGGCTCGATCGTGATCGAAGTGCCGAAATTGGCTATCGATCTGGCCAAGCGCTTCGAAGGGTTTCATCGCGTTCCAAAGGCTGATCCTGGGCGCGCCCATCCGTATATCTGTCCAGCTGGCTATTGGACGATTGGCTACGGTCGTCTGTGTGATCCGAAGCATCCACCGATCTCTGTGGAAGAAGGTGATGTCTATCTGGCGCATGACCTGATGACCGCTGCGAACGCCACGCTCCGGTATTGTCCGGTCTTGGCGACTGAGCCCGATTCGCGTTTGGCGGCGATCGTTGACTTCACTTTTAATTTAGGAGCAGGGCGTTTACAGACCTCCACACTGCGGCGACGAATAAACCAGCGCGACTGGTTAGCGGCCGGCACGGAACTGCGCCGATGGGTTTTTGGCGGCGGGAAAGTGCTCCCGGGACTCGTCGCCCGCCGGGAGGCCGAGGCCGCTTGGCTGCTTCATAACCCTCGATCGTGAACCGCACGGAAGGTCTGGGGACTATCGTCGAAACACAGTGTTCATGTCTTGCCCCTCAATGGAGAAAGTACACCAACAAACAGATGTAAGAAAGCTAATACGTCAACACCCAGCGTTCAGCGAGCTGGGTTTGGGTCAGGTACTTGTTTTAACGACGACTCCTTGAGTCAAGCTGCGACATGGTCTTGCCCCCGTTTTTCCCTGACCCGTCCTATTCGCAATGTAGCGTCAGGTCCATCGATGGCCCCTGGCGCGCTTGTGCAGCCTGCCCCCGCGCTGTGTCCGAGTTAAAGTTTCCGGGTCGCCTCAGGTCACCGAGAATTTTTTGCTGTGACGTAGTTCTCGACGCTCATCAGCGACTGGAGCACTAGCGCGATGGCTGCGACCACGATGGCCATATCGGCGATGTTGAAGGCCGGCCAGTGCCAGCCGCGCAGGTGGAAGTCGGCGAGTGCATGCGCACGAGGCGAGTCTGCTCGGCGCTGACTGTCTGATCCTGGGCGCTGTGAACGTGTTTGCGATACAGGCTCACCCCCAGAGCAAACGCGGCAACAACGAAGAGCAGGATGCCAGCGACAGCCACTTTATTGGTTTTCATGTGCGGATTTTTTCAGGTAGACGAGCAGTAGAACCGCGATTGCGGCAAAAGCCAGAAGTGACAGCCACGGAATCTGAATGTCGCCGAGGATCACCAGCTTCTGATCGCTGCAGGATGGGCCGGCGCCGCAGGGAATCCACCACTGCGGTACCCAGCCTGCAACGAGCGCGCTGTGGTAGCTAGCCAGTGCTATGCCACCCATTGCAAACGGCAATGAATAGACCGCTCCGCGGCGGTCGTTACAGTAGGCCGCCATGCCCAACATCACCGCCAGCGGAAACATCAGGATGCGCTGGTACCAGCAGAGCTGGCAGGGGGTCATGCCCATCACTTCGCCGATGAACAGCGCGGCAAAAGTCGACACCAGTGCGGCCGCCCAGGCAGCGGATAGCAAGACCCACCCGGTGCTTGATCTGGTTGGGAATGGACCGGTGTGCCCACCGTACGTGCTGCTCATGGGGCTAGCAGTTTCACTTGATGATGAAACGTGCCGTCGTTGGCTTACCCGCGACCGTCAAGATGGCCGCGACCTTGGTGCCCGGACCAACCTTGAAGCTGCCGGTAGCTTCTAACTTGTCTCCGGCGGGCTTGAGGTCGACCTCTTGCTTTTCAGCGCCAGTGAGCAGTGTCAATTTAGCCGAGGCCTTCGACGCATCGACTGCTTTGCCGTGGTCACGCACGTACAGACGCAGAGTCGTGGGCGAGGCAACCAATTCATAGTCGATATCCTTGACAGTGGTTAGAACACCACCGTGCACGGGTTTGTGATCACCATCGTTGGGACCAGCCCAGGCAAGTCCGCCCAGGACCAGCGACGAGGTGATTAAGAAAGTACGAAGTTTCATGAGATTTCCTTTTGAGTTTATGGTGGAGGTAGCGCGTGATCTGTCAGAACGCTTCAGCATCTTTGTCTTGCAAAAGCGCCTCGGCAGGTTTGCGGCCAAAGAGCCAAAACATGGCAGGCGTCAGAAAGGTGTCGAGCAGCGTAGAGCTGATCAAGCCCGAGAAAATCACCACGGCGACCGGGTGCAAAATTTCGGTGCCGGGGCGTTCGGCCTCGAAGAGCAATGGTGCCAATGCGAAGGCAGTCACTAAGGCCGTCATCAACACCGGGCTCAGACGCTCCAGCGAACCGCGCAAGATCATGGGCTTGGTGAAGGCCTCCCCTTCAAAGCGCATGAGGTTGATGTAGTGGCTAACTTTCAAAATGCCGTTGCGCACCGAAATGCCCGCCAGCGTAATGAAGCCGACCAGGGCGGCCACCGACAAAGGCTGACCTGACAACCACAGACCCAACACGGCACCCACGA
>JAIXOX010000111.1 GCA_027486555.1 Comamonadaceae bacterium
CGAGTGCGAAACGTTCGTCGTTTGCAGTTAGTTTTTTTTCCGAAGATTAACGAGGATCAGAACCTCGACATGCCCTGCCACGCGTCCGAACCCATGTCGAAACCAGTGCAGCCCCTGAAGGACCTATTTTAGGCGCTCTGGAGGAATTTCAAGAGGTCCATCGGAGAATCAATGTGCAAATGGGCGTTCCAACGTGAAATATCGGTCTGTTGGCCCAAATATCCATAGGTGGCCGCCACGGTGCCCATGCCAGCGGCCAGGCCTGCAACGATGTCACGTTCATCATCCCCCACATAAACACATCTTGAAGGATCCACCGACAAACGGCGTGCCGCTTCAAACAAGGGCTCAGGGTGCGGCTTGGCGTGCGGCGTGGTGTTGCCACTGACCATCGCACCAGCCGTCTTGAAGAGCGGCATTGCGGCCGTCAAGGGATCGGTGAAACGGCTGGACTTGTTGGTCACCACACCCCAAGGCATGCCTTGCGCTACCAGGTTGGCAATCAGGTCAACCACACCGTCAAAAATGCGGGTGCGCTCTGTCATGCAGCGCTCGTAATTGACGAAAAACTCTTCCTTCATGGCCTCAAAGTCAGGGTGATCGGGCGTCATGTCAAAGCCAATACCCAGCATGCCTCTTGCACCGGCCCCGGCCATGTGGCGGTAATGCTCTAAAGGGAAAGAAGACAAGCCACGGTCAACCCGCATTTTGTCCACCGCAGCCCCCAAATCAGGCGCACTGTCAATCAAGGTGCCGTCCAAATCAAACAAGACGGCTTGTGTGTTGTGGAACATGTCAGGCTTTCCTGCAAGCCAGCAAGTAGTTCACGCTGGTGTCCTGGCTGAGCCAATAACGTTTGGTGAACGGGTTGTATTCCATGCCCTTGAAGCCTTGGGCGTCCAGCCCGGCTTCACGCGCCCATGTGGTCAATTCGCTGGGCTTGATCAAGCGGGCAAATTCGTGTGTGCCCTTGGGCAGCAACTTGAGGATGTACTCAGCACCCACAATCGCGAACAAAAAGGATTTGGGATTGCGGTTGAGCGTCGAAAAAAACACCCAGCCCCCGGGTTTGACCATTTGGGCACAGGCTTTGACCACCGAAGCCGGATCAGGCACGTGTTCCAACATCTCCATGCAGGTGACCACATCAAACTGCTCGAATTTTTCTGTTGCCAAGGCCTCGGCACTGACTTCACGGTACTGCACACCTTGGGTGCCCGCCTCCAGAGCATGCAATTGGGCCACTTTCAGAGATTTGGTGGCCAGGTCAATGCCCAACACTTGAGCACCTTTACGGGCCATGGCATCTGCCAATATTCCACCGCCGCAACCAACGTCCAGCACATTCAAACCCGTGAGGGGGACCAGGGCGTGAATCCATTCCAGACGCAAGGGGTTGATTTGGTGCAGGGGACGGAACTCGCTTTCAGGGTCCCACCAGCGGTGGGCCAGATCAGAAAATTTGGCCAATTCGGCTGGATCAACATTGGATGTGCTTGGATTCATGAAATGAATTGTCGGTGATAGCGACTCACTCAGAAAAGTCAGGGCGAAAAAAAGCCCCATTGCTGGGGCTTTTCGGAGACCGCGAAGGATCAGTTGGCGCGTGTGCCCACGACTTCGATTTCCACACGGCGGTTTTTGGCGCGGCCGGCAGAAGTCTTGTTGTCAGCAACTGGCTGCTTCTCGCCCTTGCCTTCGGTGTAAACGCGGTTCTTTTCGATGCCTTTGGACACCAAATAGGCCTTGACAGCGTCGGAACGCTTGACAGACAACTTCTGGTTGTAAGCATCGGAGCCCACGGAGTCTGTGTGACCCACAGCGATGATGACTTCCAGGTTCACGCCCTTGACTTTGCCGACCAGGTCGTCGAGCTTGGCTTTGCCTTCGGCTTTCAACACGGCTTTGTCGAAGTCGAAGAAGGCGTCAGCTGCGTAAGTCACCTTGGTGGCAGCAGCTGGAGCGGGAGCTGGTCTTGGTGCAGGTGCAGGTGCAGGCGCTGGTGCAGCAATACGAGCAGGTGCTGGTGCAGGTGCTGCGGCTGGTGCAGGGGCGGCTGGAGCCGGTGCAGCCTTGGGAGCCACGATGGCACCGTCGCAACCAACGGCTGCTGTTGCAGGTGTCCAGTTGGCATCGCGCCAGCACAGTTCGTTGGTGCCGTTTTTCCACACCAAGTCGCCAGAGCCGTTGCGCCAGTTGTCAACGGTTTGAGCGCCGGCTGCGGATGCGAGAGCTGCGGTGGCAAACAACATCGCCACTTTGTTGAGTTTCTTCATGGTCTTCCTTTTGAGGGATAAAGCCGCAGACTCGCTGCGTAAAAAAGACACAGCAAATGACCGTCACTTGCTGCGTTGGGATTTATTGTGCCATAGACGATGGTGACTTCTGTGAAATGCTGAACAGACGATAAAAGCATTAGTGGAAAACGTTCATAAATGTTGCAACGAAACTACACTGTCATGCACTTAAAATGAGCGGTTTACATCGCGTTACTTTTCCTCTTACATATGACTCAGTTCGCTAAAGAAACACTGCCCATCAGTCTGGAAGAGGAAATGCGGCGCAGCTACCTCGATTACGCCATGAGCGTGATCGTCGGTCGTGCCCTGCCCGATGCCCGTGACGGCCTTAAGCCCGTGCACCGCCGTGTGTTGTTCGCCATGCACGAGCTGAACAACGACTGGAATCGGCCTTACAAGAAATCGGCCCGTATCGTGGGTGACGTGATCGGTAAATACCACCCGCACGGCGACCAGTCGGTCTACGACACCATCGTGCGCATGGCGCAAGACTTCTCGATGCGCCACATGTTGGTCGACGGCCAGGGCAACTTCGGCTCGGTGGACGGCGACAACGCAGCCGCGATGCGGTACACCGAAATCCGCTTGGCCAAGATCGCACATGAAATGCTGGGCGACATCGACAAGGACACCGTCGACTTTGGCCCCAACTACGACGGCTCTGAAAAAGAACCCCTGGTGCTGCCTTCGCGCCTGCCCAACTTGCTGATCAACGGCTCGGGTGGCATTGCCGTGGGCATGGCCACCAACATCCCGCCGCACAACCTGAACGAGGTGGTGGACGCTTGCCTGCATTTGCTGCGCAACCCCGAAGCCTCGATTGATGAGCTGATGGAAATCGTGCCCGCACCAGACTTCCCGACAGGCGCCATCATTTATGGCATGACCGGCGTCAAGGATGGCTACCGCACCGGGCGTGGCCGCGTGGTCATGCGCGCCAAGTGCCACTTTGAAGACATCGACAAAGGCCAACGCCAGTGCATCGTGGTCGACGAGCTGCCCTACCAGGTCAACAAAAAAACCCTGCAAGAGCGCATGGCCGAGCTGGTGCACGAAAAGAAGATCGAAGACATCAGCCACATCCAGGACGAGTCCGACAAATCTGGCATGCGCCTGGTGATCGAACTCAAACGTGGCGCAGTGCCCGAGGTGGTGCTGAACAACCTGTACAAACAGACCCAGCTGCAAGACACCTTCGGCATGAACATGGTGGCCTTGATCGACGGCCAGCCCAAGCTGTGCAACCTGAAAGACCTGATCCAGGTCTTCTTGCAGCACCGCCGCGAAGTGGTGACACGCCGCACCGTGTTCGAGCTGCGCAAAGCACGCGACCGTGGCCATGTGCTGGAAGGCCTGGCCGTGGCTTTGGCCAACATCGACGACTTCATCGCCATCATCCGTGGCGCGCCCACACCACCTGTGGCCAAGGCCGAGCTGATGACCCGCGCCTGGGACAGCCAGATGGTGCGCACCATGCTGACCCGCGCCCGCGACGATGGCTCGGTGGTGAACGCCGACGACTACCGCCCCGAAGGACTGGAGCGTGAATACGGTTTGGGCCAAGACGGCTTGTACCGCCTGTCCGACACGCAAGCGCAAGAGATTTTGCAGATGCGTCTGCAGCGCCTGACCGGCCTGGAGCAAGACAAGATCGTGGCCGAATACAAAGAGGTCATGTCCGAGATCGAAGACCTGTTGGATATCTTGGCCAAGCCCGAGCGCGTGTCCACCATCATTGGCGACGAATTGGGCACCGTGCGTCAGGAATTTGGCCAGACCAAGATCGGCGCGCGCCGCAGCGAAATCGAGCACAGCGCGCAAGACCTGTCGACCGAAGACCTGATCACGCCCACCGACATGGTGGTCACGCTCAGCCACAGTGGCTACATCAAAAGTCAGCCATTGGGTGAATACCGCGCACAAAAGCGTGGCGGCCGTGGCAAACAGGCTGCCGCCACCAAAGAAGACGACTGGATCGACCAGCTCTTCATCGCCAACACGCACGATTATTTGCTGTGCTTCTCCAACCGTGGCCGTTTGTATTGGCTCAAGGTCTGGGAAGTGCCTGCCGGTTCCCGCGGCTCGCGCGGCCGCCCCATCGTCAACATGTTCCCGCTACAAGAAGGCGAAAAGATCAACGTGGTGCTGGCCCTGACCGGCGCAGCGCGCACCTTCCCCGACAACCAGTATGTGTTCATGGCCACGTCCATGGGCACGGTCAAGAAGACCTCGCTGGACGAATTTTCAAACCCGCGCAAGGGCGGCATCATTGCCGTCAACCTGGATGAAGGTGACTTCTTGATCGGCGCGGCCCTGACCGACGGTCAACACGATGTGATGCTGTTCAGCGACGGTGGCAAGGCCGTGCGATTTGACGAAAACGATGTGCGCCCATTGGGTCGCAGCGCACGCGGTGTGCGCGGCATGATGATCGAAGACCACCAAAGTGTGATCGCCATGCTGGTGTCGGAGCAAGAAAACCCCGACGCCCCGGCGGACGAGGTCAAAGCCCGAGCCAGCGTGCTGACCGCCACACAAAACGGCTACGGCAAGCGCACCAGCATCACCGAATACACCCGCCACGGCCGTGGTACCAAGGGCATGATCGCCATCCAGCAATCCGAGCGCAACGGCAAAGTCGTGGCCGCCACCCTGGTGCATGCCGACGACGAGATCATGCTGATCACCGACACCGGTGTTTTGGTGCGCACCCGCGTTTCTGAAATCCGCGAGCTGGGCCGCGCCACACAAGGCGTGACGCTGATCGGTCTGGACGAAGGTGCCAAGCTGTCTGGCCTGCAACGCATCGTCGAAAACGACGCGAATGCCGCCGAGGGCGATGCCGAGGCACCGACGGACGACAGCGCGCCTGCAGCGGAATAAGTGATGGGGCGCGCTTTCAACTTTTCGGCAGGTCCGGCCGTGATGCCCGAGGCTGTGTTGCAACAAGCTGCAGCAGAAATGCTCGACTGGCACGGCTCGGGAATGAGCGTGATGGAGATGAGCCACCGCGGCAAAGAGTTCATCAGCATTTACGAGCAGGCCGAAGCGGACCTGCGAGAACTGCTGGCGGTGCCCACTAAATTCAAGATTCTGTTCATGCAAGGCGGCGGCTTGGCGGAAAACGCCATCGTGCCGCTAAACCTGTCGCAAGGCGGGGCCATGGACTTTGTGCTCACGGGCAGCTGGAGCCAAAAGTCTCTGAAGGAAGCGGGCAAATACGGCACGGCTCGTGTGGTCGCCACGGCACAGGCCGACGGCTTTACCACCCTGCCCTCTCCCGCGAACTGGCAAATCGGCCCTGACAGCCGTTATGTGCACATCTGCAGCAACGAAACCATCCACGGCGTGGAGTTTCACGAGCTGCCGGACCTGAAAGCCTTGGGCTGCGACGCCCCTTTGGTGGTTGATTTTTCTTCGCATGTGGCCTCGCGTCCTGTGGACTGGTCCCGCGTGGGCCTGGCCTTTGGCGGTGCGCAAAAAAATTTGGGTCCAGCAGGCCTGACCCTGGTCATCGTGCGCGAAGACCTGATCGGCCACGCCCTGCAGCATTGCCCCAGCGCTTTTGATTACAAGCTGGTGGCCGATAACCAGTCGATGTACAACACCCCACCCACCTACAGCATCTACATCGCTGGCTTGGTGTTTCAATGGTTGAAAAAAAATGGCGGCATCGCGGCCATGGAACAACGCAACATCGCCAAAGCCCAACTGCTTTATGACTTTTTTGACAGCTCCAGTCTGTTCGAAAACCGTGTCGCCAAAGACTGCCGCTCGCGCATGAACGTGCCTTTTTTCTTGCGCGACGAATCGCGCAATGATGCTTTTCTGGCTGGGGCCAAAGCGGCCAATTTGCTGCAGCTCAAAGGCCACAAATCAGTCGGTGGCATGCGTGCCAGCATTTACAACGCCATGCCGCTGGAAGGCGTGCAAGCCTTGGTGGCTTACATGCGCGAATTTGAAAAAACACAGGCCTGAAATCTGCCCAACAGGCCGCTAGAAAGACAAAGAGACATGAGCCAACAACCCATTCAGTCGGATGCCTTGGGCGCTTTGCGTGTGCAGATTGATGCGCTGGACAAACAGCTGCTGAGTCTGCTGAACCAGCGCGCCCATGTGGCCGAACAAGTCGGCGAGATCAAGCGCGCCGAAGGCTCGCCCTTCTTTCGCCCCGACCGCGTGGCACAGGTCATCGACAAGATCACCAACGCCAACCCCGGCCCCCTGAAAAACGAACATGTGGCCTCGATTTGGCGCGAGATCATGTCGGCCTGCTTGGCGCTCGAAGCGCCCCAGCGCGTGGCGGTGCTCGGGCCCCAAGGCACGTTTTGCGAACAAGCGGCCATTGAGTTTTTTGGCAGTGCGGCCAACCTGATTTACTGCGCCAACTTCGACGAAGTCTTCCACGCCACCGCTGCAGGCTCCGCCCAATATGGCGTGGTCGGCATGGAAAACTCGACCGAAGGCGTGGTGGCCCGCTCGCTCGATTTGTTCTTGCGTTCGCCCGTGCACGTGGTGGGCGAGGTCAGCCTGCAAGTGCGCTTCAATTTGCTGCGCCAACTCAACTCCGATGCAGGCATCGAGGTTGTGATGGCCCACCCCCAAGCATTGGCTCAGTGCCAGGGCTGGCTGTCCAAGCATCTGCCGCATGTAGAACGCCGCGCCGTGTCCAGCAACGCCGAAGGCGCTCGCTTGGCCGCCACCAACCCGGCTTGGGCCGCGTTGGCCAGCGAACGTGCCGCCAGCCAGTTTGGATTGCACATCGTGCACCACGCCATCCAGGACGAGGCCTTCAACCGCACACGATTTGCCGTGATTGCATTGCCGCAAACCCTGGCCACGCCACCGGTGTCTGGCAAGGACTGCACCAGCTTGGTGGTGTCGGTGCCCAACCGCCCCGGTGCCGTGCACGATTTGTTGGTGCCACTCAAGAACAACGGCGTATCGATGACGCGCTTTGAATCGCGCCCTGCCAAATCGGGCCAGTGGGAGTATTACTTCTACATCGACCTGCAAGGCCACATCAGCGAGCCCCATGTGGCTGCTGCCTTGCAAGAGTTGCAAGGCCTGTGCGCCTTCTACAAGGTGCTGGGTTCCTACCCTGTGCCCGAGTGAGCGCGCAGTGAAGTTTCAACGACTGGCCCTGATTGGGTGCGGCCTGATGGGCGGCTCGTTTGCGCTGGCTTTGCGCCAAGCTGGGCTGGTGGAGCACATCACGGGGTTCAGCGCCTCCGAAAAAACCAGGCAACGCGCACTGGATTTGAAGGTCATCGACCAAGCCTGTGCCAGCTTGGCAGAGGCCGTTCAAGGCGCAGACATCGTTTTGCTGGCTGTGCCCGTGGGTGCGATGCACAGCAGTTTTGCCGCGCTGCGCGAGTCGCTGGCACCGCAGGCCTTGCTGATGGATGTCGGGTCCACCAAGTGCGATGTGATCGCCGCTGCCAAAACCCACTTGGGTGAACGCCTGAGCTGTTTTGTGCCGGCCCACCCGATTGCGGGCAAAGAAGTCGCGGGCATCGAGCATGCCGAAGCCACCCTTTACCAAGCGCGCCGAACCATCCTCACGCCCCTGCCGCAAAACAGCGTTCGCCAAATCAAAATGGCAAGCGAAGTCTGGACGGCCATCGGCAGCCATGTGAGCGACATGACGCCCGAAGCACACGACGCCACCTTTGCGGCCGTCAGCCACCTGCCGCACCTGTTGGCTTTTGCAGCCGTGAATGCGCTCACCGCACAGCCGCAAGGCGCGGCGTTTTTGGAGATGGCGGGCCCGGGTTTTCGGGATTTCTCGCGCATCGCCGCCAGTGACCCGGCCGTCTGGCGCGACATTCTGAGCGCTAACCACGCCGAAGTGCTGAACCAACTCGCCCACTTTCGCAGCGCACTTGATCGGTTCGAAACCACTCTTAAACAAGATGACACCCCGACGCTGCAAAAGTTGATAGAGCAAGCCAGTGGCGTGCGCTCGGCTTGGACGCTGCAAGCGGGCAACTCCTGCCACAAAGATTCCGAGACCCAACCTTCATAAAGGTGCGCCACATACGGGCCCAGAAGGTTCTTCCACCTTAAAACCATGTTCTCCACCGCCTTTCTTGACCTTCCACCGCTGCAAGGCGCATCCGGCACTGTCAACCTGCCCGGCTCCAAAAGCATTTCCAACCGCGTGCTGCTGCTCTCAGCGCTTTGCCAAGGCACGACCGTGGTGCACGACTTGCTCGACTCGGACGACACCCGCGTCATGCTGGCCGCGCTGCGCCAACTGGGCTGCGGGGTCGATGTCGCAGGCACCACCGTCACCGTCAACGGTTTGGGTGGTCGGGTCTGGCCTGCCGAGGCGATCGAATTTTTCATGGGCAACGCAGGCACGGCCATGCGCCCACTGACGGCCGCATTGGCGGTACAGGGTGGTGACTTCACGCTCAAAGGCGTGCCCCGCATGCACGAACGTCCGATTGGCGACTTGGTGGACGCTCTGCGCGAACTCGGCTGCACCATCGACTACTTGGGCAAGGCGGGCTTTCCCCCTTTGCGCATCGGCCAGCCCCAGCTGCAACTGGACAAACCCATCCCTGTGCGCGGCGATGTGTCCAGCCAGTTCCTCACCGCTTTGCTGATGGCCCTGCCATTGGCCGCCACCGACCGGGCCATCACGATTGAAGTGATCGGTGAGCTGATCAGCAAACCCTACATCGAAATCACGCTCAACCTGCTGGCGCGCTACGGCATCGCGGTTGAACGGCAAGGTTGGGAGCGCTTTGTCATTCCAGCGGGCAGCCGCTACCAGTCGCCAGGCAGCATCCACGTCGAAGCCGATGCCTCTTCGGCCAGCTACTTCATCGCTTTGGGGGCCATCGCGCAAGGCAAGGGCATCCGCATCCAGGGCGTGGGCGCAGACTCCATCCAGGGCGACATCCGCTTCATGGACGCCGCCGCGCAAATGGGTGCCCACATCACCAGCGGCCCCAACTGGCTTGAAATCCAACGCGGCGCTTGGCCCCTGAAAGGCATCACGCTCGACTGCAACCACATCCCCGACGCCGCCATGACGCTGGCCGTGATGGCGCTGTATGCCGACGGCCCGACCACGCTGCGCAACATCGCCAGCTGGCGCGTGAAGGAAACCGACCGCATCGTGGCCATGGCCGCCGAAAGCCGCAAGCTCGGTGCCACCGTAGAAGAGGGCCCCGACTGGATCACGATCCATCCTCTGCCTGAAGGAAAGTGGCAACACGCCAGCATCCACACCTACGACGACCACCGGGTGGCCATGTGTTTTTCGCTCGCGGCCTTCAACGCCGACCAGGTACCGGTGCGCATCGAAGACCCCCAATGCGTCGCCAAAACCTTTCCCGACTACTTCGAAGCCCTGTTCTCGGTGGCGCACACAGCGGCTACTAATATTCCGGTGATCTGCATCGACGGCCCCACCGCTTCGGGCAAAGGCACGCTGGCCAGCCGGGTCGCTGCGCAATTGGGCTACCACTACCTGGACTCGGGCGCGCTCTACCGCGTGACCGCCCACGCGGCCTTGCTGGCTGGGCTGACGCTGGAAACTGCCGACGAAGATGAGATTGCCAAACTGGCCCGCAGCCTGCCGGTGCGCTTTGATGGCGATCAAGTGCTGCTGGGCAACATGGATGTGACCGACGCCATCCGCAGCGAACAAGGGGGCATGAACGCCTCCAAAGTTTCGGTGCTGCCCGCCGTGCGGGAGGCTTTGTTCGAACTTCAACACAGCTTTCAGCGCCTGCCCGGCCTTTTGGCCGACGGCCGCGACATGGGCACGGTGATCTTTCCAAGCGCCCCATTGAAGGTGTTTTTGACCGCCAGTGCCACACAAAGGGCAGAAAGACGGCATAAGCAATTGATTTTGAAGGGTTTTTCAGCTAACATCGACGCTCTTCGCGCTGACTTGGAAGCGCGCGACGCCCGGGACATGTCCCGCAGCGCAGCGCCTCTCAAGCCCGCACAAGATGCCTTGCAATTGGACAACTCCACTTTGACCATCGAAGCCTCGGTGGAACAAGTGATGGTCTGGTGGCAAAGCCGGCAGGTTTTCGGTTAATCAACACACGTTCATCAACCGAATACAGCCACCCCAGCCCGCCCTGTGCAGGCTGAACCAAAGTTCCACCCGGCTCTTATCGTGCAGCTTGCACACTGGCCAGGTGGTTTTTTAAAAACCAACCGCGGCTCACACCGCAAACCAATAGCCACTGTCAGCTCCTGGAAACGACGCATGTCGCGCTCGTCAGTCCTGCACTTGTGGATGAGGAAACACCATGTCTGAATCATTTGCCGCCCTATTTGAAGAATCACTGACGCGCACCGAAATGCGCCCAGGTGAAGTCATCACCGCTGAAGTCGTGCGCATCGAGCACAACTTCGTTGTGGTCAACGCCGGTCTCAAGTCCGAGTCCTACGTGCCCCTCGAAGAGTTCAAGAACGACCAGGGTGAAGTCGAAGTCCAGGTCGGCGACTTTGTCTCGGTGGCCATTGGCTCCATCGAAAACGGCTACGGCGACACCATCTTGTCGCGTGACACCGCCAAGCGTCTGGCTTCTTGGATGTCTTTGGAAAAAGCCCTCGAATCCGGCGAATTCGTCACTGGCGTGACCAGCGGCAAAGTCAAGGGTGGCCTGACTGTTTTGGTCAACGGCATCCGCGCTTTCTTGCCCGGCTCTTTGGTCGACACACGTCCTACCAAAGACCTGTCACCCTATGAGAACAAGACCCTGGAATTCAAGGTCATCAAACTCGACCGCAAGCGCAACAACGTCGTGTTGTCACGCCGCGCTGTGGTGGAAGCCTCCATGGGCGAAGAGCGCGCCAAGCTGATGGAAACATTGCGCGAAGGCTCCATCGTCCACGGTGTGGTCAAGAACATCACCGAATACGGTGCGTTCGTGGACCTGGGCGGCATCGACGGCCTGTTGCACATCACCGACATGGCATGGCGCCGTGTCCGTCACCCTTCCGAAGTGGTCACGGCTGGTCAAGAAATCACCGCCAAGATCCTCAAGTTCGACACCGAGAAAAACCGCGTGTCCTTGGGTCTGAAGCAAATGGGCGACGACCCATGGATGGGCGTGAACCGCCGCTACCCACAAAGCACCCGCATGTTCGGCAAGATCACCAACATCGCCGACTACGGCGCGTTTGTGGAACTCGAGCCAGGCATCGAAGGCTTGGTGCACGTCTCCGAAATGGACTGGACCAACAAGAACGTGGCTCCTTCCAAGATCGTTGCTTTGGGTGACGAAGTCGAAGTCATGGTCCTCGAGATCGACGAAGACAAGCGCCGCATCAGCTTGGGCATGAAGCAGTGCCGTGCCAACCCATGGCAAGAGTTTGCTCAGAACACCAAGCGCGGCGACCGCGTCAAGGGCCCGATCAAGTCGATCACCGACTTCGGCGTGTTCGTGGGCTTGGCTGCCGGCATCGACGGTTTGGTGCACTTGTCTGACTTGTCTTGGAACGAAACCGGCGAAAACGCTGTGCGCGAATTCAAGAAGGGTCAAGAAGTTGAGGCTTTGGTCTTGGCTGTGGACGTGGACCGCGAGCGCATCAGCTTGGGCATCAAACAGCTCGACTCTGATCCTTTCACCACCTTCACCTCCATCAACGACAAGGGCCAGATCGTCACCGGCAAGGTCAAGACTGTGGATGCCAAGGGCGCTGAAATCGACCTGGGCGAAGACATCATCGGTTACCTGCGTGTGTCCGAAATCTCGCGTGACCGCGTGGAAGATGCCAGCCATGTGCTCAAAGTTGGCGACGAAGTCACTGCAGTCGTGGTGAACGTGGACCGCAAGACCCGCAACATCCAGTTGTCGATCAAGGCCAAGGACCAAGCTGACCAGCAAGAAGCCATGGCCACCTTGTCTCAGCAGTCGTCACGCGAAAATGCGGGCACGACCAGCCTGGGCGCTTTGTTGCGTGCCAAGTTGGACAACAACTGAAGTGAAAGCTGAGCGTTGAGAGTTTGGCGTTGAGCGAAGTACAAGGGTGAACCCCCTTTTCGCTCAACGCTCTACGCTCAACGCCTAACGTACATGACACGTTCCGATCTGGTTGAAGAACTCGCTGCCCGTTTTGCGCAGCTCACCCACCGTGACGCCGAACTGGCCGTCAAAACGGTGCTCGAAGCCATGAGCGATGCCTTGGTCAAAGGCCACCGCATCGAAATTCGCGGGTTTGGCAGCTTTGCCATCAACCGCCGTCCACCTCGCATTGGCCGTAACCCTCGCTCCGGGGAAAGTGTGCAGATTCCTGAAAAACGGGTCCCCCACTTCAAACCAGGCAAAGCCCTGAGGGAAGCCGTGGATGCGGGCACTTTGGCAGCGACTCAAAGTACAGACAAGTCCCATGTCTGAGGCCTAAGGCCTTGTCTTTATTCACTGCATGACACTGCGGGTTGACCTTTATTTGCCCTGCCCCTGAAATTGCGGCTTTAGAATGGTTTCAGCTTCCAAGGTCGAATCATGAAACGTCTGCTCCGGCTGCTTCAGTGGCTACTGAAGGCGGCTGTTTTTTTTACCCTTTTCGCTTTCGCGCTGAACAATCAGCAAGAAACCCGTGTGAATTTCTTTTTTGGCACCCATTGGTCTGCGCCCACCGTATTGGTGGTGTTGTCCGCATTCACACTGGGTGTTGTGATTGGCGTTTTGGGCATGGTGCCACGCTGGTGGCGTGAACGGCAAGCTGTCAAACACCGCCTCAAACCCGCCACCGAAGCGGCTTCTTCCACAACTGAGGCTAGCCATGGAGTTTGACCTGACATGGATTTTGCTGGGTTTACCCGCTGCTTTTGCCTTGGGCTGGATCGCCTCTCGGCTGGACTTGCGCCAGATGCGCATTGCCAACCGTCAAGCCCCTCGCGCTTACTTCAAGGGTTTGAACTACCTGCTCAATGAGCAACAAGACCAAGCCATCGACGCTTTCATCGAGGCCGTACAAAACGACCCTGACACCTCGGAATTGCATTTTGCCTTGGGCAATTTATTTCGCCGCCGTGGCGAATACGACCGGGCCGTCAGGGTCCACGAACACTTGTTGCAACGGGCCGACATCAGCACCGCAGACCGACAAAGAGCGCAACATGGCCTGGCACTCGATTACCTGAAAGCGGGCCTGCTCGACCGCGCCGAAGAAGCACTGCGCAAGCTCGAAGGCACCGCTTATGAGGGACAAGCCAGGCTGGCGCGCATGGCCATTTATGAACGGTCCCGCGAATGGCCTGAAGCTGCTGCGGTGGCACGATTGCTTGAAAAATCAGGCGAATCCAACTTTGGCATCCGTTTGGCGCATTACCAATGTGAGCAAGCACGCGAAGCTGTTCAAAAAGGGGACAGCGAGAAAGCTTTGGCCCTGCTGGCACAAAGCCTGAAAGAACATTCCGAAGCGGCACGGCCCCGCATTTTGCAAGGGCAGCTGCTTTTGAGCCAAGGACAGGCTGCGCCCGCCTATGCAAGCTTGGCGGTCTTGTTTGAACGCAATGACACAGCGGCCCCATTGGCAGCAGCGAGCTTGGCCCAGGCCGCCCAAGCCTGTGGCAAATCCGATGAGGCCTTGGCCTTGCTCCAAGCGCATTACCAGCGCCAGCCCGGCATTGATGTCCTCGATGCCATCGTGACTTTGAGCGCCAACCCTTCACCCGCCGATCCGGTCACACAGGCCAAGGCGATGCAGCGCTACTTGGACCACCTTCAAAAAAACCCGTCCCTGATGGCTGCCAGTCGCTGGCTCAATGGGGTCCAGCCCAGTGGACAGGCATTGCCAGCACCGGTGCAAAAAGCCCTGGAACATGCCACCAAACCCCTGGCCCGTTACCGCTGTGCAGCATGTGGTTTTGAGGCCAAAGAGCACTTCTGGCATTGCCCAGGCTGCCAGGCTTGGGACAGTTACCCACCCAGACGAATCGAAGAACTCTGAGCATCCCAGGTCGAAAAGGGTTTACCCTGTATTCAAAATAACATTTAAGTTCTCAAAATAAAGGTCTGCAAATTTTTGCAGACAACCAAAGGAGAACAGGCATGCTAAAAAAAATTGCAGGGGTGTTTCTGGCATTGAGCTTCGCGGGCCTGACCTGGGCCCAGCAAATTGATTTGAACAAGGCCACCGAGGTCGAGCTCGACGCCCTCAAGGGCGTGGGGCCAGTTCTGACCAAGGCGGTGATGGACGAGCGCAAAAAGGCCCCGTTCAAGAATTGGGAGGATGCCACCAGCCGTGTCAAAGGCTTAGGCCCCCAAAAGGCCAGCAGCTTGTCCGAGCAAGGTGTGCGGGTGCAAGGCAGTGCTTACAACGTCAAAACGGCTGAGACAAAGCCAGCCACCAAGGACGCGAGCGCCGACAAGGCTGCGGCCAAAGCCGCAAAACCGGCAGATGCCAGCGCCAAAACCGCGCCTGCCAAAAACTGAAAATGCTGTCACACCCGGCCTGCCGGCTCGATCGATTCGGCAGGCATGGCCGTTAGCCAGAGGTTTTTGACGTTGCGCAGGCGTTCAAGCCTTGCCAAAACCACCGCCGCCCGGCGTGTGGATCTCAAACAAATCCCCCGCCTGCATCTCCACCTGGCCAATGTGCGCCAACTCTTGCACACTGCCATCGGCGCGCACCACGCGGTTGATGCCCGGCAAGCCACTGAGACCGCCCGCCATGCCAAAGGCCGGATGGACGCGCCCGTTGGACAAAATGCCCGCCGTCATCGGCTCCAGAAAGCGCACGCGCCGCACCCCGCCGTCGCCGCCATGCCAACGCCCGGCGCCGCCCGAGCCTTGGCGGATCGCATAACTCTCCAAGCGCACCGGAAAGCGGAACTCCAGCACCTCGGGGTCGGTCAGGCGTGAATTGGTCATGTGCGTCTGCACCACCGAAGTGCCATCAAAACCACCCACCAGCTGGCCTTGCGCATCAAAGCGCCCGCCCGCACCGCTGCCACCCGAAATGGTTTCGTAATACTGCACACGAGCGTTGCCAAAGGTGAAGTTGTTCATGGTCGGCTGGCTGCCCGCCATCACGCCCAAAGCGCCAAACAGCGCGTTGGTGATGCAGGTGGAGGTTTCCACATTGCCCGCCACCACCGATGCCGGGGGGTTGGGGTTGAGCATGGAGCCCTGGGGAATGATGACTTTCAGCGGCTTCAAGCAACCCGCGTTCAGGGGGATGTCGTCGTCCACCAGGCTGCGGAACACGTAAAGGACGGCTGCCATGCACACAGCGCGCGGGGCGTTGAAATTGTTTGGCAACTGGGCGCTGGTGCCGGTGAAATCGATCTCGGCCGTGCGCTCGGCGGCATTCACGCGCACCGCCACCTGGATCTGTGCGCCGTTGTCCAGCGACAAAGTGAATGCGCCGTCTTTCAGGCGCGTGATGACGCGGCGTACCGATTCTTCGGCGTTGTCCTGCACATGGCGCATGTAAGCCTGCACCACGTCCAGACCAAACTGTTCGACCATGCGGCGAAGTTCCTGCACGCCTTTTTCGTTGGCGGCAATTTGCGCCTTCAGGTCCGCCATGTTTTGCGCCGGGTTGCGCGAAGGGTATTCGCCGCTTTGCAGCAAAGCCACCATCTCGGCCTCGCGCAGGTGTCCGGCATCGACCAGCTTGACGTTGTCGATCTGCACGCCCTCTTCTTCGATGCGCGTCGAAAACGGCGGCATGGAGCCTGGCGTCAAGCCGCCCACATCGGCGTGGTGCCCGCGTGAGCCCACATAAAACACGGGCTCAGCATGCCCCTCCAAATACACCGGCGTGATCACCGTGATGTCGGGCAAATGCGTGCCGCCGTGGTACGGGTCGTTCAGCACAAACACATCGCCCGGCTGCATGCGGCCCTGGTTCTCCTTGATCACCGTTTGGATGCTCTCGCCCATCGAACCCAAATGCACCGGCATGTGCGGCGCGTTGGCGATCAAATGGCCTTCGGCGCTGAACAGCGCACACGAAAAGTCCAATCGCTCCTTGATGTTGACCGAGTACGCCGTGTTTTGCAGCTGCAGCCCCATTTGCTCGGCGATGTTCATGAACAGGTTGTTGAACACCTCCAGCAGCACCGGGTCGGCCTGCGTACCTGCGGCGTGTTGCACCGCCCGCGCTTGCACGCGCACCAGCAGCAAATGGTCCAGCGCGGTGAGGCGCGCTTGCCAACCGGCTTCAACCACGGTGGTGGCATTTTTCTCGGCAATGATGGCGGGGCCGTCGATCACGTCGCCGGGGCGCATGTCTTCGCGCACCACCAGCGCGGCGCTCTGCCACTGGGCCACGCCTTGCGCGTTGGCGGCATAGACCTGCACCGTGTCACGACGCGGCACATCGCGCTGCGGGTGAACGGCCAACACGGCTTCTTCAGGGGCATCGCCGGGCAGCACCGCCTCGACCGAGACCGCCTCAACCACCAAGGCCTTGCCCTGCATCAAGAAAGCAAAGCGCTGTCGGTAAGCCGCCTCAAACCCGGCAACCAACTGGGCTTGATCACCCCAAGGTACAACCAGCGCCGAGTCGGTGCCTTCGTAGCGCAAATGCGCGCGTTGGCGCAGCTCGATGCGGTCGGCACCTCCAGCATCCACGCCCATCTGGGCCAGCAAGGCTTGGCGCGAGGTCTCGCCTAAAGCCTGCAAGCGCTGGGCCATGAAGGGCATGGCGGCGGCATCCAAGCGCCGCTCGATGGATTCTTCGCGCATCACGTTCTGGTCGGCCAGGCCCATGCCGTAGGCCGAGAGCACACCCGCCAGCGGGTGCACCAGCACCTGCGACATGCCCAAGGCATCGGCCACCAAACAAGCATGCTGTCCGCCCGCACCGCCAAAGCACTGCAAGGTATATCGCGTCACGTCGTAACCCCGCGCCACCGAAATCTTTTTGATCGCGTTGGCCATCTGCTGCACCGCGATCTGGATGAAGCCATGCGCCACGTCTTCAGCGGCACGCCCGGTTTGAGCGGCCAGTTTTGCAAAATGCCCGCGCACCACTTCAGCGTCCAGCGGCTGGTTCGCATCTGGCCCAAACACCGAGGGGAAAAACCTCGGCTGCACCTTGCCCACCATCACGTTCGCATCGGTCACGGCCAGCGGCCCACCCCGGCGGTAACTGGCAGGCCCCGGATTGGCCCCCGCGCTTTGCGGCCCTACGCGAAAACGCGCTCCGTCATAGGCGAGCAAAGACCCGCCGCCAGCGGCCACGGTGTGGATGCTCATCATCGGGGCGCGCATGCGCACCCCCGCCACTTGCGTTTCAAACTCGCGCTCGAACTGCCCGGCAAAGTGCGACACATCGGTGGACGTGCCGCCCATGTCAAAGCCAATCACCTTATCGTGCCCCGCCAGCTGCGCCGTGCGGGCCATGCCCACAATGCCACCCGCCGGGCCACTCAAAATCGCGTCCTTGCCCGCAAACACCTGCGCGTCGGTGAGGCCGCCAGAAGACTGCATGAACATCAGCTTCACGCCGGGCATTTCGCTGGCCACCTGGCTCACATAGCGCCCCAGAATCGGTGACAAATAGGCATCCACCACCGTGGTGTCGCCCCGGCTGACCAACTTCATCATTGGGCTGGTCTGGTGCGAAGTACTCACTTGCGTGAAACCCACCTCACGCGCCAGGCACGCAGCAGCCTGTTCATGCGCCGTGTGCCGCCAGCCGTGCATGAACACGATGGCCACTGAGCGCACACCTTGCTGGTGCGAATGCTTCAATTGGGCGCGCAAATGCGCCTCAACCAAAGGCTGCAAGACCTCGCCATCCACAGCCACGCGCTCTTGCGCCTCGATCACCGCGCTGTAGAGCAACTCAGGCAAAACAATCTGGCGGTCAAACAAGCGCGGGCGGTTTTGGTAGGCGATGCGCAGCGCATCGCCAAAGCCTTGTGTGGTCACCAGCAGCGTCGCCTCGCCCTTGCGCTCCAGCAGCGCGTTGGTGGCCACCGTGGTGCCCATCTTCACGCACTCGACCAATTCGGGCGTGACCGGCTCGCCGGGCTTTAGGCCCAGCAAATGGCGGATGCCCGCCACCGCTGCGTCGCGGTATTGCTCGGGGTTTTCGCTCAAAAGCTTGTGCGTGACCAAGCTGCCGTCGGGCCGCTTGCCCACCACGTCGGTGAAGGTGCCGCCCCGGTCAATCCAGAACTGCCAACGGTTTTTGCCAGCGGGTGTGATGTGGGATTCGCTCATAAGTCGCTCAACAATCAGGATTCAAAAAAACAGGTTCACAAAGAAGCCGCAGCGCGCGCGGCCTGGTCGTACATGCCCGAGAGCACGCGCAGCAATCGAGCCAGCTCGCCAATGTCGCGGTTCAGGCCGTCGTCTGCCTTCAGCGCGTCAATCAAGCAGCTTTCGCGGATTTCGCGGTAGCGCTGCACATAGGCGCGCCCTTCGTCGGTCGCTGCATAGGTCACATCTTTACCGTTTTTTTGCGACATCACCACACCCAAACCTTGCAGCTTTTTCAGGGCGTAATTCACCAGATGCGTGTCTTCGATGTTCATGATGAAACAGATGTCGGCCAGGCGTTTGTCGCGGGCGCGGTGCGTCACATGGTGCAGCACCAGCACATCGAGTGGCGTCAAATCCTTCAGGCCCGCCGCCGACATGCAGTGGATGATCCAGCGGTGAAACGCGTTGCCCGCGACGATCAGGCCGAACTCGAACTCGCTCATCTCGGCGCTGTCGGGCGAGACCAGATGGGCCGAAGAGACGATGGGGTTGGCGTTCGCGATGGCAGTTGAATTTTTGCGCGGCATTGGAGGTGTTCAGACAAGTGAAGACTCAAAGTTTATGTCCGTTGATGACAATTTACCAACAATTTGTTGACATTAAGGGAAAACACCGATCACACCCACGCCTCAACTTGCTTACAGTGAACCCCAGCCAGATGCACCCGATGCGCGCGCCAAGCGGGCACCTTTCTTGCACGGCCTGTTTGACCGTTCATTCCACATTCACAGGAGTTCTCATGCAACGTCGCGCCCTTCACCTCAGCCTGCTGGCTGGTCTGCTCGCTGTCTCCGGCTTTGTGTCGGCCCAAACCAAGTGGGACCTGCCCGCCGCTTACCCCGCCACCAACTTCCACTCGGTCAACATGATCCAGTTTGCAGCCGATGTGGACAAAGCCACAGCGGGCAAACTCAAAATCACGGTGCATGCCAACGCCTCGCTGTTCAAGGCCCCGGAAATCAAGCGTGCCGTTCAAGGCGGTCAAGCCCAAGCCGGTGAGATCTTGCTGGCCAACTTCAGCAACGAGTGGCCCATTTACGCGGCCGATGGCCTGCCCTTTTTGGCCGACAGCTACGACGAGAGCATGAAGCTGTACAAGGCGCAAAAGCCCCTGATGGAGAAGAAGCTGGCCGAGCAGGGCATGGTGCTCTTGTATTCGGTGGCTTGGCCACCGCAGGGCATTTACAGCAAGAAGCCCCTCAACAGCGCGGCCGACCTCAAGGGCATCAAGTGGCGCTCATACAGCCCGTCCACGGCCCGCATTGCCGAGCTGGTGGGTGCACAACCAGTGACCGTTCAAGCGGCTGAATTCACGCAGGCCTTGGCGACCGGCGTGGTCGAGTCGACCATGACCTCGGGTGCGACTGGTGTGGACAGCAAACTCTTTGAACACCTCAAGTTCTACTACGACGTGCAGGCCTGGTTGCCCAAAAACGCGGTGATCGCCAACAAGAAGGCTTTTGATGCCCTGGACAAAGCCAGCCAAGACGCGGTGATGAAAGCCGCCGCCGACGCCGAAACCCGCGGCTGGACCGAATCGCGCAAGGTCAACACCACCACTTTGGAAACCCTCAAAGCCAACGGCATGACGGTCACCCCTCCATCGGCCCAGCTCAAGGCCGACATGAAGAAGGTGGGCGACACCATGCTCAAGGAATGGCTGGACAAGTCCGGTGCCGAAGGCAAGGGTCTTGTGGACGCGTACAACAAGAAGTAACACCGGATGAACGCCAGTCTTCCCCCTCGCGCTTCCACGGTGCGCCGTTTTCTGGATGGCCTGTACTTGCTAGGGGGGCAACTTGCCGCCCTGTGCGTGCTCTCCATCCTGATTTTGATGATCGGTGCTTCAGTGGGGCGTGTGATGGATTGGCGTGTCTCCTGGGTCAACGACATCGTGGCTTGGCTGTGTGCGGCCGCTGCTTTCTTGGGCATGGCCTACAGCTTTCGCAACGGCGACTTTGTCCGCGTCACCCTGGTGCTCGAATCGGTGTCAAAGCCCGTGCGCCGCTGGCTGGAGTTGATCTCACTGTCCGTCGCGACCGTGGCCATTGGCTATTTGGGCTATTGGGCGGCGCGCTTCACCTGGGAGAGCTACGAGTTCAACGACATCGCGGGCAACATGGTGGCCATCCCGATCTGGATTCCGCAAATGAGCTTTGTCATCGGTTCGGCGATTTTGGTGATCGCCGTGGTCGATGAATGCGTTTGCGTGTTCAGGGGCGGCAAGCCCAGTTATGTGGCGCGTGTCGAAGAACGGCACGCCCGTGGTGATTTTTCCGAGGAATTGTGATGGGCCTGCTTGAAATCGGAGGCATGCTCCTCTTTTTGATGTTGTTGATGCTCAGCGGCGGCGTGTGGATCGCCATGACGCTGGCGATTGTGGGCTGGGTCGGTCAGGCGTTTTTCACCAACACCCTGCCCGGCAAAAACCTGTTTTCCTCGTTTTGGGAAACCTCGTCCAGCTGGGAATTAGCAGCCCTGCCCATGTTCATTTGGATGGGCGAAATTTTGTACCGCACCAAGCTGTCCGAACAGATGTTCGATGGCCTCTCGCCCTGGTTGTCCAAAGTACCTGGCCGCTTGATGCACACCACCATTTTGGGTTGCGGTATTTTTGGCTCGGTTTCGGGCTCGTCGGCCGCCACCTGCGCCACGATCGCCAAAGTGGCCCTGCCCGAGCTGGAAAAGCGCGGCTACGACCGCAACATCGCTCTGGGCTCTTTGGCCGCAGCCGGGGGCCTGGGCATTTTGATTCCGCCGTCCATCACCATGGTGGTCTATGCCGTGGCAGCTGACGCCAGCGTGATCCGCTTGTTCCTCGCGGGCTTTTTGCCTGGCTTTTTGCTGATGGGCCTGTTCTCGGGCTACATCATTTGGTGGAGCCTGCGCAACCCCGACAAGGTGCCGCCTGCAGAGGCTCCCACCACCTTCATGGAAAAAATGCGGCGCTCAGGCAGCTTGATTCCTTGTGGCTTGCTGATCGTGTTCATCGTCTGGGTGTTGGTGGCGGGCATCGCCACCGCCACCGAATGCGCGGCCTATGGCGTGCTGGGGTCCCTCGCCATTGCCGCCGCAGGGCGCAGCCTGACTTGGCAAAATTTCTGGCAAGGCCTGGTCAGCGCCACCCGCGTGAGCTGCATGATCATGTTCATCCTGGCAGGCGCGGCCTTCTTGACCAAGACCATGGCCTTCACCGGTATTCCGCGCGAGTTGGCCGAGGTTGTGCACGCCATGAACCTCTCGCCCTTTGGCCTGATTGGCGTGCTGGTGGTGGTGTACCTGATTTTGGGTACAGCCCTCGACGGTATTTCGATGATCGTGCTGACCAGTGCGGTGGTGTTGCCCATGATCCAAAAAGCCGGATTTGATCTGGTTTGGTTCGGCATCTTCATCATCATGTTGATCGAGATCGCGGAAATCACGCCACCCGTGGGCTTCAACCTGTTTGTGTTGCAAAACATGACCGGCATTGACAGCAACCGCATTGCCACGGTGACCCTGCCCTTTTTCGGCTGCTTGCTCTTGGGCATTGGTTTGATCACCGTGTTCCCGTCCATCGTGACCATCCTGCCCGACATGATGATGGGCGTGGCCAAATAAAAGCCACCTCACTCCGGTAAGATGCCGCGCTGGCCCTGAAAGGGCATGAAAGAGTGACGGATGTTTAAAAATGTGATGGTTTACCGCATCGGCGAGGGCTTTGCGCCCACATTGAACGATGTGCAAGCGGCGCTGGAGCCGGTGCAATTTGTGGAGTGTGGCGCCAGCCAGGAAAAATCCATCGGCTGGGTGCCGCCACGGGGCGAAGCCCATGGGCCGCTTGTCGAATCGGTCTCGGGTCAATGGATCATGAAGCTGATGATCGAGTCCAAGGCCGTGCCCGGCAATGTGGTGCGCCGCAAGGTGGACGAGCGCATCGCCGAGATCGAAGCGGCCACGGGTCGCAAGCCCGGCAAAAAAGAAAAGCGCGACCTGATGGACGACGTGCTGTTGTCGCTGCTGCCGCAAGCCTTCGCGCGCCAATCCACCGTGCTGGTGTGGATGGACCTGGAAAACCGCCGTTTGGTGCTCAATGCAGGCAGCCAAGGCAAGGCCGACGAAGTGATGTCCGCATTGATGAACGTGATGGGCGGCTTGTCTGTGTCCTTGATCCAGACCGTGACCTCACCTCAAGCGGCCATGACCCAGTGGCTTTTGGCTCAAACACCCGACGAATGGCCCGCCGACCTGACCGTGGAGCGCGAAACCGTGCTCAAGTCCACCGGTGAAGACGCCGCCAGCGTGCGCTTCACCCGCCATCACCTGGCCAACGACGACGTGCGCAAACATGTCTTGGAAGGCAAGCTGCCCACCCAATTGGCGCTCAGCTGGGACGGGCGTGTGGCCTTTGTGCTGACCGAGACCCTGCAGCTGAAAAAAGTGCAGTACCTCGACGGCGTGATGGACGAGTCGGGCACCGACAAAACCGAAGACCGTTTTGACGCTGACGTGGCTTTGTCCACTGGCTTGCTGGGGCCGCTGATCGACAGCCTGATCAAAGCTCTGGGCGGTGAGATGGAACTGGGCGCGGCGGCTGCTGATCAAGCCCTGCCCAACCCTGGGCGCACCGTGATGAATTCGACGGTCAAGATGGTCGCAACAGGCACAACGGGCACTGCGAGCGCAACGGCGACCGACGACCAAGACCCGCCGTTCTAAATCCAATACGTCCATGGCTAAAGGACCCCCGCCATGCTCACGGTGATCGCGATTTGCCTGGGTGCTTGTGTGGGCGCGCTCTCGCGCTGGCAGCTGGGCCTGTGGCTCAACCCCAGCACCGCAAGTGCTGGCCTGCTCCCCTGGGGCACCTTGACGGCCAACCTGATCGGTGGCTATTTGGTGGGCGTGTGTGTGGGCGTGTTCCAACAACTGCCCGAACTTGACCCGGTTTGGCGCTTGGCCTTGGTCACTGGTTTTCTGGGGGCACTGACCACGTTTTCCAGCTTTTCAGCCGAGGTCGTGGCCATGCTTCAGCAAGGCCGTTTTGCGCTGGCGGCAGGCACGGCCGGCTTGCACCTGTTGGGCTCTTTGGCGCTCACGGTGCTGGGCCTGCACACCGTCACGCTGTGGGCAGCGCGCAGCCATTGATCCGGCCCCTTGAAGTTTGAATTGCCCATTTTTTGCCGCCTACGGGATCTTTTGATCTTTTTAGGAGCCCACCCTGTGGGTGAAGGTTTTCAGGGCGTGTTCCACGCCCATCGCCCACAGGGGTGGGCTCCTACCAAAAAGCCATCTCTTACATGTCATTCAAGACTTCAAGTGGCCGGATCAATCAGGACAGCGGGCTGACTCAGCCACGGGCAGATCAGCCTCAACACTCACTGCAACCAGGCCCATGGCCTGCTGCAAGACCTGCAAGGCCTGCTGGTCGTTGTGGCCACGCCAAGCCACCACTTGGTCGGGGCGAATCAAGACCCACGGTGCCTCATACAAAGCCAGCAGCTCATCAGCACTGTGCGACACGGCCTTCAGGTCCACGCCCAAGCGATTGGCTGCCGCCAAAAATACCGAGGCATCCAAAGGCTGCGGGCCCAGTTGCAGCAAGGTCCATTCACTGTGAAAGGTGTCATACAGCGACCGCCCATCGGCCAACCAGGCATGCGGCGGACGCCCCCCAGGGCAGGCACTGGGCTGGTAGCTGTTGGCCGCGTCGGGCGGCGGCGTGCTGCCATCGGTCACCACGATCGCAGAGCCGTCGTAGCGGCCCCCAAACGTCACCCCGGGGATGTTGAACTCCAAGCGCACATGCCCATTCAGATGCTCTGACGCCATTTGCCGCGTGCGCTCACCCCGCTCAGACGCCTCCTCCAACTCAGGTGTGGCTTCAAACAAACCGACCGAATCGGCAAATTGACGGGCATAGCCGGTATTGCGATGCGCCAAAGGCAAGCGCTCCAGCCCATAACTGTCCAGCAATCGTGGCGCAGCGATGCCCTGGACCACACTGGCCAGCTTCCAGCCCAAGTTCACCGCATCTTCTACGGCAGTGTTGTAGCCCAGGCCCCCGGTGGGGGTGAAAAGGTGCGCTGCGTCGCCGCCCAAAAACACGCGGCCTTGGCCAAACGATTCGGCCACCAAGGCGTGCCCCGCCATCCAAGTGCCTACGGACAAGACCTCAATGGGCAGCTCACAACCCATGGCTTGGTTGAAGATGCGTTGGGCATCATCGGCCGTCCAGGCATCGGCGTTTTCGCCATCGTGCACCGCTGCATGAAATGCAAACTCGCCCGCCCCGTCCACCGTGGCCATGAAGGCCCGGCGTTGGGCGTTTACCGTGACATACATCCAGGCTTTGTCGTGCGTTATGAGCTGGTCAAAACCTGGCGCACGCAAGTACACGGCAAACATTTTTCCACCCATGAAGTCGCGCTTGACCCCGGTGCTGCCGCCCCAAGCAATGCCCAATTGGTGACGGATCGGACTGCGGGCACCGTCTGCACCCACCAGGTAACGGGCACGCACCACAACAGGGGCACCGCCCGCGACGGGGGTTACGGTGGCGTCAACCCCGTCAGTGTCTTGCGCAAAATGGGTCAACGACCAGCCGTAGCGCAATGCATTCGAGGCGCAAACCTCGGCCTGATGGCGCAAGGTTTTTTCGACAAATTTTTGTGACACGCGGTGCGGCAACTCAGCGGCGCTCCATGAACCTTGCATGGTTTTGATGGCCTCAGTGGCCTGGGCCGCCGTGGGCAGCGGCAGACGCGCCAACTCGTGACCGTTGAAGCGGGTGAAATAAGCAATGTCGGTCGGATGGTGGGCAGGCAGACCTTGCGACCGTATCTCGGTGGCAAAACCCAGACGCCGAAAATGCTCCATGGTGCGCGCTTGTGTGGCATTGGCCTGCGGGTTAAAGGCCGTGCCGGGTTTGGGGTCGACCAGCAAGGTGCGCACCCCACGACGCCCCAGCTCAATGGCCAGCATCAGGCCAAAGGGTCCACCCCCAGCAACGAGCACATCGACAGTCAAGGGCGAGGTTTGTGAATGGCCGCTGAGGGCTGAATGTGCAAAAGACGCGCTCATGGGCTGGTTCATTCCGGTTGATCCTTGGGCTCATTTTGACTGAACAGCTGCCTCAAGCTTGGAGGGTTTCCAAACGCCCCTTGAGAGTGCCCCGCCACTGTGCAGGCAGCTCAGCCACCGCCGCGCTGGGTGTAAAGGTCAAAGTGGCGCATGAAGGTGTAACGTTCTTGGTCGCTCAAACCCTCAAACTGAAACTGCATGCGCAGCACGGGCAGGCGTATTTGTGCAATCACGCGCGGGGGCATGACTTGCCAGCGCAATTGCAGGCGTCCCAGCCCGATGGTGATGTGTGCGCTGCTGGCCTCACACTGCAGAGTGTGCTGGCCCACCGCGCGGGGCAGCCACCCCAACCATTCGGCTTCGGTGCAGCCCATGTCGCGTTGAAAAGCTTCGGTGTAGCTTGCTTGCATGCGGGGATCAGCCCCCAGCCACAGGGGGCCAGATGGCCAGCACATCGCCCTCGATCAGGGCGTGGGTGCCCCGGTCTTCGGGCGCGATGTATTTGCCGTTGACCAGCACCAGGTGCACCAGCTTGGGTGGCAGGCCAAAAGGCTCGATCACTTGCAGGATGGTGGTGCCCAGCGCCACATCCATGACCATCTGGTTGTTGCGGCGAACCTCGGCAGGCAGATAGTCGGTGAGCGTGGCAAACAGTTTGAAAGTGATGTTCATGCGTTCATTGTCACTTCATCGGCGACGCGCATCGGCCGCACCGCTCCACTGCTCTTGACCTTGCGCACAGGCCAGATAAGCATCCATGAGGCGTGTGGGATCGTGCATCAAACGGTCCTTCCATTCACCCAGATGGATTTGTCCTTCCACCAGTCCACGCATGACGCCCACATGCTCGGTCCAGCCCACCGAGTTGCAGCCCACCATGACATCGTCCTTGAACTGCAGGCTCAGGTGTTTGCCCGCGGGCTGGTCGGTCAACTGGGCTTGTTCGCCACCTTCGACGCCTTGCCAATTGCCAAAGCTGGTGGAAATCAGGCCCAAGGTGTCAAGCACGTTGATCTGGGTCACGCCCTTGAGGGTGGTGAGCTGACCTGCCATATTGAGCGCGGCCACGCGGGCTTGCTCGGCAGCGTTGGGCTGAATGGCGCTGACGATGGTTTGGCCGCTGACTTTGTCAAAAGCCTCCGCACAATCGCCCGCCGCATAAATGCCCGGCACATTGGTTTGCAAGAACTCGTCGGTCAAAATGCCCTGCAAGCAAGTGATGCCGCTGTCTTTGAGGAAACCGATGGCCGGACGCACGCCGGTGGCGCTGATGACCAAGTCGGCCTCGACGGTCTGACCGTTGGACAGGCGCACTCGCAAGCCTGGGCCTGTGGGGTCTGGGCCGCCCAAGCCGATGGCACTGGCCAATTTACCCAAGAGGCCTGTGGGAGCCGCCGAGGCAGATTCAATGGATTCGACGCGGGTGCCCACAAAAACCTTCACGCCTTTGGTTTCGCACCAGTCGCGGATCATGCCGCCGGCCATGGGGCCCATCATTCGGGGCACCATGCGGTCCCCCATCTCGACCACGGACAGCTCCACACCGCGCTGCTTGAGCGCTTCCATGATGATGCAGCCAATGAAGCCTGCGCCCATTTGCAAAACTTTGGCGCCTGGCTTGGCCAACGCGGCAATGGCGCGGGCGTCGGCCAGCGTCCAGCACGGGTGCACACCGGGCAGGTCCATGCCCTCAATGGGAGGACGCACGGGCTGTGAGCCGGTGGCGATCAGCAGTTTGTCAAAAGCCAGGCTTTGGCCGTTGTCCAGCACCAACTGCCGCGCTGAGGTGTCCACCTGGGTGGCGCGCGCATTGACGATGTCGATGCGCAAGTCGGCAAAGTGGGTGTCGCTCTTGCGCAGCCAGGTGCCTTTTTCTTCGACGTTGCCAATCAGCAAATAGGGAATCGCCATGCGTGAGTAAGGCGCTTCTTTTTCGTCACCGACGATGGTGATGCTGTCTTGGGGGCAGTGCTTGCGCAAGGTTTCGGCGGCAATGACGCCTGCAGGGCCTGCGCCCAGAATTACGTGATGGGTCATGGTGTTTTCTCCAAAAGCAGGCAGCGGCCCCTGAAGGCCGCTGCGCATTTCATTCAAGCCTCACAAAGCGGGACCATGGGTTTGACGACATGACCGCGCCCCGCAGGCAATGACCGTCAAAGTCCCAGGCGTTCCCGGGTGGCCGATGTGGGGTGGCCTTCGCCATCCCAGCCGCGCGCCTCGTAGTACTTGGGCAGCATTTCGTCCAACTTGCTGACCATGCCTTTGCCGGGGCCGGTTTTGGCGGCTTCGGTCATCAGGCGCTTGGGCAGGTTGTCGTCGGCCTTGGTGAAGCCGGCGGCGTTGTTGAACTCGCGCTCCATGTTCCAGATGCGCTCGCCGATGTGGTTCAA
>JAIXOX010000019.1 GCA_027486555.1 Comamonadaceae bacterium
CCTGATCCACAGTCACTGACAGAGAAGACAAAAGAAACAGAGAGATAGCTGTAAAACAACCGACACCTATTGACAGGTCAATCCATACCAGGAGCGACGCCCTCGTCGCGAAAAGCCTTGCAAACCACCACCCATCGCCCCGAGGGCGGGGCTCCTACAAAATGCAGGGCATCTCACTGTGCTGGGCGCAGCAACAAGCGTTGGTGCAGCAGTGTGGAGGTTGTGGTGTATTGCAACAACTGTTTTTCGGCTGGGCGCAGCAAGGCCACGGCACCAAAAGCGGCCAGCGTGGCTTCGTGGAAACCGCAGAGGATGAGTTTCTTTTTGCCGGGGTAGGTGTTGATGTCGCCCACCGCAAAGATGCCGGTCTCGGAGGTGCCGAAGTTTTCGGTGTTGACCACCAGTTGCTTGCGTTCCATAGACAGGCCCCATTGCGCCACGGGGCCTAGCTTGGGTGACAAGCCCAGGCAGGTTTGCAGCACATCCAGGCTCAGCCATTCGACCTCCCCCTGCGGGTTGAGCAGTTCCAGTGCTTGCAGGCGGCCCTGCTCAGCCCTCAGGCCGGTGGGTTGTCCGGCCACAAAGCGCATGCGGCCCTCGGCGCAGGCTTGGCGCATCTGGGCGATCAACTCGGGGGCGGCGCTGAACTGGTCGCGTCGGTGCAGCAGCGTGACGCTGGCTGCCGCTTGTGCACCCTGGCTGGCGGCCAGGCAGGTTTGCAAGGCGGTGTCGCCGTCACCGGCCACCACCAAGTGTTGCCCAGCCCAGCGCTCGGGCGCGGTGTGTTCAGCAAAAACCTGCTTGCCTTCAAAAGCACTCAGGCCATCGAGCACCATGCGGCGCGGCACAAAAGCACCCACGCCCGCTGCAATGAACAAGGTGGACGTGAGGAAGTGTTGACCGGCATCGGTGGTGATGGCCAGGCGCTGGTCGGCTTGGCGTTCGATGTGGGTGACTTGCTGGCCCAGATGCATGCGGGGTTTGAAAGGCGCAATTTGTTGCTGCAAGCGCTCAACCAGTTCTTGGCCGGTGCAATACGGGATGCCCGGGATGTCGTAGATCGGTTTGCCCGCATACAACTCGGCACATTGCCCGCCGACATGGGGCAGGGCGTCAATCACTTGGCAATGAATGCCTTGCAGGCCCAGCTGAAACACCTGAAACAGGCCCACGGGGCCTGCGCCAATGACCAGCGCTTCGGTCTCGATGGGGGCCAGGGTCATGGAATGGGGCTTGAAGAAAAATGGCTGAAGTGTCGGCCGCTTGTGTAAGGGGCCGGGCGCAAAAGTTCAGCGGTTTTTAGGCTGGGTCGCTGGGGTTCAGCGGATCAGCTCAGCCAGCTTGCCGGTCTTGTCTTTCCAGTCGTCAGCGTTGGGCATGGGGGTTTTGCGCTTGGTGATGCTCTTCCAGCCCGGCAACAAAGCCAGCTCGGCGTTCAACTTTGTCATGTGCTGCTGGTCGGCGGGCAGGTCTTCCTCGGCGTAGATCGCGTTGACTGGGCACTCCGGGATGCACACGGCGCAGTCGATGCACTCATCGGGGTCGATGGTCAGGAAGTTGGGGCCTTCGCGGAAGCAGTCCACAGGGCAAACGTCCACACAGTCGGTGTATTTGCACTGGATACAGGATTCGGAAACAACGTGGGTCATGATGGACTTGGAAAATGGAGTAACGCGGTGAGGTTGGCGCGGGAGTTTGGATTTTAAAGGAGATCGTTGGCCTCGGGACGATGGGTGGTGCGCTGCAAGGCCCCATCGCGGCGGGGGCGCCGCTCCCACAAAAATGCGTTCATGCAAAACAGTTTCTACAAAAGCATGGTGTCTTTCAGCGGCTTGAGCCCTGACATGCCGACTCAGTTGACCAGCACGGCCCCCGAGGTCTTGTGGCTGGCCGTGTCCACCAGCACCAGCGCGCCCAAAATGCGCGACTGCGCAAAGGGCAGGGTGGCCAGAGGCTCTTGAAGGGCCAGCGACACATGGCCGATGGCGTTGGGGAGCAGCTCGGTGGCTTCTTCTTCAGCCAGGGTGTTCACGTTCAGGCGGTGCACCACGCTTTGTACTTTCACTTTGACCCAGCGGTGGCCGTGCAGCGCCCAGTACAGGCGACCGGCCACGAGGGGCTCGTCGTCCATCCAGGCGATGGTGGTGCTGAGCTGGCGCTGGCCTTCGGGGCTGCCGTGTTCTGCCAGCAGCCAGTCGCCCCGCGACACGTCCACCTCGCGGTCCAGCACGATGCCAGCGCTGTGGCCCGCGGCTTTGTTTTGCGGCTGGCGGGTGGCGCTCAGCACTTGCGAAACGACAGCGGTCTGGCCGCTGGGGAAGACCTGGACGGTCTGGCCCGGCGCGATGCTGCCCGTGGCCACTCGGCCCCAGAACACGCGGCGGCCTTGGGTGGTCACGCCGGAGTCGTGGTGCTGCGCCGCCGGGCCGCCCCAAGGCGCAGCAGCGGCCCCCTCGGGGGGCAGCGCAGTACGCGAAGCGACAAGCGTGGGGGCACTGGGTTTTTCGACCCATTGCACCGGGAAGCTGAAGGCCACATCGGTCTCGGCCGGGGTGACGGGCAGTTCTTCGAGGATGCTGAGCAGGCTGGGGCCGGTGTAGCCGCACCAGTCGGTTTGGTCGTTGTTGTCGGTGGTCACCACGTTCCAGCCCTTGAGGGCCGACACGGGCACCATGGCGGTGATGGAGATGCTCGCTTCTTGGGCGAATTGATTCAAAGCTCCTGCGATGTTTTTGTAAGCGACTGCGGGATCGGCCACGGCGTCGAGCTTGTTGATGGCGAACACGACAGAAGGCACGCGCAGCAGGTTCACTAGCAGCGAGTGGCGGCGTGTTTGCGGCAGCAGTTGCAGGTTGGGGTTGGCCCAGTCGAGCTTGATGGCGTCCACCAGCACCACAGCGGCGTCGGCGCTGGATGCGGCGGTGACCATGTTGCGGGTGTACTGCTCGTGGCCGGGGGCGTCGCCGATGATGAACTTGCGTGCTTCGGTGTTGAAGTAGCGGTAGGCCACGTCGATGGTGATGCCTTGCTCGCGCTCGGCGCTCAAGCCGTCGGTCAGCAGGGCCAGATCGGTTTCTCCTGAGCGCTGCACGCCTGCCAAGTGGTCTTGCAGCACGGCCTTGGTGTCCACCAGCAGGCGGCCAATCAGCGTGCTCTTGCCGTCGTCGACCGAGCCGCAGGTGATGAATTTCAGGGCAGAAAAGTGTTTGTCGTTGTGCATGTGTGGTTCCCCGTGATCAGAAATAGCCGTCTTTTTTGCGCTTCTCCATCGAAGCCTCGGACGTCTTGTCGTCCATGCGGGTCGCGCCGCGCTCGCTCACATCGGCCGCCAGCGTTTCGATCACGATCTGCTCAGGTGTCGATGCCGTGCTTTCCACCGGGCAGGTGCAGGTGATGTCGCCCACAGTGCGAAAACGCACGTCGCGCACCACCACCGTTTCGCCGTCTTTGGGGGGCGTCAGCTCTGTCACCGGCACCAAGAGGCCCCGGCGGTCCACCACTTCGCGTTTGTGGGTGTAGTAAATGGACGGCAGCGCAATGCGTTCGCGGGCAATGTACTGCCACACGTCCAGCTCGGTCCAGTTGCTGATCGGGAACACGCGGAAGTGCTCACCCGGTTGCAGCTTGTGGTTGAACAGGGTCCACAGTTCGGGGCGCTGGGCCTTGGGCTGCCACTGGCCGAAGCTGTCGCGGTGCGAAAAAATGCGCTCTTTGGCGCGGGCCTTTTCTTCGTCGCGACGGGCACCGCCAATCAGGGCGTCAAAGCGAAATTCTTCGATGGCTTCGAGCAAGGTCACCGACTGGTGCACGTTGCGGCTCTCGCCGGGGTGGGCCAGGCGCACGGTGCCGCGCTTCATGGAGTCTTCGACGCTGCGCACGATCAGCTCAGCACCCAATTCTTTGGCGCGTGAATCGCGGAAGTCGGTCACTTCGGTGAAGTTGTGGCCGGTGTCGATCATGAGCAGGGGGTAGGGGATGCGGCCGCTACCGGAGGGGCTTGTTTTGCCTCCAAAAGCTTTTTCGGCGCACTTGAGCATGACCAGAGAATCCTTGCCGCCCGAAAACAGCAGGGTGGGGCGCTCGAAGGCGGCAGCCACTTCGCGCAAGATGAAGATGGTTTCTTCTTCCAGCGCGTCGAGGTGGGCGTTGCTCAGGGTGTGCAGTTCGGTAGGGGTGATGGCGGTCATGTACGTTCTCAGGTTTTATGTAGGAGCGACGCCCTCGTCGCGATGGTTTTTGCCGCGTTGTTGGAAGGCCTTCGCGACGGGGGCGTCGCTCCTACAGATTGGCGGTTATCGGTGCTTATTTTTTGACGTGCAGCCCACATTCCTTGGCCGTCTCGTCTTCCCACCACCATCGCCCTGCGCGGAACTCTTCGCCCAGGCTGATGGCGCGGGTGCAAGGGGCGCAGCCGATGCTCGGGAAGAATTGGTCGTGCAGCGGGTTGTAGTCCACCTGCTTGTCGGCGATGTAGTGCCACACGTCACCCCAAGTCCACCTGGCCAGCGGGTTGAACTTGGCCAGGCCTTTGGAGGCTTCTTCGCTGGTGTCCAGCAGCGGCACTTCGGCGCGGGCGTTGGATTGCTCTTGACGCAGACCCGTGATCCAGGCGCGTTGGCCCGTCAAGGCGCGGGCCAGCGGCTCCATCTTGCGAATGCCGCAACAGGCCTTGCGCAAGTCCATGCTCTGGTACATCGCGTCCTGACCTTTGTCGCGCACGAACTGTATGACCGATTCAGGCACCGGGCGGAACACTTGGATAGGCGTACGCGAATGCGCCTGCGTGCGCTCCAGCAGGGCCAGGGTTTCGGTGTGCAGTGCACCGGTCTCCAGCACAAAGACCGGGATGTCGAGCTGCAGGCTGTTGATGAGGTGTGTGATCACCACGTCTTCGGCGCCCAGGCTGGAGGCTTGGGTCACTGGCGCAAATTCAGCGGCAGCGCGTTGCAGCAGCGCCTGCGTTTCGGCCAACTTGGCGGCAAAGTCTGGACTGGCCTTGGCGTTTTGCTCGGTGGCCTTGGCCGGGGCGTTGCGGGATGAGATGAGGCTGGTGGTCATGGTGTGTCTTTTGTAGGAGCCCACCCCGTGGGCGATGGATGGTTGAGCGCCTCAGGGCAATCGCCCACAGGGGTGGGCTACTACAGGGTTTCAAGCGGCTTTGGCAAATTGGGGTTTCGTTTCGACAGCCGAGCCTTGGTAGAACCCCGCAAAGCGCTCAAATTGGCGTTGCGCCGCCGAAGCGTCCACGCCTTCTCGCAGCACGGCCACGTCAATGCCGGTGCGCTGCATTTGCACCAGCTGGTCGATCAGCACGTCGCCGGTGGCGCGCAACTCGCCTGCAAAGCCCAAGCGGCGGCGCAGCAAGAAGGCCTGGCTGTAAGCGCGGCCATCGGTGAATTTTGGGAACTGCAGGTCAATGCGGGTCACGCCGCTCAGGTCGAGTGTGCGCGGGTCGGCGTCGTTGGGCAGCGTGATGGCCGCAGGCGAATCAACAGCTTGGTGTTCTTGGGCAGAGATGATGTTCATGGTCGTATTTCTTTTGTAGGAGCGGCGCCCTCGCCGCGATTTGCAATTCATCGCCGCGAGGGCGCGGCATTTAGAGAAGGCTGTGCATGTTGTAGGAGCCCCGCCCTCGTGGTGATGTTGGGTGGTTTGCGCGGCCTGATCGCGACGAGGGCGTCGCTCCTACAAGGGGCTTCAGGCGGTGGTTTCCTCGGCGGGCTGGCGGGCGGCGTTGGCCGCCGCCTTGAACGGGTCTTGTCCCACGCGGCGCAGGGTGTCGATGAAGGCTTCGGCCTTGTGGCCTTGGCTGATGCGCAGGGCTTTGTAGGTGTCCAAAATCGCCTCGATCACGTCGGGCACTTCGAACGAAGAGAACGAAGGGCCGACCACTTTGCCGGGGGCGGTGGGGCCTGACAGGTCTTTGCCGTCCGAGCCGCCCAGCGTGACCTGGTACCACTCCTTGCCGTCTTTGTCGACACCCAAAATGCCGATGTGGCCCGAGTGGTGATGACCACAAGAGTTGATGCAGCCGCTGATGTGAAAGTCAATGTGACCCAGGTCGTCGAGTTCGTCCAGGTCCTGGTAGCGCTCGGTGATCGCGGCGGCCAATGGCAGCGAGCGGGCATTGGCCAGCGCGCAATAGTCGCCGCCGGGGCAGGCGATCATGTCGGTCAGCAAACCGATGTTGGGCTGGGCCAGGCCGAGGGCCTTGGCTTCGAGCCACAGGGCGTGCAGCTGGTCCAGGCGCACCCAGGGCAGCACCAGGTTTTGGGTGTGTGTGACGCGGGCTTCGCCTGCGGAATACTTTTGCACCAGCGCAGCGGCAGCGTCCAGCTGGTCGGCGGTGGCGTCACCGGGGGCCTGGCCCATGCGCTTGAACGACAGGCTCACGGCGCGCAGTGCAGGGTTTTGGTGCGGTTTGACGTTTTGCGCGAACCAGCGGGCAAAGGCGGGCGTTTTGGCTGCTTCGATGCTGACATCGGCTTCGGCCTTGGCGGCCCATTCGGCGGTGCTGGATGGCAAGTTCAGCTCAGGCGCGGCAAAGCAGGCGGCCACGCGGTCGAACTCGGCTTGCGGGATGGTGTGCAGGCCGCCGTCTTTGACCAGAATGTCCTGGTATTCGGACTCGACTTCGTCAAAGTAACGCTGACCTTCGGCCTTGACCAAAATCTTGATGCGCGCCTTGTACAAGTTGTCGCGCCGGCCCCAACGGTTGTAAACGCGGATCACGGCTTCGAGGTAATTCATGATCTGGTTCCAGGGCAAGAACTCGCGGATCTGCGTGCCCACCACCGGGGTGCGGCCCATGCCGCCCCCCACCAGCACCTTGAAGCCCACGTCGCCCGCCGCGTTCTTGACCATCTGCAGGCCCACGTCGTGCCAGCCAATGGCGGCGCGGTCTTCTGTGGCGCCGGTGATGGCGATCTTGAACTTGCGCGGCAAGAAAGCGAATTCGGGGTGCAGCGTGCTCCACTGGCGGATCAGCTCGGCATAAGGCCGGGGATCGACCACTTCGTCCACGGCCACACCGGCCAGCTCGTCGGTGGTGGTGTTGCGGATGCAGTTGCCGCTGGTTTGGATGCCGTGCATGTTCACCGTGGCCAAGAGGTCCATCACGTCGGCCGATTGGGACAGGGGAATCCAGTTGAACTGCACATTTTGGCGGGTGGTGAAGTGACCGTAGTTGGTGGTCAGCTTGGGGGCCAAGCCTGCAATTTTGTCTTGTGTGGCCTGCGCCTCGGCCAGCAGGGCGGCGTCCGGCGTGTCGTAGTCGCGGGCGATTTGGGCCAGCACTTTCAGTTGAGCGGCCGAAATTTCGCCGTAAGGCACGGCCACGCGCAGCATGGGCGCGTAGCGCTGCACGTACCAGCCGTTTTGCAAGCGCAGGGGCTTGAACTGATCGCCGGTCAGCTGTCCCGCTTCAAAGCGCTCAAGTTGGTCACGGTGCTGTGCGGCGCGGGCGCGCACAAACTGTTTGTCAAATTCTGTGTACTGGTACATGGTTCTTTTGGGCGCAAAAAACAAGTTTCAAAATGGGGGGCGCTGAGGTCATTCGCATCCAAGGTTTGACGCGCATCGCAGGCCTTGCGGTGTGACGCAAGCGGGGCTGTTCGGCAAGGGCTTGGGAAGGGTGTGACTGTAAGTGTGCTTTATGTCCAAACCAACGATTTGTTTGTTGGGTATATATGCGTTTGGCTTATAAGACGCGTTCTGGCGTCAAGACGCATGATCCACAACAAACAAGATTTGCCCTCAAAATGTCCCGCAAGCGACATGTTTCGTGGTGGCTGTTACAGTCACTTTTTTTGATCCATTGACCTGGGACCCGATGATGAAACGCCTGATTGCCACTGGCTTGCTGAGCGCAGCCGCCACCACTGTTTTGGCCCAGACCCCGATCAAGATCGGGGAAATCAACAGCTACTCCGCCATCCCGCAGTTCACCCAGCCCTACAAGCAAGGCTGGCAACTGGCGGTGGAAGAGATCAACGCCCAAGGCGGTTTGCTCGGGCGCAAGGTCGAGGTCATTGCGCGCGACGATGCGGGCAAGCCCGACGAGGCACTGCGCCACGCGATCGAGCTCAGCTCCAAAGAAAAGGTGGACATCCTGGCCGGTGGCTTTTTGTCCAACGTGGGCCTGGCGCTGGCCGACCACGCGGCCAAGAACAAGCGCTTGTTCATTGCCAGCGAGCCCTTGACCGACGCCATCGTCTGGGAAAAAGGCAACCGCTACACCTTCCGCCTGCGCGCCAGCACCTACATGCAGGCGGCCATGCTGGTGGAAGAGGCGGCCAAGATGCCCGCCAAGCGCTGGGCCACGATCGCGCCCAACTACGAATACGGTCAAAGCGCGGTGGCCAACTTCAAGGAGTTGCTCAAGGCCAAGCGCCCGGATGTGGAGTTTGTGAGCGAGCAGTGGCCCGCCCAGGGCAAGATCGATGCGGGCAGCACGCTCACGGCCACCATGGCGGCCAAGCCCGAGGCGATCTTCAACGTGACCTTTGGCGCCGACTTGGCCCGCTTGGTGCGCGAGGGCAACCAGCGCAACGTGTTCCCCAAGACGCCGGTGGTGTCGATGTTGTCGGGCGAGCCCGAGTACCTGGAGGTGCTCAAAGACGAAACGCCCAAGGGTTGGATCGTGACCGGCTACCCGTGGGACCAGATCGACACCAAAGAGCACGCCAGCTTTGCGGCCAACTACTACAAGAAGTTCAATGAAAACCCCAAACTCGGCTCGGTGGTGGGTTACGCCACCATGCAGTCAATTTTTGCGGGCATCAAAAAAGCAGGCAGCGTGGACAACGAGAAACTGGTGGTCGCCATGCGGGGCCTGAAGTTCAGCACGCCCTTTGGCCCGGCCGAGTACCGCGCGATTGACCAGCAGTCCACCATGGGCGCGTATGTGGGCAAGCTCGATCAGCGCGGCGGCAAGGGCACGATGGTGCAGTGGCGCTATGCCGATGGCAAAAATTATTTGCCCACCGACGCCTATGTCAAGGCGCGTCGTCCGTCCGAAGCGATGAAGTGAGGCCGCTTGGCACGAGGGTCTCAAGGGGGGCCACCTTGTCGGGCCGCAGCCTTGCGGCCGGGGCGGGGTCCTTCAAGGGCGAGACGGGGCAGTCCGCACACTTTCCTGCAAAACATCGGACACCTTGCGCACCTGGATCTGGGGCGCAAGCTTGGCCCGAACCTTGTAGTTTTGCGCCCGCTCTTGCGACCGGAAAGGTCCGGTGACCACCACAAACCGACCACTCGGGTCCTCGGATTTGCGCATGAGCACGCGTGCATTGGCCAGTTCTTCTCTTGAACGGATCAGGCTTTGGGCTTGCGCGGCGGTTTGAAAAGCGCCATGTTCCAGGACAAAGAACTCTGGCGATTGCAGGGCCAGCCAACGCACGCCCTGCAGGGCGATTTCTGGCACCTTGTTGCGGGTGTCTGCGGCAACAGGTGCTTGTGGCGGGGCTGCGGGTTCGGCCGGAACGGCGATCACCCCTTGGTCTTGGGTCTGGCTTGGCGGTGTGTTGGACGCTGCCGAGGCGCTCGGCTGCGGGTCAGACGCCGAGGGCTGTGGCGGTGCTTCAAGTGAAGGCGCTGAATCTGAGGCCGAAGGTGAAGCCGCTGGCGTTGCAGCCGCAGGCGGCTTGTCCGCTTGGGAAGGGACGGAATTGGCGTCGAAAAAGTGGCGCGCCGTGCCCCATGCGCCCAGGCCCAACAGGGCCGCCAAGCTCAGCCAGGCCAGCCGCTTGGAGGGCTTTTTGGATGGGGAGATGGAGACCGCTTCGGTCGCGGGGGACACAGACGCCAGGTTGAGGGGATCAGCCAGCGTTGAAGACGCTGCATGAGCGGCAGGAGCCGCAAGCCCAGGCTCAGCCATCCACTGAGCGCCAGGTTCGGAGGAGTTCATGCCCGGCATGGCCGCACTGTTTTGTCCAGCCGAGGGATCAAGGCCAAGCAAAACCCAGCGCCAACGCAGGCCGGGCAAGTGCTGCGTGAGATCTTGCAACATTTGAACATCCGCAGCGGGCAGCTGTTCGGCATTGGTGATGATGGAAATTTGCTGCGGCAAGGAGTCTGGCAATGGTTTTTGCATCGCCTGCGCCAGCCCCAGCTGGGCAATGCCTTGGTTGATGTGACCGAGCAAATCCAGGCGTTGTTGGCCTGTGAATTGTTCTAAAGCAACAGCAGGGGCCGTTGTGCGCCAAAAGTTTTGCAAGGCCTGCGCTGTGCGCCACATGGCCTCGCTGTCTTGACGCCAAATGACCAGATTTTGATCATCCTTTAAAACGACTCGGCCCAGAGCCTCCAGCGCAGCTTCTGATTCTTTCGGCTGGGAGTAGGCTGATGGGTTGGGGTGTGACGGACCAGGGAGCATTGAAAACTGAATGTTGCGAAATGGATGCCTGATTAAACACCAAGCAAGCCCACCACTTTGTCGCCAAAGCGGTGGGCTTGTCACCCAAGACTGCGCAATCCAAGCGTCAGGGACGAGCGTCAGGGAGCAGGAGTTCAGGCGGCCAAGGGGGCCGCGCCAGCGGGCACGCCCCAATGTCCCGCCTGGCTGGCGTGCCAGAACTCGGCAAAGGGGCTGGGCAGCGCGTGTGGCTCAGACGGTTCACGCAAGAGTTGATCGGGTGCCAGTGTGTCAATGCTGGAGGCCAGGGTACGGGCCTGTCCCTCGGCATTGCGCCCCATCAGGTGCTGCGGTGTGATGTCGCCCGGCTTTTGCAAACCTGCAGCGCCCACCAGGTCGGCCAGTGCATGCAAGGTGTTGGCATGGAAGTAATACACCCGCTCGGCTTTGTCGGTGACCACGATGGCGCGTTGGCGCACCGGGTCTTGCGTGGCCACACCTGTCGGGCAGTGGTCGGTGTGGCAGCTGCGTGACTGGATGCAGCCCAGGGCAAACATGAAGCCCCGTGCCGAGTTGCACCAATCGGCCCCCAGCGCCAAGCAACGCGCGATGTCAAAGGCCGAAATCACTTTGCCTGCTGCGCCTATCTTGATCCGACCGCGCAGGCCCGCCCCCACCAAACTGTTGTGCACCAAGCGCAGCCCATCGCGCAGCGGCATGCCCACATGGTCGGCAAACTCGATGGGCGCTGCGCCCGTGCCGCCTTCGGCACCATCGACCACGATGAAGTCCGGCGTTTGGCCGGTTTCCACCATGGCTTTGACCACCGAAAACCATTCGGCCGGATGACCCACACACAGCTTGAGGCCCACCGGCTTGCCGCCGGAGAGTTCGCGCAGTTGCGCGATGAAAGCCAGCATCTCCAACGGCGTGCTGAAGGCCGAGTGCCGGGCCGGGGACACGCAGTCCTGGCCCATGGGCACGCCACGCGCTTCAGCAATTTCGGGGCTGACTTTGGCCTTGGGCAAGACACCGCCATGGCCGGGCTTGGCCCCTTGAGAGAGTTTCAGCTCGATCATCTTGACCTGGGGCGAGCGGGCTTGTTCGGTAAAGCGCACCGGGTCAAAGAGGCCCTCTGGTGTTCGGCAACCAAAATAACCCGAGCCAAGCTGCCAAATCAGATCGCCCCCAGGTTCGCGGTGGTGCCGGGAGATGCTGCCCTCGCCAGTGTCGTGCGCGAATTGCCCCATGGCCGCGCCCTTGTTCAGGGCCTTGACGGCATTGGGCGACAAGGCCCCAAAGCTCATGCCGGAAATGTTGAGCAAGGACAGCGCGTAAGGCTGCTGGCATTGGTGTGCGCCCACTGTGACCCTGAAGCTGGCCGGGTCCAAGTGCGTCGGTTGCATTGAGTGCGTGATCCACTCGGTTTGCGCGTTGTACATGTCCTTGATGCTGCCAAAACCGCGCTTGTCGTTTTGCACCTTGGAGCGGGCGTAAACCATGGCGCGTTGGTTTCGTGAAAAGGGCAGTTTTTGCTCGTCGTCTTCCAGGAAATACTGCCTGATTTCTGGACGGATGTACTCCAAAACGTAACGCAGGCGACCCGAGAGCGGGTAGTTGCGGCGCACCGACTGGCGGATTTGCGTGTAATCGATGCAGCCCAGTACAAACAGCAGCCCAAAAACGCCGCTGACCCAGATGGAATAGGGCAGTGCCACCAGCGCGGCGGGGGCCGTCACCAGCCAAGGCAGATACCTGGAAAAAGAGGGTTGGGCCATGGGAACTCCTGGAAAGTTAGCCGCTGGCCAGACCTTTCGGAGCCAGTGGAAGTAGCAATGGGCGCTGCTGTTGAAGAATATGGCTGATTTTTACAGGGTAATGTTACATACCGTCGACTAAAAAGGTGAATTCCAAGCAAATAAATAAATGCGTGAAATTCGATTTTGTGCCTTCAGGCCGAGGGCCAAGGCGTTCAGATGCAAGTCACAGCGGCGTGACATCCAGCCCCTCAAGCGGACGCAAATCGCTCGGCCGCCAGGTGTTTGGCCAAATCCTGGGGCAAGGGCAGGGCTTCCTGGTTCATCCAGGCGGCGGTGAGTTCGCCACACAGCACGGTCAGGCTGATCCCGCGTGCGCCCATGCCCGTGCTCAGACACAGGCCCGGCAAGCGCAGGCGGTCGATGGGGCCAACCGCAGGCAATCGGTTGGGCAAGGTGCAGCGCAAACCAGCCCAGCCGTGGACCCGGTCCGGCCCGAATTGGGTGGCCATGGCCTCGCCCAAGGCCGGCAAGAGCGTGGCCAAGCGCAGCCGGTTGGCGAGGTGGTCCTCAGGCCGCACGGGCCACTCCGAGCAGTCGCGCTCAAAAGTGGCGCCAATGAACCAGCCGGGTGGCCCCTCGGGCGTGGGCACGCCGCTGATGAAGCTGCCGTGGCCGTTGACCGGAAAAGGGGGCAGCTGCAGGCGCTGGGCGTCGGTCAAGTCGGCCATGTGGCCAAAGCTGACTTGCCCGCGCAGAGGATTCAAGGGCACCGCGAAGCCGGGCAGCGGCTGGAGCAAAGCCAGGCTGTCAAAAGCGCTGGCCACCACCAGCCAAGGCGCTTGGGCCAAGGTGTGCCCCTGCGCGTTCAGCACGGCCCATTCATCGCCGCTGCGCTCGATGCCCTGCACCTGCTGGCCCCATCGCACCTGCACACCCGGTGTTTGCAGTTGCGCGGCCACCAGTTGCCGGGGCCGGACCCAGCCCGCCTGCGCATGCCAGAGCGCGGGCGTATCGGGCGGCAGGCCCGCGGCGGCGATTTGCGACGCGCTGGCCGGGGCGCTGTGGTGATCGGAGATGTCCGAGGGCAGGCGGCGTTTGCCCGCCATGTTGTGTTCCAGAACGCCGGTCAGCGCCCAATCGGTGCCGCTGTGCAAAAGTGCCTGTGCGCGCTGCAGTGTGGCCTGCACCCCCGCACGCGTGATGCGCGAGAGCACATTGTCGTCAGGTGAAACGTGGGGGGCGGCCAAACCCGCAGGCAGGCCCGACGCGCCAGCGCCCACACCCTCGGCTTGGTCGAGCACCGTGACCGACCAGCCGCGCACGGCCAGACTGTGGGCCACGGCCGATCCTGACAAGCCAGCGCCGATGACCAGGACTTGGCGCGTGTCGGGTGGCGAACTCTGGCTTGAAGCGAATGTGGGGAGCAAGCAAGACTCGCTGGATGGATGGATGGTTTGGCGTTGAGCGTTCGGCGTTCAGCGTGAAATGCAAAACCCCAACGCTCAACGCTCAACGCTCAACGCTCAACGTTCAACGTTCAACGCTTAACGCTCAACTGGCAGCAGGTGGCACATAGCCCTGAGCAGCGTCAGCGCCATCACCAAAGAAGTGGTTTTCCATTTGGCGCGCCAGATATTGGCGGGCACGCAAATCGGCCAGGTTCAGGCGGTTTTCATTGACCAACATGGTCTGGTGCTTGAGCCAGTCGGCCCAGGCTTGCTTGCTCACACCTTCCCAGATGCGCTTGCCCAAATCGCCAGGGTAGGGCGGAAAATCCAGACCTTCGGCTTCTTTGCCGAGTTTGATGCATTGAACGGTGCGTGCCATGGTGTTGTCGAGCCTTGATGTATCTTAAGAAGCGCTGGTTATACGGATATAGAATTTCAGTATTTCCAGTTGTGAACGAATCGCACGAAAATACGCGTTGTTGCCCAGCGGCCGCGCCATCTTCGTGGTCTTGCAGGCCGCAACTGTAGCAAGCTTTCAGCATCCCTCAGCGGCATTGGGACTCTGGTCCCAAACCCAACCGACACAAATCAAATGAGTGCTTTTCTCGAAGAACGCGTTTTGAGCGTTCACCACTGGACGGACCGCTTGTTCAGCTTCACCACCACCCGCGATCAGGCCCTGCGTTTTTCCAATGGCCACTTCACCATGATTGGCCTGCGCCAAGAAGGCGGTAAACCGCTATTGCGCGCTTACTCGATTGCCAGTGCCAACTACGAAGAGCACCTCGAATTTTTGAGCATCAAGGTGCCCGATGGCCCGCTGACCTCCAAGCTGCAGCACATCCAGGTGGGCGACACCATCATTGTGGGTCGCAAGCCGACAGGCACTTTGCTGTGCGATTACCTTTTGCCTGGCAAAAACCTGTACCTCTTGGGCACAGGTACCGGCCTGGCCCCGTTCATGAGCATCATCCGCGACCCCGAAACCTACGAGCGCTTTGAAAAAGTGATCTTGGTGCACGGCGTGCGCCAGGTCAATGAACTGGCCTACCACGACTACATCACCCAAGAGCTGCCCGCCAACGAGTTTTTGGGTGAGATGGTGACCCAGCAGCTGCTGTACTACCCCACCGTGACCCGCGAGCCCTATAAAAACCAGGGCCGTGTGACCGATTTGATGGAAAACGGCAAACTCTTTGCGGACCTGGGCCTGCCCCCGCTCAACCCCGAAACCGACCGCGTCATGATCTGCGGCTCCCCGGAAATGCTGCGCGACTTGAAGCGCATTTGCGAAGAACGCGGCCTCAAGGAAGGCAACACCAGCACCCCGGGTGCCTTTGTGATTGAGCGGGCATTTGCCGAGGCTTGATGCGCCGCGCATGACACTGCAATGCCTGATGGGGCAGGGGCCATGTGATCTGCCTCACCCAGCCCGTCACCCCACGGGCGCACAATTGGCCCCTTGGCTTTTGTAACCCCTTTGCCTATCAACATGAATTCTTTCACCCCCCAACGTTGGCTGGCCCTGATCGCCTTGTCGGGCATCGGCATGCTGGCTTTTGGTCTGTATTTGCAGCATGTGGTGGGCCTGAACCCTTGCCCCATGTGCATCGTTCAGCGCTATGCGTTGATCGGCGTGGTGGTGTTGGGTGTGGTCGGTTGGCATGCGCGAGGCTGGGGCCTCACGGTGTCGGCTTTGTTGCTGGCGCTGGTGGCGGGTTTTGGGGCCTTCACCGCTGCACGTCAAAGTTGGCTGCAGTGGTATCCCCCAGAAATCGTCAGCTGTGGTCGTGACTTTTACGGCATGGTCGAAAACTTCCCGATCAACCGCGCCATCCCCATGATCTTCAAGGGCAGTGGCGACTGCAGCAAGATCGACTGGACCTTTTTGGGCGGCTCCATCGCCAATTGGTCGTTTGTGGCCTTTGTGGTGTTTGCTGTCTTGGGCCTTTGGTTCACCACCACAGCGCGCTCTGGACGCTCTCTTGTGGGAGCCGCGCCCTCGCCGCGATAGAGCCTTTTTTTGTAGGAACGGCGCCCTCGCCGCGATAGAGCTCCCGTATTTGTGGGAGCGGCGCCCTCGCCGCGATAGAGCCTCGCAGACCGGCCACCGCCAAAGCGGGACGGTCCGTCGTGCTGGAAAAAACCATGCCCAAACTGGGCGGCACCCCCTGCAACGATTCGAAGACGCCCCCCCGGCCAAACAGCAAATCGCCTGCAATCAAAGCTTTGGCCACCCCATCACCGAACTGTACAAACTCCAAGAAGCCATCACCGAATTTGCCTGCCGCGCCGCCAAAAACTGTGCAAAAAACAGCCACACTGGCCAGCTGATGGCCTTCATCCGCACCACGCGTTCCGGGAAAAAGACCTCCAAAACTTCAGCAATGCGTGCTTCCCATGGCCCTGTCACCCGTCAACAACTCACGCTGGGCCTTCATGCCGACATGCCCAAAAACACCATCCACCTGATGCAATCGATGGACCAGATCAAGCGGCGCTGTGGACGCTTGAGGTGGAATGTAAAGCGATTAGAATTCGCCGACCGCCCGGTTGGTTAATTTGACAAACTGGGCATCAACCTCACAGAAAGCTCCTGCTCATGTCCCAAGTTCTGCAAAGTTTCATCGGTGGCCAATGGATCGGCCAACAAGGCGCGCAAGCCCTGCGCAGCGCCCTCAACGGCCAGACGGTTTACCAAACCCATGCCGAGGCCATCGATTTTGGCGACGCGGTGCACTACGCCCGCACCGTGGGCTTGCCCAACTTGCTCAAGCTCGATTTTCAGGAACGTGCCCAGCGCTTGAAAGCCCTGGCCAAGTACCTGGGCGAGCACAAAGAGCAGCTCTACGCCATTTCGGCCCACAGCGGTGCCACGCGTGCCGACAGCTGGGTGGACATCGAAGGCGGCGCGGGCACGCTGTTCGCCTATTCCGGCATGGGCAGCAATGAACTGCCCAGCGGCAACCTGATCCACGAAGGCCCGGCCTTTCCCTTGGGCAAAAAAGGCGGCTTTGCGGGCACGCACATCCTGGTGCCGCGCGGCGGCATCGCGGTGCACATCAATGCCTTCAACTTCCCTGTTTGGGGCCTCTTGGAAAAGTTTGCGCCCAGCTTTTTGGCGGGCATGCCTTGCATCGGCAAACCCGCTTCATCGACCAGCTACCTGACCGAGGCCATGGTGCGCCTGGTGGAGCAATCGGGTATCTTGCCTGCAGGTGCTTTGCAGCTGGTGATCGGCTCCACGGGTGACCTGCTCGACCGTTTGAACGGCCAAGACGTGGTGACCTTCACCGGCTCGGCCGATACCGCTGCCATGCTGCGTGTGCACCCCAATGTGGTCAAACACAGCATCCCCTTCAACGCTGAAGCCGACTCGCTCAACTGCGCCATCCTGGCGCCCGATGTCTCGCCCGATGACGAAGAGTTCGACCTGTTCGTGAAAGAAGTCGCTCGCGAAATGACCGTCAAGGCGGGCCAGAAATGCACGGCCATTCGCCGCGCCATCGTGCCGCGCCAACATTTGGATGCGGTGGTTGAAAAGCTCAAAGCACGCCTGGCCAAAGTGGTGGTGGGTGATCCGTCTGTCGAAGGCGTGAAGATGGGGGCTTTGGCCTCGCATTCGCAACAAGCCGATGTGGCTGAACGCGTGGCATTGTTGCGCCAAAGCGCCGAGCTGGTGTTTGGCGGTGGTGCCGACTTTGCCCCGGTCGGGGAGGGCACCGCCCAAGGCGCGTTCTTCCAGCCCACGCTGCTGCTGTGCCAAAAGCCTTTGCACACCGACAGCGTGCACGACGTCGAAGCCTTTGGCCCCGTCAGCACGCTCATGCCTTACGACGGCATCGATGAAGCCCTGCAACTGGCCGCGCGCGGTCAGGGCAGCCTGGTCGGCACGTTGGTCACCAAAGACCCGCAAATCGCGGCACGCGTCATCCCGGTGGCGGCTGCGCTGCATGGTCGCCTGCACATCCTGGACCGTGAATCGGCTGTTGAGTCGACCGGTCACGGTTCACCCTTGCCCCAGCTCAAACACGGCGGCCCTGGCCGCGCAGGGGGTGGTGAAGAACTCGGTGGCATCCGTGCCGTCAAGCACCTGATGCAACGCACCGCCCTGCAAGGCTCACCCACCATGATCGCCGCCGTCACGGGCGAGTACATGCGTGGTGCCAAGTTGATCGAAACAGATGTTCACCCCTTCCGCCGATACTTTGAAGATTTGCAAATTGGCGAGAGCCTGCTCACCCACCGCCGCACCGTGGGCGAGGCCGACATCGTGGCCTTTGGTGGCCTGTCGGGCGACTATTTCTACATGCACTTCGACGAGATCGCGGCCAAAGATTCACCGTTTGGCAAGCGCATCGCGCACGGTTATTTCGTGTTGTCGGCAGCAGCTGGCTTGTTTGTCTCGCCCGCGCCCGGCCCGGTGCTGGCCAACTACGGTCTGGACACGCTGCGCTTTGTGAAGCCCGTGGGCATTGGCGACACCATCCAGGCGCGCCTGACGGCCAAGCGCAAGATCGACCGCCACAAGAAAGACGCCAATGGCGTGGGGCAGGGCGTGGTGGCGTGGGACGTGGAAGTCACCAACCAGCTCGGCGAAGTCGTGGCCAGTTACGACATCTTGACGCTGGTGGCCAAGAAGGGCTGAAACTGGGGCATGCAGGCTGCGCTTTCAGGCGTTTGATTGATTCGGCCCTTGAAGTCTGCATGAACGCTTTTTTGTTGTAGGAGCGACGCCCCCGTGGCGGAAAGTCTCGCAGACCTCCAAGAATCGCCCCGAGGGCGGGGCTCCCACAAAATGCAGGTCAATGTCCCTGTAGGAGCGACGCCCTCGTCGCGAAAAGTCTCGCAGACCTCCAAGAATCGCCCCGAGGGCGGGGCTCCCACAAAATGCAGGTCAATGTCCCTGTAGGAGCGACGCCCTC
>JAIXOX010000083.1 GCA_027486555.1 Comamonadaceae bacterium
ACCACCGCTGGCACCAACATGCCAAGCACTGTCCGACGAAGGGTATCGAGAGAAGCGTTTGCCATGGAGGTGCTGCCTGCTTACTTCTTGAGTTCAACAACCATGGAGTCGTCGTACAGAGCGGCGGCTTCCTTGGTCACGTCTTTTTGCACAATGCCTTGCTTGAAGGCGGCTTCAGCCAAGCGCGAAACTTGTTCTTTGGTCAGCACGCCACCGAGCTTGATGATTTTGGCCGACTCTTTGGTCACATTGAGTGGCAAGCCGGTGTACTTGGAGTAAGCATCGGCAAATACATCCTTGTTCTTGCTCAGGGTTTCTTCGGCCTTGAGGTAAGCCCACAGGAAGCGGCGCACCAGTTCTTTCTTCTGGGTCATGGCTTCGCCAGAAGCGGCCAGCATGCCCAGCTCGGCGCCCACAGCGCGAGACTGGCTGTACTCCAGCTTTTGCGAGAAGTAAGCATCGCCTTCGGCCACAGCCTGCGACTCAAAGGGCTCCCACAGCACCATGGCATCGATGTCGCCGCGCTTCATGGCTTGCACAAAGGCTGTGCCGCCACCTTGCACGTTCACGGGGGTGAACGAGTTGTAGGGAATGTTTCTCTCGATCAAAGTCATGGCCCATTGGAACCAAACTGCCGAGCCCGGGGCAATGGCAATTTTCTTGCCTGCAATGTCGCCCCAGTCATCGATCTTCACGCCTTTGCGCACCACCAGGTATTTGGGCGAGCTGCCCACGCCCGTCAGGCCGATCAGGTTTTTGCTGCCTTGTCCGGCCACGATGGCCAGGTCACCCGCGCCCACTGCCGACACGTCGACCGAGTTGGACAGCAAGGCGGTGCGGGCATCGGCGTAGCGCACAAACTCGGCACGCTTGACTTCGATGTTCATTTTCTTGAGCTCTTCTTCGACCAAGAGCATGGGCGAGAGGTGGCCCACTTTGACATAACCCACCGTGAGGGTGGCTTTGTCTTTGAGAGGCGCTGGCGCTGGGCCCAAGGCCAAAGCCATGCCGGTGGAGACCGACAGTGCAAAGCCAACGATGGAAGTCAAAAATTTCATCTGAATGCTCCTGGTGAGGTGAAAAGAAATGGGGCTCATTGGCCGGTGAACTGAGGGGACCGCTTTTGTGCGAAAGCCAGCCGGCCTTCCGCATAATCTGTGCTTTTGAAGCAGGCGTCGATGGCGGTTTCCACTGACGTCATGTCTTCTTTGTCTTCTGCCAGTGCCACCAAGGTTTTCTTGGCGGCCTGAATGGTCAAGGGCGCATTGGCTGCAATTTCATGGGCCAGGGCGGTGCAATGCGCAAACACATCGTCAACCACAGCAAGGACCATGCCCATGGCCTGTGCGCTTTGCGCGTCATAGACACGGGCGGTGTAGAAAGCCTCGGCGGTGGCCTGTGGTCCCAAGTTACTCAAAATGCTTTTCATGTTTTCGATGTCGTAACCCAGGCCCAAGCGGGCCGCAGGCATGCGAAAACGAGAATGGGGTGCCGCATACCGCAGGTCGCAACTCAAAGCCAGGCCCAGCCCGCCGCCGTAGCAAATGCCACTGATGGCCGCAATCACCGGCACGCGGCAGCGAAAAAGTGCCTGCTGTGTGCGCATGACCATGTCGTTGTAATGCGCCACCGAAGCTTCGGCGTTGCGCTGGGTCTCGAACTCGCTGATGTTGGCACCCGACACAAACGACTTCTCGCCCGCGCCGCGCAGCACACACACGCGCACATCGGTCCGGCGGTCAATCTCTTCAAAGGCCGCCAGCAATGCCGTCCACATCGACAGGCTCATCGCGTTGTGCCGGGTCACGTCGTCGATCGTGACCTGCGCCACATGGCCTTGCACGCTCAGATCGATGCGGCCTTCGCTCATACAACCCCCCGGGCATGAAAGCCCTCAATGTCGGTAGCCGAGAACCCCAGATCGCCCAGCACCTCGTCGGTGTGCTCGCCCCAGCCGGGTGCCGGGGCCACCACCTTGGAGGGTGTACGGCTGAGCACCACGGGTTGGGTGATGAAGTGCATGTCCTTGCCAAACTGCGTGGGCAGCGTGGCGGTCACCTGCAAGTGTTTGACCTGCTCGTCTTCAAATACCTGTGGCACGGTGTAAACCGGCCCTGCGGGCACGCCCGCTTGGTTGAGCAGCGAGACCCACTGGTGTACGGTTTTCTTTGGAAACTCTTGGGCGATCAAGTGGTTGAGGCGCTCCCTGTTCTTGACGCGAAGCGGCTCTGTCACAAACTCTGGGTCTTGGTACCAATCGGGTTTTTGCAGCACTTCGCAAAAGCGTTTCCAGTTGCCTTCGCCCGATGCGCCCAGGTTGAAGCTGCCGTCGCTGGCCTCGAACAAGCCCATGGGCGAGCTGGTGGGGTGGTTGTTGCCCACCTGCACCGGCACATCGTTGTCGTTCAGGTAGCGGGCCATCTGGAAATCCATCATGGCAATTTGCGAATGCAACAAAGAGCTTTGCACCCACTGGCCTTGGCCCGACGTCTCACGCTCGATCAAGGCCACCAGAATGCCAATGGCGCAGTACAGCCCGGCGCTCAGGTCGGCCACAGCCAAGCCTGCCCGGATGGGGCCGTGCTCGGGCTCACCCGTCACGCTCATCAGCCCGCCCATGCCCTGAATGATCTGGTCAAACCCCGGCCGCCAAGCATAGGGGCCATCCTGCCCAAAGCCCGAAATACTGGCCAGGATGATGCGCGGGTTGATGGCCTTGAGCGACTCGTAATCCAGGCCCAGGCGGTCTTTCACATCGGGACGCCAGTTCTCCACCACCACATCTGCCTCGGCGATCATCCGTTTGAGGATGTCCATCGCCCCCTCTTTCTTGAGGTTCAGCGTCATCGAGCGTTTGTTGCGGTTGATGTTCTGAAAATCCCCCCCCTTGCGGTTGGCGGCAAACATCGCTTCGTTCGGATCAACCCCCTCCGGCGGCTCGACGCGCACCACGTCCGCACCAAAATCGGTCAGGATGCGCACGCAATTGGGGCCAGCACGGACGCGGGACAGGTCGATGACCTTGAAGCGTGAAAGTGCAGGAGAGGCTTGAATTTTGGGCATAAATGTTGTGTTGGAAGACTTTAAAAACAAAGTCACCATCCATAAATATATTTATAGGTCATATCCGTGTGCAAAGCAATATGACAAAATATCGGTGTTTGCCCTTAGAAGAACCCCATGAAAGTCAGCGATCAAATCCGTTTGCACTTGGAAG
>JAIXOX010000087.1 GCA_027486555.1 Comamonadaceae bacterium
ATGGATCCTATCCGTCAGCACTGGATAGGATGTGTGGTAGCGGTCATTGGCCTATGACCGAACTGACCGGCTGCCGAGCCTGATGGTTAAAGATCGACCGACCGCTACTGGCAGAAAGCTCACAAATGACTGCGGGACACGACCGGCAGCAACCGCTACAAACAAGTCAACGTCTTAAAAGATGTGACCGGCTGCAATGGGTCGAAACGCGACCTTGAATCGATTCGAAAGACTGGTTCGTAAGGATGCGGAAGGTTGCAGGCGTCGAGGACGGGGTGGCAGGTGCAAGCACCTTTCCGCAACCTTCCGCAGGGTCGTAACGGGTGTCAGCATGCTCCTAGCTTGTAGGAATTGAACCCGGGTCCGCACCCACCACCACTACCCTGTTTAAAAGCCGCTAACGGCATGCTGTTAGCGGCTTTTTTCATGCCTCCCCTGTGAGCAGCAAACCCTGATGAATTCTTGATGTGTCTCCAGTGCTCAGCCAAACGGATAAGGGCGCGTCAAAATAAGAACCTCATTCATTTCGGCTGGAACAAGAAAAAGTGATCAGCGGTCGAACTGTTGCGCTGATTGCCATGTGTTGAGTCTGGTGATTTAATTCTTGCGCAGATGGTTCACTTTGCTGAAAGCCGATTTCAGAAAGCCACGCACTCTCAGGAGACGCACACATGTTTCATTTTTCGCCACGTCGTGTTTTTTTGATGGCGGCTGCCATGTTGCTTGCGCCTACTTTTGTGGCCGCGCAAGCCGTTGAGGCTTGGCCTGACAAGCCCGTCAAACTGATCGTTCCTTTTCCACCGGGCGGACCCACTGACACGGTTGCTCGCATCATCTCGACTGGACTGCAGGCGCTGTGGAAGCAACCTGTTGTTGTTGACTACAAACCCGGCGCTGGCACGACGTTGGGTACGAATTTGGTTGCCAAGTCAACCGCTGACGGCTACACCTTGGGGATGGCGATCACGGCTTTGACGATCAATCCAAGCCTGCAGCCCAATCTCCCATATGACACCAAAAAAGATCTGGTGGGCGTGTCTCAAGTGGCGCAAGCGCATTTCGGACTTTTTGCTCACCCGTCGCAGCCCTTCAATAACATGCAGGAGCTCATCGCCTACGCCAAGAAAAATCCAAATGCACTGAGCTACGCGACTCCCGGCACCGGCACCGGTACACATTTGGCGGGCGAGATGTTGGCCAGCATGGCTGGCATACGCCTTTTACACATTCCCTACAAGGGCAGCGCGCCAGCGCAACAGGACATGATCGGCGGTCGCGTGCCCTTGTTGTTTGACGTGCTGTTTTCCTCTATGCCGTTCGTCAAAGACAATCGCATGAAGGTGATTGCCTTGTCCAGCCCCAAGCGCGCGGCGTCAAGTCCTGAGATCCCATTGATTGCCGAGACCGTCCCGGGTTTCAGTGCCGTCAGTGCCATCGGCATCATTGGGCCAGCCGGAATGCCACCCGTGTTGTTGCAAAAGATCAGCGCCGACATTGGCCAAGTGGTGCGCAGTGCAGAGGTGGTCTCCCGTATGCAGCAGCTTGGCATGGAGCCCGTGGGTTCCACCTCCGATCAGTACACGGCGCAGATCCGTCAGGACATCGACAAGTGGGCTGCCATTGTCAAATCTGCCGGCATCAAGCTGGACTGATGGGGTCAATCATGAGCATGCTTCACCTTAAACCTCTACAACCATTCGCCGCCGAAGCCACAGGAATCGACCTGCGTGAGCCGCTCAAGCCTGCTCAGATCAAAGCAGTCGAGGAGGCGATGGACCAGCACGCTGTGCTGGTGTTTCGTGATCAGAATTTGAGCCAGACTCAGCAAATCGAATTTGCCAAATCTTTGGGACCGCTGGACATGGGCCTGCGCAAACTCAAGGGTGGGCCGCACCGCCTGGAGTACGCTGAGCTGGCCGACATCTCCAACGTCAAAGTGGATGGCGAGGTGGCAGATCGGGCGCACGCCAAAATAGTCGGCAACGTCGCAAATCAGCTTTGGCACAGCGACAGTTCGTTCCAAAAGCCGCGTGCAAAGTATTCGATGTTGTCTGCCGTCACTGTGCCGGTCTTTGGTGGCGAAACCGAGTTTGCTGATCTGCGAATGGCTTGGGATGATCTTCCGGATTGGCGACAGCGCCAAGTTGAGGGGCTTCGGGCGGTGCACTACGCATTGCACTCGCGTTTCTTACTTGGCGACACCCAATACACCGAAGAGCAACGTACAGCCATTCCACCGGCAAGTTGGCCCTTGGTCCAAACCGATCCCCGCACTGGGCGCAAGATTCTTTTTGTTGGCATCCATGCTTGCGAGATCGAAGGCATGACCCTGGCTGAAGGCCGAATGCTGTTGCTGGACCTGATGGAGCACGCGACACAACGTCAATTTGTCTACCAACATCATTGGCAAGTGGGTGACCTGGTGATGTGGGACAACACCTCCACAGTGCATCGAGGGCGCTGGTTTGACTTCACCGAAAGGCGTGAGCTCAGACGTGCCACCACAGAAGAAGTGTCCGCTTGAAGTCCTGCGGACTTAGTCAAGCGCAAACCCCTGGACAATGGCGTGATGGGGTGGCGGCGCAATGACAAATTGGCGTGATCTGTGGGCAATGCAATGGCAAGGATGGCAGCAATGACTTTGGCAATGACGTGGCAAGAGTGGGTAGAGCACGACGCGGTGGGGCTGGCTGAGTGCGTGCGGCGTGGTGATGTGTCACCGGCTGAGTTGGCGGCCCAGGCCGCGGCTGGGGTGGCCAAAATCAACCCGGCGGTGCACGCGGTGGTCGAGGTGTTTGACGATGTGGTGGCCAACCCGCTGCAGGACGGCATGAACCCGGACGGGGCCTTTGCAGGCGTGCCGTTTTTCATGAAAGACTTGGGGCCCACGCTCAAAGGGCGTTTGCAGGAAATGGGCTCATTGATGATGCGCGGCAACCGCGCCACGGCAGACACTTTTTTGACGTCGCATATTCGGCGCTCTGGGCTGAATGTCATCGGCCGCACCACCACGCCCGAGTTTGGCGTGTGCAGCTCGGCCGAAAACCCGGCCGTCTATGTCACGCGCAACCCCTGGAACCCCGAGTACACCAGTTACGGCTCTTCGGCTGGCACGGCAGTGGCTTTGGCGGCGGGGGTACTGCCCTTGTCGCACGCCACCGACGGAGGCGGCTCTATCCGCATCCCGGCGGGGGCCAATGGCAACATCGGTCTGAAGCCCTCACGCGGGGTGTTCTCGATTGCGCCTGCGGCGTCGGACCTGACCGGTCTGGTTTCCACCCAGGGTTGCCAAAGCCGCACCGTGCGTGACACGGCTGCTTTTGTGGACCATTGCCGGGGTGGGGCTCCGGGCGAATTCATGCCCTACTGGATGCCGCCCGAGCCCTACAGCGCCTTGATCCAGCGTGACCCGCCTCGCCTGCGCATAGCCTTGTCGCACGAGTGGGGCGACTTCCGGGCCGTGCCGCATTTTGTCGCCGAACTGGAGCGCGTGGGGCGCTTTTTAGAAGGGCTGGGCCACCAGGTGGATTGGGCCTTGCCAGAAGTGGATTTTCGGGCGGCGTTTGATGCGCAGACGACGTGCTACATCAGCAACTTTGCGCAGACGATTTCCAACCTGCTGGCCCCTCGGGGCTTGGCGCGACCGCCTGCGGATCTGGTCGAGCCGATCAACATCAAGATTTGGGAAATGGGCCTGAACACCAGCTTCACCGAGCGGGCCCGCATGCAGGCGGTGTTCAACACCACCTCGCGGGCGTTTGGTCAGTTCTTTGAAGACTGGGACATCATCCTCACGCCCATCACCGCATTGCCCACACCCAAAATGGGTACGGTGGAATATTTGACCACCAGCGACAACCCTTCGGTGCTCGATTGGTTCAACCACCTGTGGTGCAATTTTGCCTACACCCCGCTGACCAATCTGTGCGGCATGCCGGGCATCTCCATGCCCATGGCCCGGCAAGAAAACGGATTGCCCTTGGGCATCCATGCGCAGGCTAAACAAGCCAACGACGGCATGTTGTTGCAACTGGCTGCGCAGATCGAACGCGCCTTGAACGGACAGTGGCACGCGGGGCGTGTGCCTCAGGTGCATGTGACAAAGGATTCACAGGCGTAAAAAAACCGCTCAACGGAGGTTGAGCGGTCGGGTAGGCCCAACGCGGGGTGGCTTACACGCCAGCAGCAGCCTTCAGTGCCGCAGCGCGGTCAGTACGCTCCCAGGTGAAGTCAGGCTCGTCGCGGCCAAAGTGGCCGTAGGCGGCGGTCTTGCTGTAGATCGGGCGCAGCAAATCGAGCATCTGGATGATGCCTTTGGGGCGCAGGTCAAAGTGCTCAGCGACCAAAGCGGCCAGCTTGTCGTCTGAGATCACGCCTGTGCCTTCGGTGTTCACCGTGATGTTCATGGGGCGTGCCACGCCAATCGCATAAGCCACTTGAATTTGGCACTTGGTTGCCAAGCCTGCTGCCACGATGTTTTTGGCCACATAACGTGCAGCGTAGGCCGCTGAGCGGTCGACCTTGGAAGGGTCTTTGCCGGAGAATGCGCCACCGCCGTGGGGGCAAGCGCCGCCGTAGGTGTCGACGATGATCTTGCGACCCGTCAGACCGCAATCACCCTGGGGGCCGCCAATCACAAAACGGCCTGTGGGGTTGATCAGGTACTTGGTGTCTTGCAGCCACTCTTTGGGCAGCACGGGCTTGATGATCTCTTCGATGATGGCTTCGGTGAAGCTGGCCTTCATCTTGGTCGATGTTTCCGACTGGTCAGGGCTGTGCTGGGTGGACAGCACCACGGTGTCGATGCTGTGCGGCTTGCCGTCCACATAGCGCATGGTTACCTGGCTCTTGGCGTCGGGGCGCAAGAAAGGCAAGCGGCCGTCTTTGCGCAGCTGGGCTTGGCGCTCCACCAAACGGTGGGCGTAGTAAATGGGGGCGGGCATCAGTTCCGGCGTTTCAGAGCAGGCATAACCGAACATCAGGCCTTGGTCGCCCGCGCCGATGTTGAGGTGGTCGTCCGACGCGTGGTTCACGCCTTGGGCGATGTCGTTGGATTGCTTGTCGTAGCAGACCATCACGGCGCAACCTTTGTAGTCGATGCCGTAGTCGGTGTTGTCGTAGCCGATGCGCTTGATGGTGTCGCGGGCGACCTGGATGTAGTCGACGTGCGCGTTGGTGGTGATCTCACCGGCCAACACGACCAAGCCGGTGTTGGTCAGGGTTTCGGCGGCCACGCGGGAACGGGGGTCTTGCTCGAAGATGGCGTCCAAAATCGCGTCCGAGATCTGGTCGGCGACTTTGTCGGGATGGCCTTCGGAGACGGATTCCGAGGTGAAGAGGAAATTGCTGGACATGAAAAAAGCTCCTAAAGTTTCAGGGGTTTGTCGGCGTTGCCGACCCTGATAACCCGGAGCCTGGCGAACGCTTTAGCAGAATTTATGAATCGCCCTGCAAGTAGTTCAAGTAACTCGGCGATGGACGAATTATAAAAGATGTCCCAAACCCCTGCTCGAAATCATGTCCAATACAGCCCATGGACATTCCCCCCCCGATTGAAAACCGCCTGGTCGACCTGGAAATCAAGGCAGGCTTCACCGAAGACCTGCTGGACCAGCTCAATGCGCAGGTCTACCGACAGCAGCAGCAAATTGACGCGCTGATCCAGGAGCTGCGCCAGATGCGTGACCGTCTGCCCGAGTCGGGTGGCGGTGCTGAGGTGCGCAACCTGCGCGACGAAATCCCGCCGCATTACTGATGAACATCCACAGCGTTGAGGACATCCGTGACCATATGCGCGCGCTGGGGGCAAACGCCCTTCACGAGCAGCGTGTGCTGCGCCTGTGGACGCAGGCCAAGCCGCAGCACAGCGGGCGCAGGCCACTGGAAAGCTTCATGCCCACGGCGGTGCGCCAGGCTTTGCCAGCACTCAGCGCCACGCTGGCAGGTCTGACCACCCTGCGCGAGCAGCACCCGGGGCAAGACGGCTCGGCGCGCTTGCTGGTGGGCTTGCAAGATGGCCTGACGGTGGAAAGCGTGCTGCTGCCGCGCGACGGTCTGTGCGTTTCAAGCCAGGTGGGCTGCGCTGTGGGCTGCGTGTTTTGCATGACGGGGCGTGAGGGCCTGATCCGGCAAGTGGGCAGCGCCGAGATCGTGGCGCAAGTGGCGCTGGCCCGAACGCTCAGGCCGGTGAAAAAAGTGGTGTTCATGGGCATGGGCGAGCCCGCACACAACCTGGACGCCGTGATGGAGGCCATTGAGCTGCTGGGCACGGTGGGCAACATCGGGCACAAAAATCTGGTGTTTTCCACCGTGGGCGATCCGCGGGTGTTTGATCGTTTGCCGCAAGGCCGCGTCAAGCCAGCCCTGGCCTTGTCGCTGCACACCACGCGGGCCGATCTGCGTGCGCAGTTGCTGCCGCGTGCGCCGCGATTTGACCCGCAAGATTTGGTGGAGGCGGGCGAGGTTTACGCCCGCGCCACCGGCTATCCGATCCAATACCAGTGGACCTTGATCGAGGGCGTGAACGACAGCGATGAAGAGATTGATGGCATCGTGCGCTTGCTGCAAGGCAAATACGCGCTGATGAACATGATCCCTTACAACGCGGTGCCCGACTTGCCTTATGCCAGGCCGAGTTGGGAGAAGGCGGCGGCTATCGCCCGCACGCTGCACCAGCGCGGGGTGCTGACCAAGTTGCGCCAGTCAGCGGGGCAGGATGTGGATGGGGGCTGTGGTCAGCTCAGGGCGCGAGATGTGCAGCGCGTACAACCCGTGAAAATGTTCATTTCAGGCTTGACGCCCCAGGCAACACGTCAATCCCCGTAGGTCGGAGCTTCAGCTCCGACGATATTGGTTTCTGCGAAAGTTCATGTCGGGGCTGAAGCCGCCGACCTACCAATTGCATGTTTGGGCCGACGCTGCCGACCTGCGAATACCTCAACAACTGCGCCATGCCCGCTCAACGCCCTGGCAGCTTGATCA
>JAIXOX010000084.1 GCA_027486555.1 Comamonadaceae bacterium
AACAAAGCTGACGTTGAAGGTCAGAACGACGTGGCAGCCCTGTTCCGTTCCACCGCTGAAGGTGAAACAGGCCACGCCCACGGTCACCTGGAGTTCCTGGAGCAATCCGGCGACCCAGCCACTGGCATGCCCATCGGCTCGACACGTGACAACCTGGCTTCGGCTGTGGCTGGCGAAACCCATGAGTACACCGACATGTACCCTGGCATGGCCAAGACCGCCCGCGAAGAAGGTTTCGACGAAGTCGCTGACTGGTTCGAGACCCTGGCCAAGGCTGAGCGTTCACACGCCAACCGCTTCCAGAAAGCTTTGAACGAAATGGTGGATTGATTCCCCCCGATTCTTCAGCCCGCTGCACTGAAAGGTGCAGCGGGTTTTTCTCAGGGTTCTGGCACCAGAGTCTTCAGAAAAACCCCATAAAAAATCCCGAAGGAGCACAACATGGCCAAAGAAGGCAACCTCGAGGCCCCCACCCGGCACGCACTGGCTTGGGAGACCCCGGACTTTTACAACGAAGAAAAGTGCTTCGACGAACTCGAGCGCATTTTTGACATCTGCCATGGTTGCCGCCGCTGCGTGAGCTTGTGTGGCTCTTTCCCCACCTTGTTTGACCTGGTGGACGAGAGCAGCACCATGGAAGTCGATGGTGTGGACAAGAAGGATTACTGGAAAGTGGTGGACCAGTGCTTCATGTGCGACCTGTGCTACATGACCAAGTGCCCCTACACACCACCGCATGAGTGGAATCTGGACTTTCCGCACACCATGTTGCGGGCCAAGGCCATCAAGTTCAAAAACGGCGAAGTGGGCGCTGCCGAAAAGTTTTTGGCCTCCACCGACACCCACGGCTCTTTTGCAGGCATCCCGATCGTGGTGCAAGCCATCAACGCCATCAACAAAACCGAAGCGGCGCGCAGCGTCATGGAAAGCGTGGCGGGCGTGGACAAAAACGCCTGGCTGCCTTCTTTGGCCACCAAAAAGTTCCGTTCCAGCGCTCCGGATGCCGCGGCATCCAAGGTGGTGGACGGCGAGAAAACACCGGGCAAAGTGGCGATCTATTCCACTTGCTACATCAATTACAACGAGCCCGGCATTGGCCATGATCTGTTGAAGATCCTCGACCACAACGACATCCCGTATGTGCTGGTCGAGAAAGAAAAATGCTGCGGCATGCCCAAGCTCGAACTTGGCGACTTGGACTCGGTCAAGGACTCCAAAGAAGCTAACATCCCGGTGCTGGCCAAGTACGCCAAAGACGGCTTTGCCATCATGGCGGCGGTGCCCAGCTGCGCGCTCATGTTCAAGCAAGAGATTCCGTTGATGTTCCCCGACTGCGCCGACACCCAGTTGGTCAAAGACGCGATGTGGGACCCGTTTGAATACTTCATGGCCCGCAAGCGTGACGGCTTGCTTAGGACCGAGTTCCCGCAAGCGTTGGGCAATGTGAGCTACCAGATTCCTTGCCACGGCCGCGTGCAAAACATCGGCAAGAAGACCGAGGAAATGCTCAAGATGATCCCGGACACCCAAATCAACACCATCGAGCGCTGCTCGGGCCACGCTGGTACCTACGGCGTCAAAAAAGGCTCACACGACATGGCCATGAAAATCGGCAAACCCGTGTTCAAAGCCATGGCGACCATGAAAGACGGCTCCAAGCCCGACTTCATCAGCTCCGACTGCCCGCTGGGCGGCCACCACATTGCCCAAGGCTTTGAGGTCAATGGCCTGGGCGCCCCCGAACTGAACCACCCCTTGACCTTGGTGCGCAAAGCCTACGGTCTCAAATAAGGAACACTGCCATGCAACTGACTGGAAAAATCACGCCCGAGAACTTGATGTCTCTCGAGGCCTACACCAAGTGGCGCAAGGTGCACAAACCCGATGTGATCGCGCACCGCAAGCTGCGCAGCGTGCAGCTCGGCGAGCACATCAACATGCAGTTCGAGAGTGAAACCACCATCCGCTACCAGATTCAGGAGATGCTGCGCATTGAAAAAGTCTTCGAAGAAGAGGGCATCCTGCAAGAGATCGAGGCTTACGCCCCGCTGGTGCCTGACGGCAGCAATTGGAAAGCCACGATGATGATCGAGTACACCGACATCAACGAACGCAAGCGCGAGCTGGCCAAGCTGATCGGCGTGGAAGACCGCATGTTTGTCGAGGTCGAAGGCCATGGACGCGTGTATGCCATTGCCGACGAAGACTTGGACCGCGAGACCGAAGAAAAAACCTCGGCGGTGCACTTTGTGCGTTTTGAACTCAAGCCCGCCATGTGTGCGGCTGTGAAGGCTGGCGCTGGCGTCAAGATGGGTTGCGACCACACGCACTACCCGTCGCACATCGACATCACCCCCGACACACTGGCCAGTTTGGCGGGCGACTTGAAGTAAGGCCTTGGGCTTTACAGGCCCAGCAGCGCAGGTTCGCCTTGACCGTGGCGCAGCACGGTGGGTTCATCGCCGCTCATGTCGATGACGGTGGTAGGCTCCAGCGAGCAGGCCCCAGCATCGATGACCGCGCCCACTTGGTGTTCCAGCCGTTCGCGAATGTCTTCGGGGTCGTTCAGCGGCAGCTCTTCGCCTGGCATGATGAGCGTGGCCGCCAACAGCGGCGCGCCATGCAGGCTGAGCAGTTCCTGCAGTACTTTGTGCTCGGGCACGCGCAGGCCAATGGTTTTGCGTTGGGGGTGACTCAGCCGACGCGGCACCTCCTTGGTCGCTTCCAAAATGAAGGTGAAAGGCCCTGGCGTGGCCTGCTTGATGGCGCGAAACTGCCGGTTGTCCACCCGCGCATAGTTGGCCAGCTCACTCAGGTCGCGGCACAACAAAGTCAGGTGGTGCTTGTCGTCTATGTTCCGGATGCGGCGCAACTGGTCGGCAGCGTTCTTGTCGTCCAGGTGGCAGACCAGCGCGTAGCTGGAGTCGGTGGGCACGGCCAGCACGCTGCCTTGGTTGAGCAGTTGCACGGCTTGTTTGAGCAGGCGCGCTTGCGGGTTGTCGGGATGAACGGTGAAAAACTGGGCCATGGGTGCGGGCGGTCTGGGGTCTGTTGGGTTCCAGTCAAAGTGCTGACTGCCAGGGCGTGGTCAAAACGGCAAAACCGATGCCTTCAAACGTGGTCGCCTTGAACTGACTCACTGAACGCGGTCGGTCAGCAGGTCCCAAACTGGGGTCAGTTGGCCAGGCAAAAAGGGCAGGGTGCCCAGGTCGATGCGGCTTTCGGTGGGGCTGTGAAAGTCACTGCCACGAGAGGCTGCCAAGTCGAATTCGAGGGCGGTTTCTGCGTAGCGTACCGCTTCGGGTGAGGAGTGGCTGCCGGTGATGACCTCTACGCCGCGCCCCCCGTGGGCCTTGAATTCGCTGAACAGGGCGTACTCTTCGTTAGGCGTGAAGCCGTAGCGCGCCGGGTGGGCAATCACCGCGATACCGCCTGCGTCGGTGATCCATTGCACCGCTTCTTGCAAGCGCGCCCACCGGTGTGGCACGTAGCCAGGTTTGCCTTCGGTCAGGTATTTGCGAAAAACCTCCGAAGTGTCGCTGCAAACGCCCGTCTCGACCAGGTGCCGGGCAAAGTGGGTGCGCGAAATCAGTTCGGGGTTGCCCACGTAGTGCAGGGCGCCTTCGTAGGCATTCAGGATGCCTACTTTAGCCAGGCCATCCGACATTTCCTGGGCGCGTTCACTGCGGCCGCCGCGTGTGCGGCGCAGGCCTTCGGTCAATGCAGTGTTCGCATGATCAAAGCCCAAACCCACGATGTGTACAGTTTGGTGGGCAAAGGTGACCGAAATTTCGGTGCCCGTGAGGTAAGGCAAGCCCAAGGCCCTTGCCGCAGTCATGGCGCGATCTTGCCCTGCAATTTCATCGTGGTCAGTCAGCGCCCAAAGCTCAACGCCATTCGCTTTGGCGCGTTCGGCCAGGGTTTCGGGGGTGAGGGTGCCGTCAGAGATGACGGAGTGGCAGTGCAGGTCAGCATTCATGATGTCGTCCATTTTAGGCGCATGCGGCGGGTCAAGGGCTGTTTGTAGGGTCTTGTCCTGGCCAAGACATGGCAGACAACAGCCCTGCAGTGGTTTGTGCTGACGTCTGTGATCGATAATCAAGTCATGACCAAGATGCACACTTTTGCGGAGCCCCAAGCATGGCCCTGATGATCACCGATGAATGCATCAACTGCGATGTGTGCGAGCCTGAGTGTCCGAACCAGGCGATTTATCTGGGCGAGGAAATTTACGAAATCGATCCTTCCAAATGCACCGAATGCGTGGGCCATTTTGACGAGCCGCAGTGTGTGCAGGTCTGCCCCGTGGCTTGTATTCCCATTAACCCCCACCACGTCGAAAATCAGGAATCGCTCTGGGCCAAATACCGCAGCCTGCTAGGGCAGTAAGGCCGCATGTTCAGTTCTGCGTACCGGGCTCGGCAGGCGGCAACGGCGCTGTTTTAGGGGGCTTGGGTGGTTTGGGTCTGGGGGGCTTGCTGGTGTGGATTTTGACCATCGCTTTTTCCATGTCCCCTGCCAGTAACAGTGGCAAGGCCAGCACCGCCCGGTGGATGCTGTCGTCGATGGCTTTGCGGTGTTCCTGCATTGGTTTCTTTAAAACCCAACTGACCACTTCGGCCTTGTCCCCGGGGTGGCCCACGCCAATGCGCAGACGCCAGTAATCGGCGGTGCCCAGCTGGGCATGAATGTCACGCAGGCCATTGTGTCCGGCATGGCTGCCGCCGATCTTGAGCTTGGCTTCTCCGGGCACGATGTCGAGTTCGTCGTGCGCCACCAAAATTTCTTGTGGCTCAATTTTAAAAAACCTCGCCAGCGCGCTGACCGATTTGCCGGACAGGTTCATGTAGGTCTGAGGTTCCAGCAGCCAGACGTTTTGGCCGTTGACGGTGGTGCGTGCTACCAAGCCGTGGTAGCTGCGATCAGGCACCAATGACAACTTGAATTCTCGGGCGATGGCATCGATCCACCAGAATCCGGCGTTGTGGCGGGTGTCTTCGTATTCGTTGCCCGGATTGCCCAGGCCGACTAGCAGTTTGATCATGGTGATTGATTATCCTTGGGCGCGTGCAACTTTTGCAAAAAGCACAGCTCAAAACAAAAAGGCCCGCAAAGCGGGCCTTTGAGAGCAGGGCTTTTTAGCCCAAGCGAGAAGATTACTTCTTGCCTTTGCCCTTGCCTTTGGCGTCTGCTGGTGCAGCGGCCACAGGAGCAACCACAATCTCTTCAACAGGTGCCACGGCCGTCACAATGACAGGGTTCTTTTTGCCATGGGTCACGGGCTTGCAACCTGTTGGCAAACTGATGTCGTTCAAGTGCAGTGAAACACCTTTGGTCAGACCTTTGAGGTCGACGGCAATGAATTCGGGAAGATTGGCAGGCAAGCAAGCCACTTCAATTTCAGTCATCACGTGGTTGATTGTGCACTTGTCGGTCTTGACTGCTTCGGACTCTTCTTCACCGCTGAAGTGAAAAGGGACCTTCATGTGCAAGGTGGTGTTGGCATCGACACGTTGGAAGTCGATGTGTTGGACCAATTGCTTGTAGGGGTGCATTTGGTAGTCACGCAGCAAGACTTTGCTGGATTCACCATTGAACTCCATGTCCAAAATGGAGGCGTGAAACGCTTCTTTTTTCAGGGCGTGCCACAAAGCATTGTGATCCAGTTCAATCAGCTGTGGGGCCGATGTGGAACCGTAAACGATGCCAGGTGTGCGACCGGCGTTGCGGAGACGGCGGCTCGCACCCGTGCCCTGCTTGGAGCGCTCAAAAGCGACAAATTTCATACATTACTCCTTCTAGGGTCCACCGCGACCAGTGAGACCCTCACTCAAAAAAGCCAACCAATCTTTGAAGACGGCTGACCACTGGGGGCCTGTTGCCGATCAGACTTGATCGGAAAACAGGCTCATCACCGATTCACCGTGTGCAATGCGGTTGATCGTTTCAGCGATCAACGGTGCCACGGAGAGTTGGCGAATCTTGGAACACGAAGCCGCTTGTGCAGACAAGGGGATGGTGTTGGTGACCACAACCTCATCGAGGGCTTCGCCTTTGGCAATCCGGTCGATGGCTGGGCCCGAAAAGATCGGGTGTGTGCAATAGGCATAAACTTTTTTTGCACCGCGCTCTTTGAGTACTTCGGCGGCCTTGACCAAAGTGCCTGCGGTGTCAATCATGTCGTCCATGATCACGCAGTTTCGGCCATCGATTTCACCAATGACGTGCATCACTTCGCTGACGTTGGCTTTTGGACGGCGCTTGTCAATGATGGCCAGATCGCAACCGAGTTGCTTGGCCAATGCACGCGCACGCACCACGCCACCCACATCAGGCGACACAACAATCAGGTCGTCGTAGTTTTGCTGGCGTAAATCGCCCAGCAGAACAGGGGATGCGTAAATGTTATCGACTGGAATGTCAAAGAAGCCCTGAATTTGGTCGGCGTGCAAGTCCATGGTCAAAACGCTGTCAACGCCCACGGCTTGTAACATGTTGGCCACCACTTTTGCCGAAATGGGCACGCGGGTCGAGCGGGGTCGGCGGTCTTGCCGGGCATAACCAAAATAGGGAATAACAGCGCTGATGCGACCGGCCGATGCACGCTTGAGTGCGTCGACCATGATCAGTAATTCCATCAGGTTTTCGTTGGTGGGTGCACAAGTTGACTGAACCACAAACACTTCGCGTGCCCGAACGTTCTGCTTGAGTTCGACAGTGACTTCGCCATCAGAGAAACGTCCCACGTCAACAGCGCCGAGTTGCGTGCCCAAATGCTTCGCGATTTCGGCAGCCAAAACAGGATTGGCATTGCCTGTAAACAGCATAAATTCAGGGGGGAGCGGAGCAGGCTGCATGTGCATTCCAGCGATCAGAAAAAAGGGCCTGTACGAACAGACGTGTTTGGCAGGGGAAGAAGGACTCGAACCTTCGAATGCCGGAATCAAAATCCGGTGCCTTAACCAACTTGGCGACTCCCCTACAAAGGTTGACCGCTTGAACAGCGATAAACCGATCAACTTTCGCTGGACGCCCAACCTGTTAAAGGGTGAATGTCCATGTTGCTGCAAAACCGGCTCAGGAAATTTTCAGGAACTGACAATTTCTTGGTGTTGTCCATGCAATGGGCAAACACAGCGCTTCCGGAACCCGTCATTCTAGCTTGCAATCCATGCTCGTTGAGCAAACGAACTGCTTGGAAAATGTCAGGGCACAAGTTTTGAGCGACAGCTTGCAAATCATTATGACCGTAGTCATAAGTGTGTGCAGCGAAGTCAGAAATTGTAGCAGCGTTTGTGTCACGTTTAAGATCGGGGTGCGCAAAAATTTGAGAAGTTTCGATACCCGTTGGAGGTTTGAGTACCCAAAAATCTGCCGCAGGCAGATCGATGGGTGTGATTTTTTCACCAATACCTTCGACCCAAGCGTTGCGACCGCGCAAAAAAAATGGCACATCGGCCCCCAGTTTCAGGCCCAGTGTCTCAAGTTCGGTCAGTTTGAGGTTGAGCTTCCACAGGCGGTTCAGAGCCAACAGGCAAGTGGCGGCATCGGATGAGCCGCCGCCCATGCCTGCTTGTGCCGGAATTTGTTTTTCAACGGCAATGTGCACCCCATCTGCGCACCCGGTGTGGGTTTGCAGCAAACGCGCAGCTCGGGTGATGAGGTCATTATCTGGCAGAGCCACCGTGAGATCCTCACGGCTGATGCCACCGCCGGACCGCTTTTCAAAATGCAGGGTATCGCACCAGTCGATGAGCATGAAGACCGATTGCAGCAAATGGTAACCATCAGGGCGACGGCCAGTGATGTGCAAAAAAAGATTCAGTTTGGCCGGGGCGGGCACATCGTGCAGCGATTTCATGGGTGGATTATCACCATGCTGGGCGTGATCGGAACATGTGGCCGTGGGCTCAGCGGTCCAAGACGATGCGCAAAAAAGCGCCTGGGGTTGGCTGAAGGCGAATAGCTGTGATTTTGCCTTGAGCATGCCCAGACAAATCGGCTTGCCAGCCAGGCGTATCGGCAGTACGGCCTGCAAGCCATTCAAACAAAGCGGCAATCGGCAATTCGGTACCGGTCAACTGAGCCCCTAAACTTTGCAGATTGCTGCTCTCAATTTGTTGCTGACCTTGTGTCAGTTGTGCGCCCTGCGCAGACCATTTAAGCACCGCCAATGTGGTGCCGATGGGGCTGAGCAGCACCATTTCACCCGTCTGGGCGGAGCCCTGTAATTCAAAGCCGGCGCTCAATGTTTCAGGCGGCTCTTTGAGAACTTCAATGGCCATGCGTCCTGACCAGTAGGCGTTGGGATCGGTGGCGCTCAAGCGAGGACTCGCGCAGCCAGTGGCCAGCAATGCCAAAGTCAGAGCCGTGAACAAGGTTCTGAGTCCCATGGACCTGAGGGGTGTTGTTTTCGTGGAAACAGCTTGCGTACAAACAAATGGCCAAGTTGCACAGTGCATCATGGCTTGAAATCAAAGCGTTTAAGTGTTTCGACCAAGGTGTCGTTGTCAGCTTTGAGCAAAAGGCCTTCACGCCATATGGCTTGTGCCTCCTGATGAAGTCCCATGGTCCAGAGGACTTCGCCCAGGTGAGCCGCAATTTCGGCATCGGGGCGGGCTTTGTAAGCGGCCTGCAAAATAGTGCGCGCCTCGCTCAATTGGCCTTGGCGAAAAGCCACCCAACCCAGACTGTCTTGGATGTAAGCATCATGGGGTGAGCGTTCCAAGGCCTGCATGATCAATTGACGTGCTTCGCTGAGTCGAATGTTGCGGTCGGCCAAGGAATAGCCCAAGGCATTGAATGCATGGGGGTCTTGTGGTTTGAGCAGCATCAGTTCGCGCAGCAGGCCTTCCATCTCATCAAAACGCTTGAGTTTTTCGGTCACCATGGCCAGCTCTGACATCAGTTCACTGTTGGGTGACTTGCCATCCATGGCCTGTTTGACCAAGCTATAAGCCTCATCCAGGCGCTTGTTTTCGCGAAGCCAAACCGACAGAACCAGGGTTTTACGAAGTGCTTGTTCAGGAGTGGTCGTTTTGATTTGGGTCAGCACTTGGCGCGCTTCATCGGTGCGGCCTTGCTGGCTGAGTAAATCGGCCTTTCGGCTGGCCAGTTTGATGGGATCTGCCTCTGCAGGAACTTGACTGAGCCATTGCTCTGCATGGCTCAAACGACCCAAACGCTGCGCGATTTGCGCCAAGGCCATCAAAGCTTCTGACAATCCGGCTTGTTGTTCCTTGTCTTGACTGCTTTGGACCAATTCGACGTATTGACGCAATTTTTGTTCGGCTTCGGGCCATTTGCTGTTTTCTTGCAGAATCAAGCCGTGCACCAGCCAGGCTTCAGCAAATGAGGGGTGTTCTGCGTTCAGGCGGTTGACTTCACGCAGGGCTTGAACTTGTTGCGCCTGGCCGACCAGGTGTCTGACGTATCCCAGTCTTAGTGGCGGCTGAACGTCGCCTTGCATGGCTTGCGCTAAAAAAGGCGTCATGTCGGCAGGAGCGGAATTGGCCAAGCTCAGCGCCAAAATCAGCGGGGCGGGCGACTTGGCGTCTGCCGCATGCCCTTGGCGCGTTGCTTCTATGGCCAAGGCAATTTCACCTGAATCGCGCCGCATGCGGCCAATGGTGGTCCAGGTGGTGGCTGCTGTGCTGCTTTGTTTCAAGGCAAAGGCCAAGGCTTTTTCAACAGTGTCAGCAGCCAATTTTTTGTCTTGAACCCTGGAAAAAACACGGGGAACAGACGCGATGGCCATGCTTTGTTCGGCCTCGGGCAACTCGCGGATGGAGTCAGTCAAGGCTTGCCCAGCCTCATCGACTTTGTTTAAAGCGAGCAAAATTTGCAACAAATAGCGGTTCGCTTCAGTGGCTTGGGGAATCGCCTTTTTCCAGGCCTGAGCGGCTTGAAGTGCTGCATCGCCCGAGCGCGACTGCAAGGCCAGATCGACGGCCCGCTGAAAAAGCAAAGGATCGTTTGTTTTTCGAGCCGCATCCAGGATGAGAGAGAAGCCACTGCCGGGTGAGCCGCTTCGAACATTCAATTCACCCAGCAGCAATTGGTAGAACAAAACAGCATCCAGAGCTGATTTTTGCGCAGGGCTGGTGGCCACAGGAGAATCAGGTGGGGCGGTGGGCGGTGCGGCAGATGGGGCCGGTTGCGCCCATGCGCTCAAAACGCAAGAGGAGATGACGGCAAGTCGAAACCATGATTTCATGGGTTCATCATAATCGAGCAAGCCGCTGGCTTGTGCAGCGGCAAACAAGTCCCTTTTTGCCCCCCAGCCTATGCCTGAACTCCCCGAAGTAGAAGTTACCCGTCGCAGTTTTGTTGACCGCATTGCTTCAGCCCAAATCTTGGCCTTACACATGGGCAAACCACTGCGCTGGCCCTTGGGTGTGCCTGCGGCCAATTTGGTGGGAAGACAGGTGGTTGGGGTGCGCCGTCGCGGTAAATACCTCTTGCTCGATTTGGATCAAGGCTTGTTGCTGCTGCATTTGGGCATGTCCGGTAGCCTCAACTTTGCGCCCACGCAGCCCGAGCCCGGCGTGCACGACCACATGGATTTGGTAACCGATCGGGGTGTGTTGCGCTTGCACGACCCGCGTCGCTTTGGTGCGGTGGTCTGGGCTGCGTCGGAAGACTCGCCTCCAGCGCAAAAGCTGCTGGGGCGGCTGGGTGTGGAGCCATTGAGTGCCCAGTTCGATGTGATCGCTTTTGCGCAGGCGCTGAAAAAACGAAAGTCGGCCATCAAGCAGGTCTTGTTGGCGGGCAACGAAGTGGTGGGGGTGGGCAATATTTACGCTTCCGAGGCTTTGTTCATGGCAGGTATTCGCCCCACCACCCCAGCCGCTCGTTTGTCCAAACCGCGTGTGGCCCGTTTGCATGTGGCCATTGTCCAGGTGCTCAACCGTGCGCTGGCGCAAGGCGGCAGTTCGCTCAAGGATTTCGTGAGCGCCGAGGGCCGCACCGGCTACTTTCAGTTGGAAGCCGCTGTTTATGGCCGGGCGGGTGAGCCTTGCAGGCGGTGTGCCGCACCCATCAAGTCCATGCTGCAAGGCCAGCGCACCACCTTTTATTGCCCCACATGCCAGAAACCATGATGCCTTTGCCTGACGGTTTTGCCTGCCGCATGGTGGCATGGCAGCGCCTTTATGGCCGACAAAGCCTGCCATGGCAAAACACCCAAGACCCTTACCGCGTTTGGTTGTCCGAAATCATGTTGCAGCAAACGCAGGTGAGCACGGTGCTCGACTACTTTCCGCGGTTTTTGGGGCGTTTTCCGGACGTGGGTGCTCTGGCCGCCGCGCCTCAAGACGATGTGCTGGCGCTTTGGAGTGGCTTGGGGTATTACAGCCGTGCCCGTAACCTGCACAAGTGCGCCCAAGAGGTGATGGGGCGTTTTGGCGGGGCCTTTCCGCGCCGCGCCGAAGACCTGCAAAGCTTGCCCGGGATTGGCCGATCCACCGCAGCGGCGATTGCGTCGTTTTGCTTTCAAGAGCGCGCAGCCATACTGGACGGCAATGTCAAACGCGTGCTGACCCGTGTGCTGGGTTACGGCGATGATTTGGCCGTGGCCAAAAATGAAAAAGCCCTGTGGGCGCTGGCGCAAGACCTGTTGCCCACCCAAGCGGCAGACATGCCGCGCTACACCCAGGCCCTGATGGACTTGGGGGCCACCGTGTGTTTGCCACGCAAGGTGCAGTGTGAGGCTTGCCCTGTGCACACCGTGTGCCAAGCCAAAGCGCACGGCGAACCCCTGGCCTACCCCGTCAAAACCCGCAAACTCAAGCGCAGCAGTGCCACGCTGTGGCTGCTTTGGGCGGTCAATGCACAAGGACAAGTTTGGCTGCAAAAGCGACCTGACACCGGTATTTGGGCAGGTTTGTTCAGTTTTCCGGTGTTTGACTCCGAAGCGGATTTGTTGGCCACCTGGGGGCAAGGCATGCCGCTCGACCACATTGCGCCTTGGAAGCATGTGTTGACGCACCGCGATCTGCATTTGCACCCGGTGCGCGTATTGGGGACGTCAACATCTAATCCGGCTTGTCCGGGTCAGTGGGTGGATGCCAGCGTGTGGCCTGATATGGGTTTGCCAGCCCCGATCCGCTTGTTGTTGGCTGGCCAGTAAAAGGTCTTGTTCCCGCAACCCAGCGGTATGACGGGCTGTTTTGCTAAAACAGGAGCCCTAGGAGGCCGGGGTCGCTCACAGCGCGTCCAGTTCTCGGTGCCGTTTGAGGGTAATCCAGCGCGTGCCGAAGTTTTGCACCAGTTGTTCCACCATGAACACCGAGCGGTGTTGTCCACCTGTGCAGCCAATGGCCACAGTCACGTAGCTGCGGTGGTCTCGTTCAATGGCCGGAATCCAGTGTTTTAAAAAATCCTCGATTTGCAATTGCATTTGAACGAACTCTTCAGACTGGCGCAGGTAAGCCTGAACGGGCTCGTCTCGTCCCGTCAGGGGCTTGAGGGCACTTTCATAATGGGGGTTGGGCAACATGCGCACGTCAAACACATAGTCGGCATCGGTCGGAATGCCCCGTTTGAAACCGAAGGATTCAAACACCAGTGTCAGCTGCGCCGAAGGGGCACTGACCAAGGTTTTGATGTAGGTCTGGAGTTGGGCCGAGCGCAGCAAACTGGTGTCGATGACGTGGGCGCGTTCGCGCAAGTCGGACATCAGTTCACGCTCAAATCCGATGGTTTCAACCAGCGCCTTGTCGTTTTGAGGCTTGTCGCCCCCAGACAAGGGATGCTTGCGACGCGTTTCAGAATAACGCCGCTGCAAGGTGTCGGATGAGGCGTCCAGAAAGACCGATTTCACGGTCATGCCCATGCCGCGCAACAAGGCCATTTGCTCGGGCAAGAGGTGCAATGAATTGGCACTGCGCACGTCAATCGCAATGGCCAGGCGTTGTTCTTTGTGTTGTTCTTCGAGTTTGACAAAGGGGATCAACAGCTCGGGTGGCAGGTTGTCAACGCAGTAATAGCCTGCGTCTTCAAGGGCGTGCAGGGCCACAGACTTGCCCGAGCCGGACATGCCGGTGATGAGGATGATGTCCATGCTCAACTTTGCGTGGCCTTGTGTGCCGCAGGTTTGGAAGGGGTGCCCAGCATTTCGCGGGCATGCGCCAAGGTGGTGGCTGATAACTTTTCGCCGCCCAACATGCGTGCGATTTCGCTCACCCGCTCATCGCCGCTGACGCCGCGCACTTGGCTGCTGACCTGGCCTTTGGCAGCGGCTTTGCTGACCAGCAAGTGGTGGTCTGCGCAGGCGGCCACCTGGGGCAGGTGGGTCACAGCCAGCACCTGACGGTGTTGACCCAGTTGCTGCATCAAACGACCCACGGTTTCGGCCACAGCACCACCCACGCCCGAGTCCACCTCGTCAAAAATCAAGGTGCCTGCTTCACCCAATTCGCTGGTGGTGACGGCAATGGCCAGTGCAATGCGCGAGAGTTCGCCGCCCGAGGCCACTTTGCCTACGGGTCGTGGTGTGCTCCCTTCGTGCCCGGCGACCAGAAAACTGACATCTTCCAGGCCATGCTGAGCGAGTGCCTCCAGTGTCTGCAATTGCACCTCAAAGCGGCCACCTTGCATGCCCAGTTGCTGCATTGCGCCGCTGACCGCCTTGGCCAAGGGTTTGGCTGCTTGTTGACGCTGGCGTGAGACGACTTTGGCCGCTTGAGTACAGGCATTTTGCGCAGCAAGCGCAACTTTTTGCAGGCTTTGCAAATCGGCGGCAGCATCGAGCTGAGCCAACTCTTGACGCCAAGCCTGCAGTGACTCTGGCAGCTCGTCAGGGGTTTTCTTGTAACGCCGGGACAGCGACAACCACAGGCCCATGCGCTCGTCAAGTTTGGCCAATTGAGCGGGGTCCAGATCGGTTTTGCGCAAATAGGCGTGCAGGCTGTGGGCGACATCTTCGGCTTGCGCCAAGGCTGACGCCAGCACATCGGCCAAGGCGCTGAACTCGGGCTCGAAGGGTCCCAGCGATTGCAGTGTTTGAATGGCGCGAGACAACTGCCGCAGTGCGCTGCCTTCAGCCCCGTCGTCTTCGCCTTCGAGCAATACAGTGCCCAAATTGGCCCCATCCAGCAGGGCTTGTGCGTTGGCCAAGCGGCCATGCTGGGTGCTCAGCTCCTGCCATTCGTCCACTTGGGGGTTGAGTTTTTCCAGTTCACCGATTTGCCAGGCCAGTCGTTCGCGCTCACGGGTCAGGGTGCTTTGGGCTTGCTGCGCATCGGCCAGGGTTTGCTCGGCTTGTCGCCAAGTTTGCCAAGTGGATTTAAGGGGGCGCATGTCGATGCCTGCATAAGCATCCAGCAAGTCGCGCACCGCATCTGGGCGGGTCAGGCTTTGCCAAGCGTGCTGCCCATGAATGTCCAGCAACTGCTCGCCCAGTTCACGCAGTTGGGTCGCCGTGGCAGGACTGCCGTTGACCCAGGCCCTGCTTTTGCCGGAGGTGTCAACCGTGCGACGCAAGAGCAAAGAAGGGCTGGGGTCAAAACCAGCATCTTCCAGCCAAGAACGTATGGCCGGGGAGGTGTCGAATTCGGCGCAAACTTCACAGCGGCTGGCACCTTCACGCACCACGCCCGAATCTGCGCGAGCACCCAAGGCCAGTTGCAAAGCGTCAATCAGGATGGATTTGCCGGCACCGGTTTCGCCTGTCAAAACGGTGAAACCACTGTTCAGGTCCAATTCGAGGGTTTGCACGATCACAAAGTCGCGCAGGGTGATGTGCGTCAATGCCATGGCTCAGTCTCCTCCATTCCAATGCATTTTTTTGCGCAAGGTGTCAAAGTAGTTCCAGCCTGCAGGGTGCAAAAACCGCACCGTGTGCTCTGAGCGCTTGACGACAATCCGATCACCCAAAATCAGATCGGCCAGTGCTTGCATGTCGAAATTGGCGCTGACGTAGCGTCCCGCCACGATCTCGATGCTGATTTCGGACGACTCGGGCAGCACGATCGGGCGGTTGGACAAAGTGTGCGGCGCGATCGGCGCCATCACCCAGCCGCCAATGCCGGGGTGCATCAAAGGACCGCCCACCGACAAGGAGTAAGCGGTCGAGCCTGTGGGCGTGGCAATGATCAGGCCGTCGGCACGTTGGTTGGACACAAAACGGCCATCGACCTCGACACGCAACTCCACCATGCCCGAGGTGCCACCCCGGTTGACCACCACGTCGTTCATGGCCAGAGCGCTGAACACGCTGCGTTGGTCGCGCATGACGTGGGCTTGCAGCAAGCTGCGGTCTTCGGTTTGATGGTGGCCTTGCAACATGGGCGGCAGCACATCCTGATAGCTTTGAAGAGGGATGTCGGTGATGAAACCCAGTCGCCCCTGGTTGATGCCCATCAAAGGCAGGTTGAATCGGGCCATCTGCCGACCAATGCCCAACATGGTGCCGTCCCCCCCAACAACCAGACCCAGATCACATTGCTGGCCAATGGCGTCCATGTCCAGCATGGGGTGTTGGTTCAAGCCGGTGTGCAAAGCGGTTTCTTGGTCCAGCACCACGTCGCAGCCTTGGCGTGTGAGGAACTGCGCCACGTCGTCCAAAGCACGTCGAGAACTCTCCAGTGCCCCACCATGGGCTGTGGTGTGGTGCTTGCCAAAAAGTGCAACGTGACGGAACTTGGATTTCATCATCAAATTACATCATTAAAATGTGACCATGCTAGATGATCGTGCCAAGTTATTGCTCAAAGCGCTGGTAGAACGCTATATTGCGGACGGCCAACCCGTGGGCTCGCGCACGCTCTCCAAAGCCTCAGGTCTGGACTTGTCGCCCGCCACCATACGCAATGTGATGTCTGACTTGGAAGAGCTGGGCCTGATCGCCAGCCCGCACACCTCGGCAGGGCGCATTCCGACCAGTCGGGGCTACCGTTTGTTTGTGGACACCATGCTCACGGTGCAGCGCGACGGCTTGGACACGCCTGCGCTCACCCCGGATCAGCCGCAAAAAGTGATTGCCAGCGCGGCCAATTTGCTCTCCAATTTGTCGCATTTTGTGGGGGTGGTCATGACCCCTCGCAGGCCTTCGGTGTTCCGGCACATTGAATTTTTACGCCTGTCTGAGCGGCGTTTGCTGGTCATCATTGTCTCTCCCGAAGGCGATGTGCAAAACCGCATTCTCTTCACCGAGACCGACTACTCCCAAAGTCAGCTGATTGAAACGTCCAATTTCTTGAACAGCCATTACGCTGGCATGGCCATCGAGCAGGTGCGCAGCCGGGTGCAACAAGAGCTGGTCAGTCTGCAAAGCGAAATCGCCACACTCATGCAAGCGGCGGTGCAGGTCAGCACCGAGGCACTGGCAGAAGACCAAAACGAGGTGGTGATTGCGGGTGAGCGCAATCTGTTGTCGGTGAGTGACTTTTCCAGCGACATGGGCCATCTGCGCCGGGCATTTGAGCTGTTCGAGCAAAAAACCCAGCTCATGCGCCTGCTGGACGTGTCCAGTCAGGCCGAGGGCGTGCGCATTTATATTGGTGGCGAAAGCCAGATCGTGCCCATGCAGGAGCTGTCGGTCGTCAGCTCACCTTACGAGGTGGATGGCCAAGTGGTCGGTACTTTGGGTGTCATCGGCCCTACCCGCATGCCTTATGACCGGATGATCCAGATCGTCAACATCACATCGCGCTTGGTCAGCAATGCGCTGAGTCAGTCCAAATAAACACCTGTCAGGCCACTTCTATCACGGCTTCGGTTGGCGCGTTAGCTCAGTTGCTTAGAGCAGAGGACTCATAAAAGACCTGCCCAAGCCCATGTTTTAAAGAAAACCCCTATCAATCAACAGGTTGAAAGCGTCGGCAGGGCTAAAATTTGCAACTACAGTGGCAAAGTTTTCTTTCTAGCAAGTTGATAGGTGAATGCGCCACTAAAATCAGGTTTTCGGGCCTCTAGCTCATGCTTGGTTAGAGCAGCGGACTTAAAGAGCAGGTGACCTAAAACATCAAAAATGTCATGGCCATTTGTCGTTGGGTTGCATGTTGGTAAGTTAACTCTGCTGGCATGTAGAACTACTCAAATTCGGGGAAGCCTCTGTTGTTTGCAACGTGGTAATCCCGAGCGAAGCTAAACAGCCATGTTTAGAACGTGTAGAGACTGTACGGGTAGGTCGTAAAGACAAGAGACAGTCCAGACCACAAACTGGAAACAGGCAGTGAAAACTGTAGTGGTAAGCATAATCCGTTGGTGCCGAGTTCGACTCTCGGGGGGCCCACCAACAATAAAGATGCCAACCTTCGGGTTGGTATTTTTTGTCTAGAGAAAAAGTAATGGCAACTAACATCAATGTTGGACGTGGATGTTTTTACAAATACAAATCTCTTGAAGGAAGCGCAAGACTCTTGAGCAACTGCTTGCCAATCGGGAAACCTTGATGACCTCAGCGGTTGAGGGCATGAACCATGCTGACCAGATTAGGGCGTTGATTGAAATCATGCAAGTCAAATCCCAAGCCTCCCCGAAACCCATAAAGGACTTTGATTGATGGGCGCGATGGGCTAAGCATCACGCTGATACTTTGGTTTGAAGGGACATGGGTGTTCAAGGCTTTGAAGCGTGGGTGGGCATCAGCGATGACTTGGAAGTCAGCATCTTCCAGCCCTTTGTACGATTCCAAGAAGAAGGCGGCATCAACGGCTTCGGTCCGGGCTTGAATATCGTCAAGCGTGCGGTCAACAAACTGGGCGGGGACATCTGGTTTGAGTCCAACGCTCAAGGGGGCGTGACTTTTTAATTAAGCTTGCCAAAAGACTTGAGCTGAGTCCAGGGTCGATAATCTGCCAAATTTATAAATATTGGTAGTTTCTGTGAGCCTTATGCCATTATACTAAAGTCTCATGTCATTCAGTGCACCGGTCTCTTCGCGTTTTCGCATGGAATGACGTGTACGCAAGGATTCACCATGACCGATCTGACTCGACTTCTGCACAACCCTGGATTGAGCAGCAGTGCACTCGATAAAACCCATTTTCCGTAGGCCAGGATCACGAGCTCACAACAAAGCAGCAAAATGCTACAGGTTTTGGGCGCGTGCTCGAATGGGGGAAAAATACATTCAGCGCTGAACAAAAAAACTTGAATCGCGCCGGATTTGATGCCTATGTGAGTGAACTCAAAAAGGTCAATCAAGAGTTGGGAACCCAACTGGAGTCCAAGCTTCAGAAAATCAAGACGGATGGCAAACCTTTGACTTTGCGGGCGGTCCAGCGCGTATTGACCGATCAAAATCACGACAATGTCCTGACGAATGTGAAATCACAGGCTACCAACCTGATTCGCACCCTGAAATCTGCTGGCCAAAATTGGCAGCAATATGTTCCGCAGGCGCGGGTCACTCAGCTGCGTCAAACCCTGGAAGTCATGCAGATGCACCTCAGGGGGGCCGGCGATTTGGACAGTCAAGTGGCCATGGCTGGTTTGTGCCGGCAGATCGATCAATTGACCGGCGACTCATCTGCCAATTGGATTGTTCCTGAAGCGCAATTGGGGACCAAAGGACAGGAACTGCTCAAAGTTTTCCATCCTCACTTGGGCAAATTGGTCGATACCCCCGTGAGCAACACCCAGTGGCGCACGATGCTCAAGGCGCATGACGAACTCAAGGGCGGCAACACGCTCAAGAATGAACAGGCTGTCCGACATTCGGCCATGTCCATCATCAAGTCCACCGGACTTCACAGCGGTTTGCGATTCCTTGAAAAAGCCCCAACAGCCGCCTTGGTGGATTTGGCACGACAAGCCGGGCATGGTGTGTACACCGAATTTGACATCCTTCATGACATCCAGGCAGAAGATGATGCCAAGGTCCTGGATCCGGACAGCTTGCGATTGTTGAAGGCCTACAACGCATCGACGGCCGAGAGTAAGGCCCGCATTCAGTTGGATGCACCCACACCGACGGTCGCAGCCGCGGGTGCGAAACCGGCCAAGCCCAAACAGGAGTCACAAGATCCTGCTTTCAAGCAAGAATTCCAGCAAGTGAAAGATCTTCGCGCCTTTTTTGCTGAATGTTTGTCTCCCTCCAATCCGGCAGATCTGCAGACACTTTCCTCGGCTGATCGGCTCAAGAAAGCCTGTGTCAGCAATGCCGACAAATTCGCCAGTATTTTCACCTTGCCCTCAGAAGGCAATCCTGAGGTGCCACCCGAGGTGGTGGAGGCGATGTACGCGCTGGTCGATGACGCCACTTTCTCAAAATTGCAAGAGGCAAAGGCTCAGGGGGCATGGGCGGGCAGTGAGGGGATTCTCCAGCAACATTTTTCAAGTTTGCCAGCCGAGCGATTTGAGTCCTTGAATACCGCCATTGACCAGTCCATGTCAGCTTTCAAAGCGCCAGTGACCCAGGTGCTCTATCAACTTTCTGAGGGGTTTGAAGGTGTGCCGGGCAATCTCGCCAATTTTTTGAGTCTCGCATTCAGAACCTATTACGAGAACCAGGCGCCGGTGGATCAAAAATCGATGGTGGCCTCTTACATGCGCGGTTCGGTGGAGGGCTCGTCGGATGTTCAGAAGTTGGCCTCCTTGGTGGCCGGTGGCGGCCCCTACATGATCAAAATGTTGCAACTCGTCGGGGACAACGTATCGGGTGAAAATGCCAAAGAGATCAAGGATGCACTGGCATTCGTGAAAAGCGGCTTGCCGCCGATTGCGCCTGACATTCGCAATGCCATGCTGCTGGGCATCGTCAACGACTCCAATGGCAAGATCACCGCCTTGCAAGGTGTCCGCAGTTTGGGCGCCGCCTCGGTGGGCGAAACCTTTCTGACCCGCGTGAACAAGGACGACGGCAGCTCCGAAACGGCGGTGGTCAAACTCTTGCGCCCAGGCATTGCGCAACGAGCCGGCCGCGAGCGGGTCTTCATGGATTCGGTGGCCAAAATGCTGCCGGGCATGCAAGGCACCTTTGCAGGTATTGCAGACCAGATCGAGGCTGAAATGGACCTCACCAGTGAGGCTGCAAACGTTCGCCTCGGCGCTGTCTATGACGGCAAAGGCAACCCGTATGTGCAGTCCATGAAGTTGTCGGACGCTGCACCGGCCAAAACCAATTACATGATGATCCAAAAGGCGCCGGGGTCCACCGCGGCGCATTACCTGGAGCATCTGAGCCGACACTCTGACCGTACACCCATCCATCCCATGGTGTTGGCCAATCGCATGGGCGCCATGATGAATGATCTGGCCGAAAAATGGGTGGAGGAGGCCATTTTTGGGTCGGGCTTCTATCACGGCGATTTGCACTCCGGCAACATCATGTACAAGGCGGATGAGGGCAGTGAGAACGGCACGTTGACCGTCATCGATTTTGGCAACAGCAAGGTGCTGAACCCGACAGAGCGCAGGGCCATTTTCCGCATGATGTGTACGGCAGAAATCAAGTCTGCTCCGGATTTTTGCCGAGATTTTGAAACCATCCTCACTGCCGAAGGCAAGTCGATCATGACGGGCGACAAACGCACCGCCTTCCTCAGCAAGATCGAGGAAGCGTTCAACAAGACAGATCCGCAAACTGGCATGACCGCCTCAACGGGCACGATCATCGACTCCATCCTCACCTCTGCCAATGACTTGGGTATTGAAGTGCCTGGGGCGATTGCCAACTTCTCCCGCTCGGAAATGATGTTGGAGAACGCATTCAAGGACATCACCAACTTGTCGAAAGCGAACTGGGAGTCGTTCCGTGACCTGAAGGCCAGGGATCCTCAGTTGACAGCAGAGATGAAAGACCGGACCACTCGTTTGGGCCGACAAATCGATCGAAAAATCACCGACTTGGGCAAACAAAATCCGGTGGCCACCGACACCATTGAGAAGCTTAAAGGCATCAAAGACAACTTGCTCAATGAGTCTCAAGGCTTCGTCGCCATGGAGGCCGCGGACATCGATTTCTTGTTGGAACTGGATGCTCCTTTGCCTCAGGACCAACGCATCCTGGAGCCTGCGGTCAATCGCTTGAAGCAAACCCTTGCGGTGAGCCAGCAGGAAGTGCCCAAACAAGCGGCCGAGTTTTCCATCGAAAAGGCCATTGGCAATGTGTTGGCGCGCAACATGGCGAACTCCCTCAACCTGACGGGTTTGGATCTTGCTCGCCGCATGTTGACGACCTGACGAATTCCTTGCCCTGGACAGCTTGCCATTGAAAAATTGGATGAACTCTTGATGGGGAGCTGGGGTGGTTGCAACTTGCGGAACAATCACGGACTTTGCTGGTGGTCTTGCCTACAGGTGCAAGGCTGAACAGCGAAACGGTGGGCAGCATGATCGACCGTTTGTCCATTTTTTACAACGACATCAACACCAATCCCGCTCGGATACCCGCCCTTGTGTTCCAGCACCATCCGCACGGCGCGTTCGCGGACCTCGGGTGAAAAACGGTTGGACTTCTTGCTGTTCAGGGCCCCAACTTCTCAGAGGAAGGAGCCTCCTCGATTTCCGGGGCGATTCAGAAAAGATATTCAACTTTTGTAGGGTGGTCCGGTTTTCTGCATCAAGTCTTCGACAGGTGATTGGACAAGCCTTGGTTAGACCATCCAAAATTCTCCGGAGGCTTTGATGATCGATTACTTCATGAACCAATCAGTGCTGGTTCAGTTGTGTATGCTGATGGCGCACGCGCTGTTGGTGTTGGCGGCAGGCATCACTTTCATGAGATGGGTGAGCACGCGCGTGCAAAGAGGCTCGGACTTGAGAGCGCCCGAGTCCACCTTTCATGTTATGCCGAGGCCGTGGTGCGCGAAGAGTGGGCGAATGGGAACACCAAACCGAGCTCCAGCGCTGAACAGGAGCTTGCGCAATTGCGTCAAGAGCTGATCCGCGCATCTGATCGGGTGCCAACGGCGCTAGGCAACCACTTCTGGCGTGTCTTTGACGATGTCGTCAAGGCACGCAGTGGGCACCTTTGGATAGCGCAAGAGGGCCACAGTGAGCAGTCTTGGGCGCTTGTCCTTGTGCTGGGCCTTTTGTCGCACATTGCCATTGGTTTTGTACATGCTGACCGGCCACCCGCCGGCAAGCTGGCAATGGCACTTTTTGCTTGCGCGACAACTTCGTCCTACTGGCTGTTAACGAGAGGGATTAATCCATTTGCGCTTCTCGATGCCAGCTACTACCTCAAGGCGATTTCTGGCGCTGGTCTGTAGTGTCGATGGGGTTGTATCTGGCCCGGATGAACGAAATTGCAGGGTCTGGTGGATGCGGGTTATGCAGGAGGTTCAATGGAATGGATGGACTAAGTTGTGCGTGCTGCTTCCACACTTTCTTCCACACCGCATGCGATAGACGATGTCATTGCCAAAACCAGTAATCAACGCAAAATTGACGCACCGATGGCGGTGTCTCCCAGCGTTTTGCTGTTGCGTGACGGTGAGTTGGTGCTGTATCGCCGCACATGCAGCCTGCTTTACCAGTGCGCTTCAAGTTGGCCGATGGCAAGTGGCACAGGTTTTCTACTCGCAGAGCCAGTTTAGAAAACGCCATTGCTGCTGCCTGCGATATGTATGACGAAGCCAGGTACCGTCAGCGACTGGGCTTAGCACACAGAACACACACTTTTGCAAATATCCTTGACGCTGGCATCAATGCGTCTGCAAATTTCGAATGGTACTTTGACGCGGCTGATGCGGGACACAGGCTTGCCAAAGAACAAGGTACGCGCAAACCAGGGTGCTGCATTTGTTACACCATACGTTTTAATTTAGTTGAAAATTATTAATTTTTTTGAAATAATCACAGAAAAGTTGATCGGGACCAATTCCGCTAAGAGGTTGGTTTGACAACTTTATGTATTAAAATTTAGCTCATGGACAAAAATAAGCCCCTTGTATCAGCTCAAGAGTTGGATTCGCTGATTGCAGGGTGGGGCGATTCGACGAACCCCGTTTCAGTGGATAAGTTTTTTCCAATACGAATTTTTATATTATTCGCTGTCATCAGTTTTTCAGCAATAGCTTTGCTCTTTTTTACGGACAGAATTGTTCAAATTTTGCACGGTAATTCTAAAGTGAGTTACATTAACAATTATATGTATTTCAGAGGGTGGGTCTTGTTGATATTTTTGACGATTGGCCTTTATTCTTATGGTACCGGAAAATACGTTGCAATCAATTACTTGATTTTATTGATCTTGGGATCAATGAGCTTTATATCTGACTTATTCACTGTTTATCCCGAAAGATTGCAAAATATCACACCAGGTTTTACGCTTATTTTAATTGTGCGTATTATGCTTCTTTGGTTTTTATTTTTAAATATTAAAAATGCATCGCGCATACCGGAAAAGAATAGTCGTTTCGATATTCTGTTGCCGTTTAGACGTTGTCATTAGAAAGACGGAATCGGAGTTCACTGAATTTAGTTGCCTCTGATACAGAGCTGATGCCTTCATGATTGCATGCTTTCAGGGGCATGCCGAATCGTTAAAGTTCCCAATCTCGTTTTCAATCGAGCTTTTTTGAAGATGAATGGATAAACTATAAGCTCTATATCAAACACCGTAGCAAGTTCAGGGGCCTAAGGAATAAAGAAAAGAAGTTGTTCAAAAAAGTAAGCCATCGATCCGGTCATCATGAAATTGAAAGAAAACCAGCAGTTGAACCGGTGTCGCCTCAAAAACTCACAGGCGACAACTTGAATACTTTGCTGTGCACTGCTGGCTTAACCATCCTGTGGCAGCTTAAGATCGGTCAAAAGGGCAACGGTAGTTTTCCAGCTTGCTTCACGTCTGCGAAAACTAGAATCTTTGAATTCAAAGACGCGAGTTGTGTGTATTTAATTTGAACATTATCGAGTTTATGCACTGGGTGCAGGCGTGAAAGTGAACCTTGCCTGACAAGGGCATAAATTTTTAAGTTATCGCTCACTCTTTAGGAACGATTGAATGCCTTTTCCTGTCAGGAAAAGGGGGAACGCGTGCCTGGATAAATTTTGTTGATTCTTTTTTATGCATGTGTTGTAATCCATGATCATCGAAAAAGTAGCAAATGTATGAAAGAAGACAAGCAACTCGTTACGCTTCAAGAATTGAATTCTTTGATTGGGGACTTGGGTAAAAGATATCCCCATCAGATCGATAATTTTTTTCCGTTGCGATTTTGGTTTTTAATAACTGTTGCGTTTATTTACGCTTTTAATTTGTTGTTAACACCGGGTGAAATTGCTTCAAGACTTGCCGTTGAACCGATCGAAATCGCTAGATTGACGAAATATGTATACTTTAGAGGATGGTTTATAATTGTGATAACGGTAATTGCATCTTATACATATCTCAACGACTGGTATTTTAATATTGTTATTTTTTGTATGTTCATGATTGCGTCAATGAATTTTATTTTTGACTTTTTTACAGTTTACTATGTGCAAATAGGTACACCTACAAATTTATTAACAGCTATTATCATGGTGAGACTGTCTGTCGTATTGGTAATCTTTGTTGGTATTAGAAATTTATCTAGAATACCAGAAAAAAAAGATAGAATGAATATTCTCTTGCCATTTCGCAAGAAATTTTGAAATGACAAGAGATTTTAATATTTTTATTCAACTCTTTCAATGTTATCCTAAGGATGGTCTGCAAAAGTCAGCCCTGTGACGGTCTGATATGAGACAGTTGAGCGATGAAACAAATGAGCCTTGCCACCACCGGATTCGAGCGGGTCACCTAGCGCAAACGCAAGCGGGAATTTCTCGATGAGATGAACCTGGTGATCCCGTGGTCTGAGTTGTAGTCGCTGATCGCACCTCATGCGCCTGCGGGCAAGACCGCTCGGCCGCCGTTTGCCACAGAAGTGATGCTGCGCATTCATCTGCTCCAGCAGTTCTTTGGTCACTCCGACCCCGCCATGGAAGAGGCATTGCACGATATCCCGCTGTACCAAGAGTTTGCCCACCTGGATGCAGGCATGACCCGATTGCCTGATGAGAGCACCATCTTGCGGTTTCGCCACATGCTCGAAGCACACGGGCTGGGGCAACAGATGTTGGCCACCGTCAACGCCAAACTGATTGACCGTGGGCTGATGCTCAAGACCGGCACCGTGGTGGATGCCACGCTGATTGCTGCGCCAAGCTCGACCAAGAACGACACGGGCCAGAAAGACCCCGAGATGCACCAAACTAAGAAGGGCAACCAGTGGCACTTTGGCATGAAGGCGCATATTGGCCTGGATGATCAATCGGGTTGGGTACATACCGTCACGACCACCGCTGCCAATGCACACGACGTAACGCAAGCCCACGCCTTGTTGCACGGTGAGGAAGAAGTGGTCTTTGCCGACTCGGGTTACCGGGGCGTTGAAAAGCGCGAAGAGATCCAGGAGCAGCACCCGGATGTGGATTGGCAAATTGCCATCATGCCGGGCAAACGCAAAGCGCTGAACAAAAGCAAACCCAGTCATGTATTGCGAGAGAAGCTGGAAAAACTCAAGGCCGGCATTCGGGCCAAGGTGGAGCATCCGTTTCGGGTCATCAAGTGCCAGTTCGGGCATCGCAAAACGCGTTACCGGGGCTTGGCCAAGAACACCAGCCAATTGCTGGTGATGTTTGCGCTGTCGAACTTGTGGATGGTGCGTAAAAGGGTTTTGCAGGGGCTGCAGGCATGAGTGCGCCTGCAGCGCTGGCGAGAGCCCAAAAACAGGCTCAACTGGGCCGAAACGAGGGGAAATCGGCGACGGATTCAAAGCTGGTTTCGCCATATGAGCATTCACGTTTCAACTCGCGCTTTGTCGGGGGTTATGCAGATCATCCTTAGCGAATCAAAAATTGACTTCGTTCATTGTTGAGCTCGGACTTGGGACCATGTTCATGGCCGCAGGCACATCGCCTGCATGAATGGTGATGCCCTGAGCTTGCCGGATCGCATCCACCGTGGCCAATGCTGTAGCCTCGGCCGCCATGATGGTCAGCAGCATCAGATCAGCCAGGATGGATTCAGTACCTGTGGCCAGGGCAAACAGGGTGTCGCCGTCCAGCGTGGTGTGCGCGGGCCGGATGCTGCGGGCCAGACCGTCGTGGGCACTCATGGCCAGGCGTTTGGCCTGGGCTTTGCTCAGGGTGGCGTTGGTGGCGACCACGCCAATGGTGGTGTTGGTGCCTGCTAACGGGCGGTTGCCACGTTCGCCGCTCAGAAATGCGCGTTGGGTGTCGAGCAGCTTGCGGCCATCGACCGTGCGTGCGCCTGCCAGTATTTGACCTGTTGCGGGGTCGATGACATCGCCCACGGCATTGCAGGCGACCATGGCACCCACCACCCAAGGACCCACGCGCACACTGGCGTGACCTATGCCGCCTTTCATGCAGCGGTCCAGACCAAACAATTTGCCTACGCAAGCGCCCGCGCCGGCGCCCACATTGCCCGCAGCGGGCAAGTTGCCAGAGGCCGCCTCGCAGGCGGCATAGCCTGCATCGGCACCTGGGCGGGCTTTGGGGTTGTCGCCATCGCGCACCACAGGTAAATCAAACAACACGGCAGCAGGCACGATGGGGACCCGGCCGTAACCTGTTTCAAACCCGATGTGGTGCTCTTCCAGCCAACGCACAACGCCTGTGGCTGCATCCAGGCCAAATGCACTGCCGCCGCTCAGCAGCACCGCATGCACTTTGTCTACCAGGTTGGCAGGGTCCAGCAGATCGGTTTCGCGGGTGCCGGGGGCTGCGCCGCGCACATCCACAGCGCCCACCGCGCCGTTGGGGGCCAATACGACCGAACAACCGGTCAAGCGTTCACTGAGGGTGAAGTGTCCGACCTGCAGGCCGGGGACATCCACAATGGCACCTTGGCCGCTGTTTACAATCTTTTGCGATGCCATCAAAAACCCTGTTCATCGTTGCTCACAGACCCCAAGGATAGCGCGTGCCCATGTTTGTTATGAGAAGGCTGCTGAGCTTTGTGCTGACCCTGCTGGCAACATCGCTTGTGGTATTTGCCGTGCTGGAGTTGTTGCCTGGCAATGCGGCACAGGTCATTTTGGGCGAAACGGCCACACCCGAATCGATCGCGGCGATGGAAGAAAAATTGGGCCTCAACCAGCCTGCGGCCACCCGCTACCTGAATTGGATGGGCGGCATGTTGCAGGGCCAGACGGGCCTGAGCATCTCTTATGACACCCCCACGGGGCAGTTGATGGCCGAGCGCATGCAGGTGACGCTGCCGCTGGCCGTGATGGCCATGGACCTGACGGTGGCGTTGGCGCTGGCTTTGGGCATTTATGCCGCTTCGCAGCAAAACAAGGCGGGCGATGTGGGCGTGATGACGCTCAGTCAGTTGGGCCTGGCCCTGCCCAATTTCTGGCTGGCTATTCTTTTGATCTTGCTGTTCGCGGTGCACTTGGAGTGGGTGAGTGCGGGCGGTTTTCCGGGCTGGTCTGAGGACGATGGTGGCGGTGTGTTCGAGGGCATCAAGGCCTTGCTCTTGCCCGCCATGGCCCTGGCTGCGGTGCAAACGGCCATCTTGACGCGAGTCACCCGCTCGGCCGTGCTCGACACCTTGCGCGAAGACTTTGTGCGCACCGCAAGGGCCAAGGGCCTGAGCCGCCGCCAAGTGCTGTGGGGCCATGTGTTGCGCAACGCCATGATCCCGGTGCTGACGGTGATGGGCTTGCAGTTTGGCAACTTGATCACCAGCGCCATCGTGATTGAAAACGTGTTTGTGTTGCCCGGCATTGGGCGGCTGATTTTTCAGGCCATTGCCAACCGCGACTTGATCGTGGTGCGCGATGTGGTCATGTTGCTGTCGGCGCTGGTTATCCTCATCAACTTTTGCATCGACGTGCTGTATGCGTGGATCGATCCAAGACTGAAGGCGGGCCATGCCGAATAAGAATGCTGTTTGGCGACGCGCCTTGCGCCACCCGAGTTTTGTGGCGGGCGGGGCCATGGTGCTGCTGATGGTGCTGTGTGCCGTGTTGTCCATGTTCTGGTCGCCTTACCCGGTGGGCGACATTGATATTCCCAACAAACTGGCCTCACCCAGCGCCGCGCATTGGTTGGGCACCGACAGCCTGGGGCGCGACATCGGCTCTTTGCTGCTGGTGGGCAGCCAAAACTCCTTGCTGGTGGGCTTCATTGCGGTAGGCATTGGCCTGGGTGTGGGCGTGCCTTTGGGCTTGCTGGCCTCGGCGCGGCGCGGCTGGGTCGAAGAGGTGATCATGCGGGCCTCGGACTTCACTTTCGCCTTTCCGGCCTTGTTGTCGGCCATCATGCTGACCGCGATTTATGGGCCAGGCCTAGTGGTGAGCATCGTGGCCATTGGCATTTTTAACATTCCGGTGTTTGCCCGCATTTCGCGGGGCGCGGCCAACGCGGTTTGGGCGCGTGACTACACGGCGGCGGCGCGTGCTGCGGGCCAAGGCCCATTGGCCATCACCTTGGCGCATGTCTTGCCCAACATCGCCAGCGTGCTGATCGTGCAGGCCACCATCCAGTTCGCCATCGCCATCCTCGCCGAAGCGGCTTTGTCTTATCTGGGCTTGGGCACGCAACCGCCGCAGCCGAGCTGGGGCCGCATGCTCAACGAGGCGCAGTCGCAGATGTTCCAAGCCCCCATGCTCGCGGTGTACCCGGGCGCAGCGATTGCGTTGGCGGTGTTGGGTTTGAATTTGCTGGGCGATGGCTTGCGCGATGTGCTCGACCCCCGGTTGGCCAGGCAGAGGTGACATGAGCGATCTGTCCAACACCCAGCCTTTGCTGCAAGTCGATGATTTGCGGGTGAGCCTGCCCACAGCCCGGGGCTGGGCACCTGCTTTGCGCGGCGTGTCATGGCGCATGGAACGTGGCCAGACGGTGGGCCTGATTGGTGAGAGCGGTAGCGGCAAATCGCTCACGGCTTTGGCTCTGATGGGTTTGCTGCCCGAGCGCGCCCGCGTGAGCGGGTCTATTGCGCTGCACGGCCAAGAACTGGTGGGCCTGCCCGAGCCGCAGTTGTGCCAGCTGCGTGGTGCCCGCATGGCGATGATTTTTCAGGAGCCGATGACGGCGCTCAACCCCCTGCACCCCATCTGGAAGCAGATTGCCGAGCCATTGCGTCTGCACCAACACATGAGTGCCAACGACGCCAAAGCCCGCGCCTTGCAGTTGCTTGAACGTGTGCAGCTGCCCCGAGCACGCGAGCGGCTTGATGCCTATCCGCACGAGCTGTCGGGCGGGCAACGCCAGCGCGTGATGATCTCGATCGCCTTGGCTTGCAACCCAGACTTGCTGATTGCCGACGAGCCGACCACCGCGCTCGATGTGACGGTGCAAAAAGAGGTGTTGGCGCTCATCAAACAACTGGTGCGCGAAGACGGCATGGGCTTGCTGTTGATCAGCCACGACCTGGGCCTGATGCAGGACCAGGTGGACCGTGTGATGGTGATGTACGGCGGGGCTGTGGTCGAGAGTGCGGCCACGCCGGATTTGTTTGCGCACCGGGCGCACCCCTACACACGCGGTTTGTTTGCGGCGCGCCCGCGCTTGGGGCTGGCACGCGGCACCCGCTTGACCACGATCCCCGGCAGCGTGCCCGAGTTGATGGATTTTCCGTCAGGCTGCGCGTTTGCCGACCGCTGTAGTTTGGCGGTGGATGAATGCCGCCAGACACCCCCGCAGGCGCAAAGCATGGCCAGCCATGGTGCAGGCGAAACGCCCCATGTGGTCAGTTGCCCACGCTGGAGGCTGCCATGAGTGAGACGCACGCATCTGCACCACTGCTGGAGGTGAAGCATTTGGGTCGGCGCTTTGCCTTGCCCCGTGCTGGATTGTTTCAACCCGCAGGCGCTTTGCAGGCTTTGTCGGACGTGAGCTTCACCCTGCAGCCGGGCAAAAGTTTGGGCATCGTAGGCGAGTCCGGTTCAGGCAAGTCCACCTTGGCGCGTTTGGTCATGGCGCTGGACAGGCCCACCGAGGGGCAGGTCTTCTATAAGGGCGTGGATGTGCACCAGACCCACGGCCAAGCCTTGCGCCAGCTGCGCAGTGGCTTTCAGATGGTGTTTCAGGACCCGTATGGCTCGCTGGACCCGCGCCAAAAAGTGCTGACCATCGTGACCGAGTCGATTCAGACCTTGCTTGAACCTGCGGATGGTCGATCTGAGATGCGCGACAGAGCCGCCCAGGCCCTGAGCGAGGTGGGCCTCAGGACTGCCGACCTGGACAAATACCCGCACGAGTTTTCAGGCGGGCAACGCCAGCGCATTGCCATTGCCCGTGCCCTGATCACCCGCCCCGCATTGATCGTGGCCGATGAACCGGTGAGTGCGCTCGATGTGTCGGTGCAGGCGCAGGTGCTCAATTTGATGATGGACCTGCAAGACCGGTACGGCCTGAGCTATTTGCTGGTCAGTCATGACCTTGCGGTGGTCAACTTGATGTGCGACGATGTGCTGGTCTTGCAGTCGGGCCGTGTGGTCGAGCAAGGCCCGGCAAGCCAAATTTTCGAGCACGCCGAGCACCCTTACACTCGGGCTTTGTTGGCTGCCGTGCCAGGTCAGCCCTCTTCTTTTTAAACAGGAGTCTCCATGAAAAACGTTTCTTCCATGACCCGCCGCACCCTCGCTTTGAGTTCGGCTGCCGTGTTGGTGGGCAGCTTGGTGGCGGCCCCTTTGCAGGCGCAAGCGCAGTCGCGCAAGGACACCGTGACGCTGGGCATGATCCTGGAGCCCACCAGCCTGGACCCGACCATGGCCCCAGCTGCCGCCATCGGTGAAGTGGTGCACTACAACATCCTTGAAGGCCTGACCAAAATCAACCTCGATGGGAGCATCAGCCCCTTGCTGGCCGAGAGCTGGAAAATGGATGCAGACGGCAAAGCCTACACCTTCAAGCTGCGCAAGGGTGTGAAGTTTTCCGATGGCACTTCTTTTGATTCAGCCGCCGTCAAGTTCAGCTTCGAGCGTGCCAAAGATGCCAAGAGCACCAACAAAGCCAAAGGCGCGGTGTTCAACAACATCACCCACATCTCGACACCTGATGCGCACACCGTGGTGCTGGTGCTCACCAACCCGGACGGCAATTTCCTGTTTCGCATGGGCGAAAACACTGCGGTCATCCTGCACCCGGACAGCGCAGCCAACGCCGCCACCAAACCTGTGGGCACAGGCCCCTACAAACTCGACAGCTGGGCCAAAGGCACGGCCGTGACCTTGTCCAAGTGGGATGGCTTTCGCGATGCCAACGCCATCAAGGTGAAAAAAGTCACCTTCCGATTCATCAACGATTCGGCCGCCCAGGTGGCTGCCTTGCTCGCGGGTGACATTGACGGCATGCCTCGCTTCCAGTCGCCGCAAAGCCTGAAACAGTTTCAGGCCGACAAGCGCTTTGTGGTCGAGTTGGGCAGCACGGCAGGCAAAGGCATCATGACCATCAACAACCGCAAAAAGCCGTTTGACGATGTGCGCGTGCGCCGCGCCCTGTCGCATGCGGTGGACAAGAAAGCGTTCATCGATGGCGTGTTCGAAGGCCTGGCCAAACCCATTGGCAGCCACATGGCCCCCACCGATGCGGGCTATGTGGAGTTGAGCAACACCTATGCCTACGACCCCGAGAAAGCCAAGGCCCTGCTCAAGGAAGCTGGCGTGCAAACGCCGTTGAACGTGACCTTGACCTTGCCGCCACCACCTTATGCCCGCAAGGGCGGTGAAATCTTGGCTGCGCAGCTGGCCAAGGTCGGTGTTGTGGCCAAAATTGAAAACGTGGAATGGGCCCAATGGCTGGGCGGCACCTTCAAAGGCAACTTTGATCTGACGGTGATCAACCACGTCGAGCCACTGGACTACATGACCTACGCCAACCCGCAGTATTACTGGGGTTACGACAGCAAGGCTTTCCGCGACTTGGCCGCCAAACATGCATCCACCACGGCGGCCAAAGAGCGCACCCAGCTGTTTGGTGACATGCAGCGCATGATTGCCAAGGATGCGGTCAACGTGTTCTTGTTCAATGCCACCAACACAGCGGTTTACCGCAAAGGCCTCAAAGGCCTGTGGTCGAGCTCGCCGATTTTTGCCAATGACATGTCTGCCGTGTCTTGGCAATAAATTCCCAGGCCGCCTCAAAGTGGCCTGAAAAGCTTGCTATAATTTAGAGCATGATGCGGCTGTAGCTCAGCTGGATAGAGTACTTGGCTACGAACCAAGGGGTCGTGGGTTCGATTCCTGCCAGCCGCACCAAAAATTAGAAAGCCCACAACGAAAGTTGTGGGCTTTTTCTTTTTGCAAAACGTCAAAATGCCCACACATCCATGCTGTGCATCTTTGAATTTTTTCTAGGATCACTCGAGTTCATCCCATGAGCAAAGCCTTCACCAAAGAGACCGATGGTGACGATGACGACGAGCTTGGCTTGCCGGCTTTGCCTTTGGGGGCGCGCAATTACATGACGCCTTCAGGCTACGCCCGTTTGAGGGCTGAGCTGTTCACCCTGATCGATGACGAGCGACCTCAAGTGGTCGAGATCGTGCATTGGGCGGCCAGCAACGGTGATCGGTCTGAAAACGGTGACTACCTGTACGGCAAAAAGCGCTTGCGCGAAATCGATCGGCGGATTCGCTTTTTGACCCGGCGTCTGGAAATTGCCGAAGTGGTGGACCCTGCGGTGCACCACGGCAGTGACCAAGTGTTCTTTGGGGCCACGGTGACTTATGTCGAGGCCTCGGGGACCGAGCGCAGCGTGACCATTTTGGGCATTGACGAAGCCGACAGCTTGCAAGGGCAGGTCAGCTGGGTGTCGCCGGTTGCACGCACTTTGCTCAAGTCCCGTGAAGGTGACGCGCTCAAATTGTTCACACCTGCAGGCGTGCTGGACATTGAGGTGTTGGCGGTCAGCTATCCCGCACCGGCTTGATGAACGGCGCCGTTTAAGGACTGATCAGGCCTTTGTTGGTTTGACGATCGGCCTTGATCACCGACGATGTGCGTTTGAGGTGACGCAGCACCTGCTCCAAATGGGTCGTGTCCCGCACCGCCACCACAAATTTCAACTCGGCTGTGTCCTGGGGTGTTTCATGGCCCATGTCGACGTGCACGATATCGGTTTCGGCACTGGCCAAAGCCCCGGCAACGCGGGCCAAAACGCCTTTGCCATTGACCACGGTGACGTTGATGCTGGTTTCAAAATTGCGCGTTATCTCATCTGACCATTCCACACCGATGAAGCGCTCGCTGTCCTTGTGTTCCAATTTTCGGGCTGTCGCACAGTCCCGGGTATGCACAGCCAAGCCCTCACCACGGCCCAAATAGCCCACGATCTCATCGCCGGGCAAGGGTCGGCAGCAGCGCGAATACACCACCGACGCATTCTCACTGCCATCCAAAGTGATGGCCCCTTGAGAGATGGACTCGTGCGCGGTAAAGCGCTCGCGTGTCATCAAGAGCGCATCAGGTTTTTGGCCGTTTTCTGACAACAAAGCCGTCAAGCGTTTGGCCACGATGGTGGCGATGCGTTTGCCCAAACCAATGTCCATGAGCAAATCGGCTTGGTTGCGGTTGCCCGTGAAGCGGAGCAACTTTTCCCACAGGTGTTGATTGACCACGTTGTCAGAGGGCAGTTGGTCGATGCCTTCGGCCCGCAAAGCTTGCGCCAACAATTTTTCGCCCAATTCGACCGACTCGGTTTGCGCCATGGTTTTCAGGTGGTGGCGAATTTTGGAGCGTGCGCGGCCGGTGCGCACAAAGCCCAGCCATGCCGGATTGGGAGCCGACACAGGGGCGGTGATCACTTCGATCACATCGCCATTTTTGAGTTCGGTGCGCAAGGGGACTTGCTCGCCATTGATGCGTGCGGCCATGGCGTGGTCGCCCACCCGGCTGTGGATGGCGTAGGCAAAGTCCACCACCGTGGCCCCCCTGGGCAAAGCCATGATCTGGCTTTTGGGTGTGAACACGTAGACGGCGTCTGGGAACAAGTCCACCTTGACGTGGTCCCAAAATTCGGCGGCATCGCGCGTTTCGGTCTGGATGTCGAGCAAGGACTGCAGCCACTGGGTGCCCAACCGAGCCGATTGGGCGCTGGCCGATTCATGTTCTTTGTAAAGCCAATGGGCGGCCACACCCGATTCGGCCACCAAGTTCATGGCCTCGGTGCGCATCTGAAACTCGACGTTCACACCCGATGGCCCCACCAGCGTGGTGTGCAAGGATTGGTAGCCATTGACTTTGGCAATCGCAATGTGGTCTTTGAACTTGCCCGGCACCGGTTTGTAAATCTGGTGCAACCAACCCAAAGCGGTGTAGCAATCGACGACCGAGGGGACGATGACCCGAAAACCATAAATGTCAGTCACTTGGGCAAAACTCAGGTGCTTTTCGTCCATCTTTTTGTAGATGGAGTACAGCGTTTTTTCACGTCCACTGATGCGAACGTTCATTTTGGCTTGGGCAAAGACGGCCTCGACATCGGCTTGCACTTTTTGGATCAGGTCGCGCCGGCGATTGCGCGCGCGCGATACGGCTTTGGTCAACACCGCATAACGCCAAGGCAACAGGTGCTTGAAGGCCAGATCTTGCAGCTCACGGTAAATTTGATTCAGACCCAAACGGTGGGCAATGGGGGCGTAAATTTCGAGTGTTTCAGAAGCAATGCGGCCCCATTTGCTGCGCGGCATGTCCGACATGGTGCGCATGTTGTGGGTGCGGTCGGCCAACTTGATGAGGATGACACGCACGTCGCGGGCCATGGCCAACAGCATTTTTCGAAACGATTCCGCCTGGTTTTCTTCTCGGGTGTTGAATTCCAGCTTTTCCAGCTTGGTCAGACCATCGACCAACTCGGCGACAGGAGAGCCAAAACGCTCGATCAGCGCCACCTTGGTGATGCCGCAGTCTTCCATTGCGTCGTGCAGCAAGGCAGCAGCCAAGGCTTGTGCGTCCAATTTCCATTCGGTGCACAAAACGGCCACCGCAATCGGGTGGGTGATGTAGGGTTCGCCGCTTTTGCGCATTTGACCCAAATGGGCCTCGTCGGCAAACTTGTAGGCCCGGCGCACCATGTCGGTGTCGGCTTCGTTCAAATACCCCAGTTTCGCTTCAAGCAGGGCAAAGCTGGCTGCTGCCGCGTTGGCCGCAGCCGGTGCTAAAACTTTGGGGCGGCTCTGGCTGCTTGGAGAAGAGGGAATCGAAGGGGGAATCGAAGCGGGACTCATGACATCAATGTAACGCAAGCTTTTGCTTGACTTTGTTGTGCCAGTTGAATAGAGACAAAAAAAGCCCCATCAAGGGGCTTTTAACAGGGTGTTGGCTTGGCGGAGGCAAGGCCAACAGTTTCCGGATGTCTTCAGGACACGCGCTTGAGCATTTCGATGCCCACTTTACCGGCAGCGATTTCTCGCAAAGCGGTCACGCCAGGTTTGTTTTTGCTCTCGATGCGTGGGGTATGACCCTGGCTCAGCATGCGGGCGCGGTACGTTGCGGCTAAAACCAGCTGAAAGCGGTTCGGGATTTGTTCCAGGCAATCTTCAACAGTGATGCGGGCCATGATGGTGTTCCTTGAGAATTTATGGGCTGGGTTCAAGCCATTTTGAGCGCTTGGAAGGTGTCAGGCCGTGCTCGGCGCTGGACATGGTACTTGAGCCGCTGGGCGTGAACAACCGCTTTGAGGTCAAACAGGGCACGATCAAATACTTCATTGATTATAACGAAGTCAAATTCTGAGGCCTGCGCCATCTCCACGGCCGCGTTTTGCAGGCGCAGCTCAATGATTTCTGCTGAGTCTTCGCCTCGGCGCTCCAGGCGCGAGCGCAACTCTTCCCAGCTGGGCGGCAAGATGAAGATCAGCACCGCGTTGGCGTACATCTTCTTGATCTGCAGAGCGCCTTGGTAGTCGATTTCCAGAACCACATCGGCCCCTTGGGCCATGCGCTCTTCGATCATCTTTTTGGAGGTGCCGTAACGCTGGCCATGCACATGGGCCCACTCGACAAAGGCATCGCCCAGCACCATGGCGTCAAACTCTTGTGCCGAGGCAAAAAAGTACTCGCGGCCATGCTTTTCCTGACCCCGTGGGGCGCGGGTGGTGTGCGAGACCGTGGGCTGAACGCGGGAGTCCAGCTCCATCAAGGCCTTGACCAGGCTGGATTTGCCAGCCCCGCTGGGGGCGGCCACGACAAACAGGTTTCCGGGGTAATCCATGCTGGGGCTCTTTATTCGATGTTCTGGACTTGTTCGCGCATTTGCTCGATCAGCACCTTCATGTCGACCGAGATGCGGGTCATCTCCAGTACGGCTGATTTGGAGCCCAATGTGTTGGCTTCGCGGTGCAGTTCCTGAATCAGGAAGTCCAGGCGTTTGCCAATGTCGCCGCCCTTGGTGAGCAGGCGGCTGAGTTCGTCAAGGTGCGAGCGCAGGCGGGTCAGCTCTTCGGCCACGTCGATGCGGATGGCAAAGGCGGTGGCTTCGGTCAGAGCGCGGTCTTGCGCGGCTTCAGGCAGGTGGCTGCCATCCGCCAGGGCCATGGCGTCTTTCCAGCGCTCCAAAAAGCGCTGGCGCTGCTGCTCCACCAGTTGCGGCACCAGCGGCACCGCCTGTTCTGCCAGGCTGCGCAGCTGCTCAATGTGGCTTTGCAGCATCTCGGTCAGGCGGGCACCTTCCCGGGCGCGGGCTTCGCGCAGGGCGTCCACCGCTTGGGTGGCCAGTTGTATCCAGGCCGCTTCATCGGGGGCAGCCTGGCCCGAAATGCCAGCGCTCATGCGCAGCACATCGGCCACGCTCAAGGACCGGGCACTGGGCAACCAATCTTGAATTTTTTCTTGCAAGGCCGCGATTTTTTGCAGGGCTTGGTGGTTGGGCGCTTGAAGGGCAGCGCCGTCGCCTGCGTCCTGACTGGCGCGCACTTCGACTTTGCCGCGTTTGATCTGGCGGGTGATCAGTTCGCGCAGGCCGGGTTCGAGTTGGCGCAGCTCTTCGGGCAGGCGAAAACTCAGGTCGAGAAAGCGGCTGTTGACCGAGCGGATTTCAAGCCCCAGCCGGGCTGTGTGGACCGCGTTGGCAGGGCTTTCACCGTCTGCGGGCAGTGGGCTGTGCTGCACACTCGCGTAGCCGGTCATACTGTAAACTGACATCGATCAAGTTCCTTGTGACAGCGCTGGTTCACACTGACCATCAATGGCCATCCAGCGCTGCAAATGCCCAGCCTAACAGCAGAGCATGAAACAGGGCATTATCTCAAACTCTTTTGCCTGACCCGCTCGCCATTGGCCGAGCTCAAAGGTCAGCACCATTTCAGCGCCACCATGAACACCACCCCTTCTTATGTCCGAACAGGTCGCGCAGCCGACGCCTTGCGCGCTGTGCGCATCACACGCGGTTACACCATCCACGCCGAGGGCTCGGTTCTGATTGAGTTTGGACAGACCCGCGTGTTGTGCACCGCCTCGGTCGAGGAAAAAGTGCCAAGCCACAAAAAAGGCAGTGGCGAGGGCTGGGTGACGGCCGAATACGGCATGTTGCCCCGCGCCACCCACACCCGGGGTGACCGTGAGGCCGCACGGGGCAAACAAAGCGGGCGCACGCAAGAGATCCAGCGCCTGATTGGCCGCTCGCTGCGGGCGGTGTTTGACCTGAAAAAACTGGGCGAACGCACGATTCACCTCGACTGCGACGTGCTGCAAGCCGATGGCGGCACCCGCACTGCCAGCATTACCGGCGCTTTTGTGGCCGCGCAAGACGCTGTCAATTGGCTCATGGCCACGGGCAAACTGACCGAGTCGCCCATCCTCGACCGCGTGGCCGCCATCTCGGTGGGCCTGAAAAGCGGCACCCCCTTGTTGGACCTTGATTACCCCGAAGACTCGGCTTGTGACACCGACATGAACGTGGTCATGACCGGCGCGGGCAACTTTGTGGAAGTGCAGGGCACCGCCGAGGGCGTGGCCTTCACCCGCGTTGAGATGGACCGCATGCTGGCGCTGGCCGAAAAAGGCATTGCACAGCTGGTGCAGCTGCAGAAACAGGCGCACGACGAGCCCCAAACCCTGACCTTCAGCGCTTAAAGCCCCTGCGCCCATGAAAATCGTATTGGCCTCCAATAACGCGGGCAAACTTGCCGAGCTGCAAACCCTGTTTGCGCCTTTGGGCATGACGCTGGTGCGCCAGTCCGAGCTGAACATTCCCGAAGCTGCTGAGCCTTTCAAGACCTTTGTCGAAAACGCCTTGGCCAAAGCCCGTCATGCAGCGCAGCTGAGCGGCATGCCCGCTTTGGCCGATGACGCCGGTTTGTGTGTGGATGCTTTTGGCGGTCAGCCCGGTGTGGACACGGCCTATTACGCCACCCGCTTTGGCTACCCCAAGGGGGATGACACCAACGTCACGGCTTTGCTGGAACAAATGCAGGGCGTCCAAGGTGCCGAGCAACGCCGCGCCGCCATGGTCAGCACCTTGGTGGCGCTGCGCAGTGCCGACGACCCGGAGCCTCTGATCGCGGTGGGCCGGGTGGTGGTGCAGATCACGCCAGAGCGCCGAGGCACGAACGGTTTTGGTTTTGACCCGGTCATGTTTTTGCCTGAATTTGGCAAGACTTTTGCCGAGTTGCCCCCCGAGGTGAAAAACGCCAACAGCCACCGGGGCCGCGCTGCTCAGGCCATGCTGGCGCTGATGCGTGAGCGTTGGTTTGAACCCCCACTCACGGTTTGAAGGCGCCATGAATCCCCACATGGACCCTGTGCACGCCATGCGCCCAGGCGTGCTGCAACTGAACGCTTTGCCGCCGCTGTCGCTGTATGTGCACCTGCCTTGGTGCATCAAGAAGTGCCCGTATTGCGACTTCAACTCGCACGAGTTGCGCGAGGGCGCTGATCCGGTGTCGACGCAAGACGCCTACATCAACGCGCTGTTGGCCGACCTCGAAGCGAGCCTGCCGCTGATTTGGGGTCGCAGCATTCAAACCGTGTTTTTGGGCGGCGGCACGCCCAGCTTGTTTTCGCCCGAGGCAATTGACCGTTTGATCTCGGGCATCCGTGCCCGTGTGCGCTTGGCGCCTGATGCCGAAATCACCATGGAAGCGAACCCCGGTACTTTTGAAAAAGACCGCTTCAAGGCCTTCCACCAGGCGGGCATCACCCGTTTGTCGATTGGCGTGCAGAGCTTTGACAACGCGCACCTGAAGGCCTTGGGCCGCGTGCACGACCGCGATCAGGCCTTGGCCGCCGTGACCGAAGCGGCGCAAGTGTTTGACACCTTCAACCTCGACCTGATGTACGCCTTGCCAGGTCAAACGCTGCAAGGCCTGACCCAAGACATCCAGACCGCGCTGGACTTTGCGCCGCCGCACATCTCGATCTACCACCTGACGATCGAGTCCAACACGGTGTTCGCCAAGTTTCCGCCCACCTTGCCCGAGGACGATTTGGCCTACGAGATGATGGACCGCATCACCGAGTTGACCTCGTTGGCTGGTCTTGAGCGCTACGAAGTATCGGCGTATGCCAAGCCCGGTCACAAGTGTGCGCACAACCTGAACTATTGGCAATTTGGGGATTATTTGGGCATTGGGGCGGGCGCGCACAGCAAGCTCAGTTTTGCGCACCGCGTGTTGCGCCAAGTGCGTTACCGCGAGCCCGCTTTGTACATGCGCCAAGCCAGCCAGGGCGATCCTGTCACGCAGAGCACCGAAGTGTCACGCCAAGAATTGCCTTTTGAGTTCATGCTCAATGCACTGCGCCTGCGCGATGGTTTTGAGTTGGCCGACTACGTGAGCCGCACAGGCTTGGCTTTGACGAGTTTGCAGCATGGGCTGCTGGAGGCCGAAAGAAAAGGCTTGATCGGCCGGGACCTTCACCGGGTGTGGCCGACAGACCGAGGATTTGACTTTCTGAGTGATTTGCAAGCGCTGTTTTTGGCCGAAGGCGGATGAGCCTTTTGGAGATTTTTGGGCCTTCAGAGTGAGAGCGTTTGGTGGGCTTGTTGCATGGACTGGCCCAAGTTGTTGAAGTATTCCAGCGTGCGCTCAGACGGAATCAGGAACTTGGCGCGCCGGTCACCCTCTTGGCTTTGTGCCATGAGCATCTCCTTGTCGCGCAGGCGTGTGATGCGTTTGTGCAAGGTGGCCGGTGAACCCAAGTCTTCCAGCGCAATGGCCTCGCGCACAGTCATCGGGTTTTTTTCATACCACCTCAAGACCACCGCTTGCAGCAAAGCTTCTTCGTTGGCGTCCATTTCCAAGCCGACAGGGAGCACTTGAATGGCTTTGGTGAGCTTCAAGAACCGCAAATAAGCTGCAGCGAAAGGGCTATTGGTTTTTTCCATAATTTTTCGATTTTAACGAATTAAACATATGCCTCCTGTTTTTGACAAGGTGGCATCGATGGTGATCAAGGGGCTTTGATCAATCAGGTGTTCCAACGGTCCAAAACCAATTGGGGCACTTTGGAAGAAGCCACGAAGTCATGCCCATTGGTAGCATTGAAACCCGGATAACCCGATTCGGCAATGGCAGGAATGTGCGGTAAAGCACCCAGGCGGCGAGAACCTGTGCTGGCCAGGGGAATGATCTTGCCCGCATCGGTGTGTGGCGCTGCTGTGGCCCTGTCATCACGCAGTGGACAACAAGCTAAAGAGCCCCTTTGTCGGCGTGCGGGTAAATTCGACAAATTCAACATAAATATTTTTTCTTGCAAAATTTATTCAAGAAATCAGTATCTTCTTGAGGACAGCGCTGCACAATATGTCAATTTCGATATTCGAAATTGTGAAAACATCTCAAAGCCCTGCCAAACCTTCGAGCCGTCAACAAACACGACAAACGGGGGTGTTTGTTCGGACGACGCCGGGCAGCCAATCCCTGGAGCGGGGGCTGCGCATTTTGCGCACCTTCCGCTACGGTGTGGACTCGCTGACCAATGCCGACATTGCCGAGCGCACGGGGCTTGTGCGGCCGACAGTCAGCCGGCTCTGTCGCTCTTTGGTGGATTCTGGTTTTCTCGAGTTTGATCGTCAGCAAAACGCCTACCGTTTGAGCGTTGCCAGTTTGAGTCTGGCTTTGTCCTTCAGGTCTTCAGACCCCGTGCTGGAGACGGCGCTTCCTTTGATGCGCGAGTTGGCTCAGAGCCGGAAAGTCAATGTGAGCCTGGCCACGGCAGACCAGCTGGAGATGGTTTATGTGGAGACCGTGCGGTTCAGTCGACAAGGTGTTTTCAGGCACCATGCGGCTGGCAGTCGGATCCCGATAGCCGTCACCTCCTTGGGTCGCGCTTATCTGGCTGGCCTGCCGCCCTTGCAACGCCAAAGCCTGCTTGAAAAACTGCAATCTGCGCATGGCAAGGACGGACCAAAATCGCAAGAGCAACTGCTGCAAGCGCTCAAGCTCTTCGAGCTGCGCGGCTTTTGTTACACCCAATGGCAAGCGGGCATGGGCTCGGTCGCTTCGCCCATTCAGTCACCCAGCGGCAGAACGTACGCCATTCACATCAGTTATCACATCGAAGCGCCTGACTCGGAGACCCGTCAGATGGACATGCATGCAGCGCTGCTGAGCCATTTGGTGCACGACGTCAAGGCAGCATGGGCAGAAAAAATCGGCGATTGAAGACCGTCCCCCAACACCAAGCCACAGGCCCGGATCCATGTCATTGATCCGGGCCTGAAGGCCATGGCGCTTGACTGCGGTGGTGCGCTTTACGCGGTTTTGGCCCCCGCGCCTTTCAGGGCTGTCAAGACGGATGCTGGCGTGAAGGGAATGGTGCGCAAGCGCACCCCGGTCGCGTCAAACACCGCATTGGCAATGGCGGCGGGGACGGTGGTCGGGGTCTGTTCGCCCGCGCCCCAGGCGGGCAGGCCCGGTTGGTTGATCAACACCGTTTGAACCGTTGGGGTTTCGGGGAATCGCAAAATGGGATAGCTGGCCCAATCCACGCTGTCAATGGTGCTGCCATGCCATTGCACTTCCTCCATGAGGGTGCGGCTGACGGTTTGGATGACACCGCCCTCGACCTGGTTGATGACCCCATCGGGGTTGATGATTTGCCCACAATCGTGGGCCACATACACCTTGGTGACTTGGATCTGGCCTGTGGTCCTGTTGACCTCGACCTCGGCCACGGTGGCAACGTAGGTGATGGCATTGTTGTACCGCACGTATGAAATGCCCCGTCCTCGTGCGATGTTGGCCGAACTCACTTGGGTGGCCGATGGGCGTTTGGTCCAATTGGACGCCTTGAGCACCGCCTGAATCACTGCGCTGGCGCGCGCATCGTTCAGGTGTGCCAGACGGAACTCGGCGGCATCGGTGCCCGCTGCTGCGGCCAATTCGTCCATGAAGGATTCGTTGGCAAAACTGTTTTCGATGCGGCCAGGGCTGCGCAAATGTGAGGATCGCAAAAAAGTCTGTGCAACGTGCTTGGTCGTGACCAAGATGTTGGGGACCACATAAGGCGCCCCAGCGTTCTGGAACAAAAACCCCACCCAGTTGCCAGGGCGTGCAATGCCCGTGTCACTGGCGGCCAGCAATGGAAAATCCAGGGGTTTGAAGGCCGCGATGTGGTTCAAGGCAATGAAAAAATCGCCCTTCCAGCCGGTGATCTTGCCTTGCGCATCCAAACTGGCTTCCAGATCCATGGCGCGTGGCGGGCTTTTAGGGGCCAAGGCCGTTTCATCCTGACGCGTCCATTGCACGCGCACAGGTTTGCCGATTTTCATGGCAATCAGGGCCGCGTCCGCGGTGGCATCTTCATGCCCGTTGCGGCCGTAGCAGCCTGAACCGTCCAGATACACCAATCGGATGGCGGTTTTGGGCAAGCCCGTGATGACCGACAACTCGTGCTGCATGGAGTGCGTGGCCTGCGACGCTGACCAGCACACCAGTTGCCCATCTTTGAAGTCGGCGACCGCACACGACGGTCCGATGGAGGCATGTGTTTGCACTGCAAAGTTGTAGGTGGCTTTGACGCTGCGGGCTGCGCTGCCCAAGACCTGCGACACGTCGCCCACTTTTTGTGTGGCCTCTTCCTTGGCCACAGGCATTTTGCGCCAGGCTTCAAAAATGGTGGCTTGGGCGGGCAAGTCTGCACCCGAACTCCATTGGGCCTTCAGCGCATCTGAAGCCTTGATGGCGGCCCACTCGGTTTTGGCCACAACCGCCAAAAAGTTGCCTTGACGCACGGTCTGCACAAAACCCTTGATCTTTTTGGCCTGTGAATCATCGACCCCTTGCAGCGACGCCCCGATTTGGGTGGGCCGAATGACCCGGGCGTGCAGCATGCCCGGAAGCCGCAGGTCGTGCACATAGAGGTGCTCGCCAGTGACTTTGGCTGGAATGTCCACGCGCGGCACCGACTGACCGACGAGTTTGTAGTCGGTGTGTTTTTTAACGGCAATCTTGGGGTCGACCTTGATTTCAAATCCTGACCCAATCAGGCTCCCGTAAGTGGCGGATTTGCGAGTGGCCTCGTGCGCGATCACCCCATCGTTGACCACCAATTCAGTCACTGGCACGCCCCAATTTTTGGCGGCGCGCTGAAGCAAGGCTTGGCGCGCGTTGGCCGCTGCAATGCGCAACTCGCTGCCACCTTGAGAAATGGTGATGGCCGCGCCCGTGAGCCATTGGTCCGGTGTGGTGCCGGTGTCGCCCATGACCATGTCAATGCGGCCAAAGCCCACATCCAGCTCGTCTGCGGCAATTTGGCTGAGTGCCGTTTTGGTGCCCGTGCCCAAATCCACTTTGCCCACGTAAAGGGTGATGCGGTTGTTTTTGTCAATGGTCAGCCACGAGTCCAGGACATCGTTGGCCACGCTTTTGGTCGGGGCAAGAACATTGGCCGCCTGCGCTGTGGTGCTCAGGGAAAAGCCTACGGCCAGGACCCCAGCGCCCGCAGCACCCAGAAATTGACGTCGATTGAAGTTGCTCATCGTGCTCTCCTCAGGCGGTGATGGCGCGTTTGACCGCGGCCACAATGCGTTGATGGGTGCCGCAGCGGCAAAGGTTGCCGGCCAGGGCTTCTTGAATTTGTTGGTCGCTCGGATTTTTGTTTTTGGCCAGCAAAGCGGTGGCCGTCATGATCATGCCGTTGATGCAATAGCCGCATTGCACAGCTTGGGTGTCGATGAAGGCTTGTTGCAACTTGCCGGGTTTTGCCGTGCTACCGAGGCCTTCCAAGGTGATCACGGCTTTGCCCTGCACGCTGGCAGCGGGTGTGATGCAAGAGCGGGTGGCTTGCCCGTTGACCAAGACCGTGCAGGCCCCGCATTGACCCTTGCCACAACCAAATTTGGGGCCATTGAGTCCCAATTGATCGCGCAATGCATAAAGCAAAGGGATGTCCTGATCGGCGTTGACCGAGCGGCCTTTGCCATTGACCTTCAAATTCATTTGAGCCATGTTGTTGTCTCCATTGTTTTGAAAGGCACGCAACTGGGCATGCCCCACCTTGCATCGAAAGTGCAAAGGTCGATGCGATCCAATTCATTATGAAGATCGGTACGAGCTTGCGTCTGCGTGGTATCCCGAAGAAAGTCCGCTAGGCGACAGTTTTGTCTGCGGCTCTGAAGATACTGCAGCGTGTGTTGGGCATGGGCCGAGGGGCCTGTCCAACCGTGTGCAATGGCTTCATTTTCTGGAAAGCAAAATGGCATCTCCGTTTGAAATACAGGTCACCGCCATCGGTGGGCCTGAAGTTTTGCAAAGTCGTTCGATCGAGGTGCCTGTGCCAGCACCTCATGAGGTGGTTTTGGCCCACACGGCCATTGGCGTGAACTTTGTTGACATTTACTTGCGTGCAGGTCAGGCCCACTCGCACAACCCGCAGCCGCCCTTTGTGCCTGGCATCAATGCGGTGGGCCAAATCATCGCTCTGGGCTCGCAGGTCAATGACCTTCAACTGGGGCAAAAGGTCACTTACACCAACGCAGGTGTTGGCAGTTACAGCACCCATGTCGCGGTATCGGCCGAGCGACTGATCCCTGTGCCACCCGATGTGGACGATGTGCGTGTGGCTGCCGGTTTGGTGCGGGCCCTGACGTGCCAATACTTGCTCAAACAAATGCGCAGGCTTGACCCCGGTACCCGCGTGCTGGTGCACGCTGCTGCCGGTGGGGTGGGGCAAATTCTGGTCCAGTGGGCCAAGCGCCTTGGATTGCAGGTGTTGGCCACAGCTGGCAGCGAATCCAAGGTACAAACCGCCTTGGCGCTGGGGGCAGATTTCGCCATCAATTACCGCGACGCAGATTTTGTTGCCGAGGTGCAGCGCATCACGCAGGGGCAGGGCGTGAGCGTGGTGTTTGACTCGGTCGGAAAAGACACTTTTGACGGTTCCCTGAAGTGCTTGGAGCCCAAGGGTCTGGTGGTCAACTTTGGCACCGCCTCAGGGCAAGTCGAGGGCTTCGCCTTGCAGGACTTGCACAGCAAATCGCTGTGGGTCTGCCGCCCCACTTTGCGCACTTACATCGCCAACCGCGCTGACATGCTCGCCATGAGTGTGGAAGCTTTCGCCATTTTGGGCGACCCCACGATTCGCCTGGACATTGACACCTTGCTGCCCCTGAGTCAGGCCAGCGAGGCACACCGTTTGCTGGAAAGCCGAACCACGCAAGGGGCCATTGTCTTGATCCCGGACGATCTCATCCACACACAGGAGTAAACCATGCACATGCTCAAAACGCTTTTGGCCGCCACCTTTGGCCTGGCCGCACTGGTCTCGCCAGCCAGCGCCGAATACCCGGACAAGCCCATTCGCATGGTGGTGGGCTATGCGCCTGGCGGGGCGGCTGACAAATTGGTGCGCCCCATCACCGACCGGCTGTCGCGCATTTTCAAGCAACCCTTTGTGGTGGATTACAAGCCGGGTGCCGGTGCGGCTTTGGCCGCCGAAATCACAGCCAAAGCGCCTGCCGATGGCTACACCTTTCACATCACAGACTCTGGGCCCATGACGATCTTGCCGCACATGCGCAAACTCGGTTATGACCCCTTGAGCAGCTTCACACCCCTGTCGATGGTGGGGGGCGGGGGTGTGGTGGTGGTGGTGTTGCCGACTTCCAAAGCGACGGACATGAAGTCCTTGGTCGAATTGGCCAAAAAAGACCCCAAAAACTGGAGTTATGGCACTTCCGGGGTGGGCGGTGTGGGGCATCTGGCGGGTGAACAATTCAAGGCCGCCGCGAAGCTGGACATTGGCCACATTCCTTACAAGGGGGGCAGTCCTGCCATCACCGAATTGCTCGGGGGGCATGTGCCGGTGTTGTTTTCATCGTTGGGCTCTGCGGCCTCTCACATTCAGTCCGGCAAATTGCGGGCCTTGGCCGACTCCTCCAGCAAGCGCAGTTCCATGTTTCCCGATGTGCCCACCATGGCCGAGGCCGGATTCCCAGGCTTTGATGCCAGCATTTGGTTTGGCATTGTCGGCCCGGCCGGTTTGCCCAAGGAGGTCATGGACAAATGGGTTCCGGCCTTGGCCAGTGTCTTGAAAGACCCTGAAGTGATCGCCGCCATCAAGCGCGAAGGCTACGACCCGATGCCGATGACGCCCCAGCAAACCACAGAACGCATCAAATCTGATTTTGAGTTGTGGGGCAAAACCGTCAGGAGCGCCAACATCAAGGCCGAATGAGTTCCCCGACCTGATCGCTTGCCGCCACAGCGGCAGGTCAGGGAGTCCCTGGACGAGGGTCAGGATTTTCCTGCCAACATGGCTTCCACCAACTCCTGTACGGCCAAGGCCTCTTCGGCCGTGGCCAGTTTGTGCGGCTGGCCCTTGAGCCACAAATCCACTTCGCTCAATTGACGCTGCAAGGCGCTGGTGCGCGGGTCCTCGGTGCGCCAGTCCAGGGCCTCCAACCAAGGTCCGCCGTCGGAACGCCACAGTTGAAAGAATTCACGAAACTGGTGGTTCATGCGGCTGCCGCGCACCGTGACTTCTTGTCGGTCGGGCTGTTGGCCGCCGGTGGTGGCCATGACCGTGACGGGCTTCCCATCGGCCGTGGTCAAGCGGGCCAGCATGTCCAGCTCGCACAGGGCAGGGTCTTGCGGGTAGCGCGGCAAGGCCTGCTGCAAAGTCAGCGGGCCTAAAAACCGTTCGGCCAAAAACAAGAAATGCGAAATCACTTCGCGGGTGTAACCCCCCTCATCGCGCAAGCGCAGCCAGTCGGCGTCCTTTTGCCAAGCGCGGGGCCAGGCGGGGTAGTTCACCACGATGTCAATGCCCAGCAGCTCACCCGTTTCACCTGCAGCAATGGCACGATTCAATTCTTCAAAGCCACGCGACGCAGCTTGGGTGAAGTTGACCACGCCCGGTAAACGCGCTTGGCTCAGTTGCGCGACCAGATCGCGGCTTTGCGCGTTGTCGGTGCCCAGGGGTTTCTCCATGAATACGCCCTGCCCTGCTGCTGCGGCCTGCAAGGCGTAGGTTTTGCGTGGGCCTGGCGGGCAAGCCAGGTACACCACATCCGCCCCGGCCATGGCGGCCAGCGCGTTGGCTGCGACGTGCACACCTGGGGCCATCTCCAGAGTTTTGGCCACCGATGCGGGCGAAGGGTCCCAAACGCCGCACACCTCAAAGGCGGGATGCTGCAAGGCGTTTTCCAGCATGCGGCGGCCCATGATGCCCAGCCCGATGATGGCGATTTTGTGTGTCATGTTTTTCTCCTGTGGATCGCAAGCTTAGCAAGGCGGCCGCACACGCGTGTCGCCTTTGCAATGCCCCGTGCTGAGCAGACCCACTTGAGCTGGTGCTGTCGCGAATGCTGCTGACTGGCTGCACCTAAAGACGTTAAATGACCTGATTCATCCATCACTGAGGAGATCGTCATGGTGCTTTCGCATTGGGTTCGCCATTCCATCCGCCCCGCAGCCAAGCTGCTGCTGGCCGCCAGTTGCAGCGTTGTGGCACTGATGCCCACATGGGCGCAGACCCAGACCGACCCTGCCAAGGCCCGTGTTCAAACCATGGCCCAAGCCCAGATGCCTGCGCTGCTGGACACCCTCAAAACGCTGGTCTCCATCGAATCAGGCAGCCGGGATCTGGAAGGACTTGAAAAAATCAGTCAGCTGATTGGAAACCGTTTGCAGCAACTGGGCATGGAGGTCAAAACCATTCCCACCCAGGCCCCGGACTTTCACCCCCAACTCAAAGGGGCCAAGTTAGGCTCGGTGGTGATGGGCACCAAAAAAGGCAAGGGCCAAAAGAAAGTGCTGATGATCGCGCACATGGACACGGTTTATTTGAAAGGCATGGTGGCCAAACAACCTTTCCGCATCGATGGCAACCGGGCTTATGGCTTGGCCATTTCGGACGACAAAGGGGGTGTGGCCTTGATTTTGCACACCGTGCAGATGCTGCAGGATTTGGGTTTTGACGATTACGCCGAGCTGGCCGTGGCCATCAACGGCGACGAAGAAGTGGGCTCGGCGGGCTCCAGCGCCTTGCTGGTGCGTTTGGGCGAGGAATACGATGCTGTGATGTCTTTTGAAGGCGGCGGCGTGGACAAAGACATGGTGCGCCTGGCCACCAGCAGCATTGCCATTGTGGAAATGAAAGTCAGTGGCAAAGCCTCTCATGCCGGGGCCAACCCCGAAGGCGGGCGCAACGCTGTGTATGAATTGGCGCACCAGATGCTCAAGACCCGCAATTTTGGCGATCCGGCCAAGGGGCTCAAGATCAACTGGACCGTGGCCCGTGGTGGTGATGTCCGCAATGTGATTCCGGCTGCAGCCAGCGCCATTGCCGATGTGCGATCGCTGTCCAACAAAGACCTTGACCTGATGGAGGCCAGCCTGAAAGAAGCCATCAAGGACAAGCTGATCCCGGACACCCAAATTGATTTGAGCTTCTACAGAAGCCGCCCAGCCTTTGAAGCCACACAGGCCTCGCGGGTCATGGCCCAGCATGCCTTGGGCATTTTTCAGGAAATTGGCCAAAGCCTGCTGGTGCAAGAGCGTGCCACCGGTGGGGGCACAGATGCCGCATTTGCGGGCTTGCGCCCGAAAGGTGGCGTGCTGGAGAGTTTTGGTCTGCGCGGCTTTGGGGCCCACTCGAACGACGACGAGTACATCTTCATCGACTCGATCGCGCCACGGCTGTATTTGTCCACACGCATGGTGATGGATGTGGGCAGCGGCAAAGTCAAATGGTGATCCAGCTTGCTCAGGTCTGCGCGTGCAGGCCTGTGCAAGCACCCGTTCAGCGGGCCTGAAACTGCGGTGCTCTGCGTTCGGTCATGGCTTGAACGCCTTCTTTGAAATCTTCGGTTTTGAACTGCCAGTTTTGCTCGGCACTTTCATGCGCTACGGCTTGCTGCAGTTGCTCGACCAAACCCTGGCGCAGAGTGGCCCGTGTGGACTGAACCGACAGCGGGGCCGAGACAGCGATTTCATGAGCGAGTTTCAAGGCCTCGGCACGCACATCGGATTGGGCCACCAGCAGGTCGGCCAGTCCCATGTCCAGCGCTTCCTGGCCGCCAATGCGCCGGCCCGTGAAAAACAGCAAATTGGCTTTTTGAATCCCCACCAGGCGCGGCAAAGTGACCGACAGACCAAAGCCGGGATGAAAGCCCAGACGGTTGAAGTTGGCCGTGAAGCGGGCTTCGGGGCAGGTGACCCGAAAATCGGCCACCAAGGCCAAGCCCAGTCCGCCACCCACAGCAGCCCCCTGAATGGCCGCCACGATCGGTTTGCGGCAAGAAAAAATCCGGATGGCTTCGAAATACAAAGGATTGGTGCCTGGATTTTCAGGGCGGCTGATTTTGTCGTCCGGGCTGTTGAAATTGGCACCTGCACAAAACGCAGTGCCCTGCGACGCCAGCACAATGGCCCGGCACTGCGGGTTCTGATCCAGGGCTTCAAAGGTATTGGCGATTTGCTGGATCAGCTCAAAGTCGAAAAAATTGTGAGGCGGGCGGCAAATTTCCACCAAGGTCACATGTTGGTCGTGTGTGATGTTCAGATCGGGGGTGGTGCTCATGATGGGGTCCTGTCGAGTGGGGGATGAGAGTCGTCAATCGCTTTTCAAAATGACACCTTGATCGGCCAGTGCATGGATTTGATCGGGGCTGTAACCCAAGTCGGACAAGATGGTGTGCGTGTCCTGGCCCAGACGGTGTGCCTGATGGCGCACCTTGGCCGGTGTTTTGGCAAATTTGACGGTAGGTCGCACATAGCGAATGGCCCCAACGTCAGGGTGCACCGTGTCCTCAAACAGGCCCACGGCTTGCAATTGGGGGTGTGCAGGCAAGTCCTCCATGGCGTAGATCGGGGTGGCCGGAATGTCCAGACGGTCGCAAATCTCAATCCATTCGGCGGTGGTTTTGGTGGCTGTGATTTGGTGCAAAGCGGCGTACAACCCTTTGATGTTGGCATTGCGTGTGACGCGGTTGCTCACCCCCAATGACTGGCCCAGAGCCTCCTGGCCGGCGTCTTTGAAAAAACTTTCCCAATGGTGGTTGGTGTAGGGCAGCATGGCAATGAAGCCATCGCGCGTGGGACTGGGTTGACGTCCACCACCCAGCACGCGGCTGTAGCCAGCGCTTTGAGTGGCAGGGTTGCGGGTCAGTCCCCCCAGGTGCTCTGCCAGTGTGAAGGCCACCATGGTCTCTAACATGGGCACTTCCACATATTGCCCCTGACCACTGCGCGACTTGGCCAGCAAGGCGGCCAAAACGGCATTGACCAAAACCATGCCCGTGGTTTTGTCGGCCACCAAAGTCGAGACATAGTCGGGCCGGTCACGGCCAAGGCTGTTGACACTGGCTAAGCCGCAAGCGGCCTGAATGATGTCGTCAAAAGCAGGGCGGTCCTTGTCGGGGCCATCTTGGTCAAAACCTGTGGCCGCGCAATAGACAATTTGCGGGTTGGCTTGGGCCACGGCTTCGTAACCAAAACCGAGTTTTTCAATGGCCGACACCCGCATGTTGTGCACCAGCACATCCACCCGCGGAATCAATCGCCGCAAAATGGCCTTGCCTTGCTCAGACTTCAAGTCCAGGGCCATGGATTGTTTGTTGCGGTTGATGGCCAGATAAATGGAGCTCATGCTGGGCGAGAGGTTCACGCCGTTGGAGCGCATCAAGTCGCCTTCAAGGCTTTCGACCTTGATGACCTCTGCGCCGTAATCGCCCAGAATTTGTGTCGCCAGAGGACCCAAAACAACCGAGGTCAGGTCCAGTATGCGAATACCCGTCAAAGGCCCATCAGACAAGTCCATCTTGGCGTCGTTCATGCTTTGTTTTTCTTGGGTTTGAGGCTGTCCCAGGTGCTGTCCGGCCATTGCTGCATGTTGAAGGCCGATGGGCCTGCAGCGCCTTGCAGCATTCGGCCGCCGTCGATGGTCACGGCCTCTCCCGTGATGAAGGCGGCACTGTCAGAAATCAGGTACACACACAGGTCGGCCAACTCGTGGTGCTGACCCACCCGGCGAAGCGCCACACCGTCTTCGATGGGCGCTTGCCCAATGCGCTCTTGCGGCATCAGGCGAGACCAGGCCCCTTCGGTTGGAAAGGGCCCAGGCACCACCCCCACGGTGCGAATGCCGTAGGGCCCCCATTCGACCGCCAGGCTTTTGATCATGGCCAAAGCACCGGCCTTGGCCATGGCCGATGGCACCGTGAAGGGCATGCCGGTCAGGGCCGACTGGGTCAGGATGGACATGACCGTGCCTGGCCGACCGGCCTCGATCCATCGGCGACCCACGTCCATGGTGCAATAGGCCGAGCCCTTGAGCACGATGTCGACCACCGCATCAAAGGCACGGGTGGACAGGCGTTCGGTTCGGGCCAAAAAATTGCCCGCCGCATTGTTGAGCAACACATCCAGCGGTGCTTTGGCCCAGATGGCGTCCATCATGGCTTGCACCGCCTGTGCATCCCGCACGTCGCAAACATGCGTCTCTATGTCCACACCCAAGGTGTTTTTGAACTCTTGGGCCGTTTGGCTCAACACGTCCGGCCGTCGGCCACAAATCACCAAGTCTGCACCCAAAGCCACATAACGCTGACCAATGCTTTTGCCCAAGCCGGTGCCACCACCCGTGATCAGGATGCGCTTGCCCGCCAGCAAATCGGGTCTGTACATCGACATGCCCGGGGCTTTCATTCAGGCTGCATTCCGGCCATTTTGGAAATGCGGGTGAACCGCTCCAACTCGTCTTGCTGGAATTTCAGCATCGAATCACCAAAGTAAGGCATGCTGTCTGAGCCGGAAGCTTTGTTGAAGTCCATGCCCTCACGCGAATCCCTGACTTTGACCAAGGCCTCGATGAGTTTTTTCTTGACGGCTTCGGGTGTGCCGGCCTTGACGTAAAACGATGTCCAGGAGTAGTTCACATATTCGGGGAAACCGCTGTCAATGAACGTCGGCACGCTGGGAAAATCCGGGTGTCTTTTTTCACCAGACACGGCCAGTGCCTTGAGCTTTCCTGACTTGATCAAAGCCGCAGCCCCGCCCAGATCGGCAATGCCCACATCCAATTGTTCACCCATCAAGTCGGTGAAAATTTGCGCACCACCCTTGTAGGTGATGTGGTTGAACTTCACGTCGGCCATGTTGGAAAACCACTCCCCTGCCAAACGATAACCTGCCGAATAGTTGGCCAGGCTCAAAGGTTTGCTGGGGTTCTTTTTGGCGTGCTCGACCACGTCTTTTAGATTGTTGAACTTGGAGTTGCCTGACACCACCCAGACATTCATGTTGCGTGACAGACCGGCCAAAGGCGTCAAGTCGGTCATGGGGTTGTAGGGCAAGTTTTTGATGCTGATGGGATTGACCGAGATGGGTGAATTGCTGGCCAACAAAATCGCGTGACCATCGGCAGGCAGGGCCAGCAAGGCCTGTACCGAAATGATGCCACTGGCACCCGGTTTGTTTTCAACCGAGGCTGACTGGCCCAATTGCTTGGCCAGTCGATCGCCAAAAAAGCGGGCCGAGGTGTCCGAGCCGCTGCCCGCAGTGAAGGGGACAAAAATGCGAAATGGCTTGGACGGAAAGTCTTTGTCTTGAGCCACAGCCGCCGTGGACAGGGCCATGGCCAACGTCAAAGCGCAGCCGGTGAGAAAGTTTCGCTTGAGCATGTTTTTGTCTCCTGGGTCAGTTGAAAAATCACAAACGCGTGAGGAAAGGCCACAGCATGTTGGCCCCTTGTTTCAAAGCCATCTCGCCAATGCGAGTCTGCCAATGGGTTTCGTTGCCAAACTCGTCACGCCAAGCCCAGAGTCTGCGTGTCAAGTGGTGTAGGTTGTGCTCGCGGGTAAAGCCCATGGCCCCATGCACTTGGTGTGCAATCTCTGCGCCTTTGCCTGCTGCTTCACCGGCTCTGGACTTGGCCACCGCCACAGCAAAGTCTGAAGGCCCATCCTCTGAGGCCTCAACGGCCGCATCCACAGCGGCAGCGCTGGCAGCCACATGGCCAGCCAAAACTGCCAGCATGTGCTGCACGGCCTGAAATTTGCCAATGGGGCGGCCAAACTGAACACGGTCATTGGCGTACTGCAGGCTGTAGGCCAAAGCGCGTTGCAAGGCACCGGCCATTTGCACCGACCGCATCAAAGCCCCTTCGCACAAGAGCCGCTCGTTCGCTTGCGCCAGGGGTGCGACTGCGGCGCAAGGGGTGTTATGAAAATTGAAATCAATGCGCGGTTCACCGGCCAGATTTTTGACCGATGTGTGGGCCACCGTGGCCAGCGCCTGACGCTCGACCCGCACCACACAAGGCTCGCCATCTCGATGGGCGACCAGCACCAAATGGTCGCAAGACAAGCCCCAAGGCACGCGGTGAGCCGGGCCCGACAAGCGGGTTTGTTCGCCGTCACCTTGGAGCTGCAAATGGTCTTTGGCGTGGGCCACGCTGACCGATAAAACGCCCTCGGGCACGCTCAGGCCTGCTGCAGACAACAAGCGCCCCGCCAAAAAAGTTTCGGCCAGTGGCACCGGAGCCCCATGGAAGGCGCTGCGCCGCAAGACAAACAGCGCATCGGCGTAACTCAGGCCGCTGCCGCCTTGTTCTTCACTCAGGCAAGCCTGGGGCAATCCCACCTCTTGCAGTGCCTGCCAAAGGGCTTGGGGCCAAGTGCCTTGCTCGCTCGACATGAAGACTTCTTTGAGGCAATGGGCCTCACAAATGCGGTCAACTGTTTTTTCAAGATCGTCACGAATATCGCTCATCGCAGTCCCAATCCTTTGGCAATCATTCCACGCAAAATTTCCCGGGTTCCCCCGCGGATGGTGAAGCCGGGAGCCTTCAACATGTTCATGCCCAACAAGGCATCAAAATCGCAGCTGTCGTTGTCCATCACCGGTTCGGTGGCAATCAGCTGGCGAAATATTTCCGGAATTTCACGCTCAAATGCGGTGCCAATGTCTTTGACCAAGGCCGCTTCAAGAATGGGTTTTTGGCCCTGTGTCAGCATGCCCGCCACAGACGTAGACATGCGCCGCAAGGTGGTCAAGTGCGCCACAAAGCGACCAATTTCATTGACCGTCCTCGCATCGGCTTGGTCGCCCAGTTTTTCCATCGACGCCAGCAGCAACTGGTAGGTGCTCAAAAAGCGGTCCGGCCCCGATCGCTCGAAGGCCAATTCGCTGGTCACCATGTTCCAGCCGCCGCCCACTTCGCCCACCACCATGTCATCGGGGACAAAGCATTCGTCAAACACCACCTCATTCCAGTCGTGTGCCCCATAGATGTTCAAGATGGGGCTCAGGCTCAAACCGGGTGATTTCAAATCGACGATGAATTGGGTCATGCCCGCATGGCGGTCTTCTTCTTTGGGGGCTGTGCGCACCAAGGCAATGAGGTAATGCGCGCGGTGGGCGCTGCTGGTCCAGACCTTGGTGCCCGAGAGGCTCCAGCCGCCTTCGACTTTGACGGCCTTGCTTCTGACGGCTGCCAGGTCAGAGCCCGAATCGGGCTCGCTCATGCCAATGGCAAAAAAGCATTCGCCCGCTGCAATTTGGGGCAAGATCAAGCGGCGTGCACGCTCGCTGCCATGGCGCAAAATCTGGTTGCCGCTTTGTCGGTCAGCCACCCAATGCGCCCCTACAGGAGCGCCGCCAGCCAGCATCTCTTCGGTCATCACATACCGCTCCAGGGCGGTGCGTTCCTGGCCTCCGTATTGGCGGGGCCACACCATGCCGATGTAGCCGGCCTGCCCACATTTGCGGCTGAATTCGGCATCGCCTTCAGACCAGGAATTTTTGCGTGGCGTGAAGCTCCCCGCATCCATTTCGCGTTGAAGAAATGCCCGAACCTGCTGTCGCAACAACTGCGCACTTTCGGGCATCGTCACTGCAGGAAATACAAAATCATGCATGTCTCTACTTTCGCCGATCAATGAAACTCAGTCCATCTTGATGCTTTAAATGGCCAAGTCAAGGCAGACCGAGACAAATAGGCGACTCCAAACCCGCGTGGATGCGAGATGATGAAGCTCCCAGTTTCACTCACATGAAGGACCCCTCATGCGTTCTGGCATCTACAGTTACCCCAACACGCAGCGCATCATTTTCGGCACGCCTTTTGCGCCGGCACTGGCCAAAGAACTGGAAACCGTGGGTGCTCAGCGGGTGTTTGTCTTGGCCAGTGGCAGCTTGACGCGCCACACCGATGCCGTCGATCAGCTCAGGGCGGTCTTGGGTGCGCGCTGTGTGGGTGTGTTTTCTGACATGCCTGCGCACACGCCCCGTGTGGCCGTGGTCAAGGCGGCACACGAAGCCATCGATGCGCAGGCCGATCTGATTTTGACGCTGGGGGGCGGCTCGATCACCGACGCCGGAAAAATGCTCACCCTGTGCATGAGCAACGCCATCGACTCGCCGCAAGACCTGGACCGTTTGGCCACACGGGTCCATGCCGATGGACGCATCGAGCGACCCGAGTTCAATGCGCCCAGTGTGCCCAGCACCGTGATTTCCACCACCTTGTCGGCCGGTGAGTTCAGTGCTTTGGCCGGTTGCACCGACACTGACAAAGGTCACAAAGAAAACTTCCTGCATCCCAAAGCTTCACCCCGAACCGTGATCCTGGACCCGGCCTTGACCCTGCACACCCCCGAGTGGTTGTGGCTGTCCACGGGCATTCGCGCGGTGGACCATGCAGTCGAAGATTTGTGCGCCATCAACACCCAGCCCCTGTCCGAGGCCACGTCTTTTCAGGCCTTGCGCCTGTTGGGAAGAGGTCTGCGCGCGGTCAAAAAAGACCCGACCGATTTGAACGCCCGACTCGATTGCCAACTGGGTGCATGGATGTCCATCATCGGCTCGAGTGCTGGCGTGCACAAAGGGGCCAGCCATGGCATTGGCCATGTGTTGGGCGGCACGGCTGGGGTGCCGCATGGCTACACCTCTTGTGTCATGCTGCCCCATGTGATGCGCTACAACCACAGCGTGAACGCCGAGCAACAAAAACGCGTGAGCGAAGCCCTGGGCGAGCCCCACAAGCCCGCTGGTGAGCTGCTGGCCGAATTGGTGGCCGAACTGGGTTTGCCCAGCACTTTGCGCGAAGTGGGTGTGCCCGCCGACATGCTGGACCTCATTGCGCAAAACGCCATGCACGACCGCCTCATCCACACCAACCCCAGAAAAATCCACGGTCCCGAAGATGTGCGCAGTATTCTGGATGCCGCCTGGTAAGTTCGGCGCATGAAATCTGTGCAAGACACCCGCCTGGTGTGGGCCATGTGCGTGGGTCAGGTGGGCAATTTATTGCCCCATGTTGTGGTGCCCGCCGTGATGGTCCAGCACCTCATGCCTTTGTGGGGCATGAGCAATGCGCAGGCTGGATTGTTGGCTGCCGCTTATGCCTGTGGGTACATGTTGGCTGTGCCCGGTTTGAGCGCGCTGACCGACCGCCTGGACGCTCGGCGCATCTTGTTTTGGGGCTCTTTGTGCAGCGCATTGAGTACCTTGGCATTTGCCTGTTTTGCAAACAGTTGGTGGAGCGGCATGCTCTTTTGGGCGATGGCCGGTGCCAGTTTTGCGGGGGCCTACATGCCCGGATTGCGCGCATTGACAGACCGCTTGGGCAGTGCCGACGCCTCGCGCAGCATCACTTTGTACACCGCCAGTTATTCCATGGGGGTGGGGTTTTCATTTCTCCTGTCTCAGCTGTTGGCCGAGTCTTTGGGCTGGCGCTGGTCGTTTGCCATCACTGCGTTGGGGCCTTTGTACATGGTTGGGGTGGCTTGGAAAATGGCCCCACGGCAACCCACCGCGATCACCGGTCATTTGCTGGACGTTCGTCCCGTTTTGCGCAACCGACCGGCCATGGCTTACATCCTGGCTTATGGTGCACATTGCTTTGAGTTGTATGGCTTCAGAACCTGGATGGTGGCCTTCTGGGCGTACGTGGTTGCACGCCACTCGAGTGCACCACTGCCTGACCCCATGCTGGTGAGCTTTGTGGCTTCTTTGTTGGCCATGCCGGCCAGCATCTTGGGCAACGAGCTGTGTTTGCGTTTTGGTCGGCAACGTGCGCTGACCTGGATTCAACTGGCCTCTGGCCTGACTGCCTTGCTGGTGGGTTGGGGGGCTGACGGTTCGCCCTGGTTGCTGCTGGGCTTGCTGGCGGTGTATGCGGTGACCGTGCCTGCCGACTCAGGCTCCTTGACGGCCGGGATGATGTCGCACGCTCAGCCGGCATTCAAGGGGCTGACCTTGGCCATGCACTCCACCGTGGGTTTTGGCTTTTCTGCCTTGGGGGGTTGGCTGTTGGGCTTGGCCCTGGATGCTCAAGGCGGCATGCAGTCACCACAAGCTTGGTTGGCGGCATTTGCGGTGTTGGCCATGGGTATCTTTTTGGGACCTTTGGCCTTGCGGTTTTCAAAAGCTTGATTTGGGCGCCGAAGGTACGAGCTGGCACCGAGACAGCGCTGTAGAACAGCGCCTTGTCTGGGGCCGAACCGTCGAGAACCGTCGTCACAAGCTTGGCAGTTCAAATTCTGATCAGAACAAGGCCATGGCCAGCATGGCCGTTGCCGTGCCGAACACCAGCACCGGAATAGCCCAGCAGATGACGGCGTAGAACTCAGCCTGCACATGCGTGCCAAAGAGACGCCTCACCACATTGAACCGGAAGAGCAAAACGCCTACGCCGAAGCTCACCGCCAACATGAAATAGTTCAGGCCGAACAGCCGCATCACCGGGTTGTCACCGGAAGCAAGTTTGATGAAGCTGGAGTTCACCGTGAAATTCAGCGCCACCACCGCGAACAAGCCGCCGATGCTGATGTTGTTGAGTTGGAACGCATCGATGGTGAACTCGCCGTCCTCATAGCTGTTCAGCCAGATCATCAGCAGCGGAATGAGCAGCGAGGCGAACAGCGGCACAAAGATGGTCGCCAGCAGGCTGATCTGCTGGCGCTTCACCACCAGTGCCGCCTTCACCCGCGAGTTTTCTTCACCACGCCAAGCAGGCACTGTGTCCTTTGTCAGTTCAACAAGACCGGGCGACCAGCCTTGCATGGCGACGTTGTATTGGGTGTTGCTGAACTCCAGCTCGTCCTGCCTAAAGTCGAGCAGCACGCGTTGCAGCGGCTCGATGCGCGACAACATTTCGACGGAGAGTCGTTGCCTGTCGAAGGGGAAGTTATCCAGCGAGTAGTCGGCGCTGAAGGCCGCGGTTGTGCGCAGCATGAACTCCACAGTGCCATCGGGAAACACCCGCAGCCCGCGCTTGGTGTATGTCGGACTGCCTTTGAGGTTACCGAACTCGACTTTCGGATTCCAGATCTCGGTGAGCTTTTTGTCGGCATCGTTGCCTGTGAACTCTTGGTACCCGGCCACTGTGTTGGCGCTTGGGTAACTAAGCCGCATGTCTTGCCAGCGCAGTCGCATGTCAACGGTGGCGGTGAAGCTGCCATCGTTCTCGTTGATGTCCTTGAGTTCGATGAAACTCAGTCCCACCCGGATCAGCATCGGCATGCCCCGACCCTGGGGAATGACGGTGAGCGTCTTGTCAGCGGCGACAGGGGATGCCGGTGCCTCTGACGCTGCTTTGGCGGCCACTGCTGGCTTCGACTGTGACCAGACAGCCGGGGCCAGCAAGGCCAGAATCACGGCGATCAACCACCGACTCATGGGGCACCTGCCGGCTGCACGCCCTCGCGCTGCACGCGCAGTTTCTCGTAGTGGCGAGCCAAATTGCCCAGTTCGTCGTAATACGCTTCAGGATTTTTGATGGGCTCAGCTGGCTTGCGGCCATCGGCCAATGCGGCAAATTGTTGGTTCAAGGCCGCCAATGGCCTGACCAGCGTGCCGCGCACCACCATCGTGATGACGCCAGCGAGAATCACAAAGGCGAACAGCGAGTACATGGCCAGCCAGATCATCGACCTGCCCATGGTGCTGCGCGCGGCACTGAAATCCTTGGCGACGGCGATCATGCCCAGGACGTCACCTGCGGGATTGCGAAGCGGGACCATCACCACACCATAGGGCGTGTCCTGAGCTTCTCGCGCATAGGGCATGTTCTCTATGCCGGGTGTGGAGAGTTCTTCGTCGCCAACCAGCTGACGCATCAGTTCCCAGTTGGTGGACTTGAACTTGATGTATTTGCCCACACGGTTCTTGTCGGTGTAAACGTCGCCACCCAGATTTGGGGCAGCATTTTTCAGGCGCTGCTCGTCAATGAAGAGCACCGTCTCCAGTCCATAGGCCATCTTGAGCCGATCCAGTATCCCGCCGAAATCCGCGCCGAACTCGAAGGTGCCGATGGGCTTGTTGGCCTTGTCGAAAACTGGCACCACTCCGAAGATGCCCGGGCCGGCGCGTGAAATCGACAAACCCTTGCGAGAAACGAAATCCTTCTGGACGGCCGCGATGATGGGGCGGAACGATGACAGGTCATCGCCGAAAACCGTGGGGTTGTTCAAACGCAGAAAAGAGGTGGCGGGCACGGAATGGAACTGCGACTGGTCTACGCCAAACTTGTCTTTTTGGACATCGAACATCGGTTTGAGTTCTGCAAGCAGTCCCTCGCGGTTGCCATCTGCAAAGAGTTCTTTCACCCGCGGAAGGCTGGCCACCAGTTCAGCGCGGGCCTGTACATTGGTTTCCGCGTTGGCCAAGTTGAATTCGATGATCGACTTCATCAAGGCGTACTGGCTCTTATCGGTCTGTTCTGTGGTGCTCACAAACAGCCGGTTGGTGAGCACTGTCGTCAGGAGGATGACGAACGCCAGTGAACCCAGCAGCGTGCTCAAAGCCCTGCGTTGAAATTTCATAAAGCCTCTTGAATTGCGCGTTATAGATTCCGTAGAGGTCTTTCACCTTCAAGTTTTTTTGAAATGAACCTGAAGAGCAAATTACTCAACTACTATCGGTAAATTTGTCAAAAATATTGTACTTTTTAAATTAGCCATAAATGTCACAACAAAACGTGACAAAACTTTTTTTAAACTTTTATCAGTTGGCAATCTAACGTACATCGGGTGGGAGAGATCAGTGGATCTGGCTCTGTGTTCGATGGCTTGCCTTGGCGGTGTGGATGCAATCGCCCACGGGGTGGGCGCCTAAAAAACAAAATACCCGCATGGCCGACACATGGGTGTGATTTCAGGTGTGACTTGGCGAAAGCACAAAAGAAAAAACCCCAAGTAAATCAATTACTTAGGGTTGTATTCTGGCGGAAGCGGTGAGATTCGAACTCACGGACCCTTTCGAGTCGCCGGTTTTCAAGACCGGTGCAATCGACCACTCTGCCACGCTTCCATGGGGGCTGATTGTAACGAGATAAATGGTGACTTAGACGCGTCCCATCCCAGGGCCCATCAAAAGCTGCTCAGGTCGTGCTCAACATGCCGCGCTTTTCAATGAAGGCCACCACTTCGGCCAGGCCATCGAGCGTTTTGAGGTTGGTCATGACCCAGGGGCGGGTTTCGGGGTTGGGGCGCATGCGGTGGGTGTCGTCGCGCATCACTTGCAAATCTGCGCCCACATGCGGGGCCAGGTCGGTTTTGTTGATCACAAACAAATCGCTTTTGGTGATGCCGGGACCGCCTTTGCGCGGAATCTTTTCGCCTGCGGCCACGTCGATCACGTAAATGGTGAGGTCCGAGAGTTCGGGGCTGAAGGTGGCGGCCAGGTTGTCGCCGCCGCTCTCGATGAAGACCACGTCGGCATTCGGAAACTTCTCCAGCATGCGGTCAATGGCTTCGAGGTTGATCGACGCGTCTTCGCGGATGGCGGTGTGCGGGCAGCCACCGGTTTCCACGCCCATGATGCGATCGGCGGGCAGTGCGCCGCTCACCGTGAGCAAGCGCTGGTCTTCCTTGGTGTAGATGTCGTTGGTGATGGCGATCAGGTCCCAGCGCTCGCGCATGTTTTTGCACAGCATCTCGAGCAGCGTGGTTTTGCCGGAGCCCACAGGCCCGCCAATGCCCACGCGCAGGGGCGGCAGTTTTTTCGTGCGATGGGGAATGTGGTGCAGTGCTGAAGTCATGAGCGGAAGATCCGGGAGTATTGGGTTTCGTGGCGAGACGACAAGATGGCCAACATGGGGCTGAAGGCCTGGCGGTCTTCATCGTTCAGGTGCAAGGCGGTTTGCACCGCTTGCGGAATTTCACGGGCCAGGCGTGCCAGCATGCGCTGCCCTGCGCTTTGGCCCAGGGGCACGGCCTTGAGTGCGGCTTGGGTCATGTTTTCGGCCCAGCCAAAGGCGACCGCTTGCAGGGCTTGGTCCAGCGGCGCTTGTGCCAAGGACAAAGCCAGCGCCATAGCCAGCGGGTAGGTGGGCGGCAATTGCGCGCAGCATTGCAGCTGCGCGTCGCTGGCTTGCTGTAGGTTGCGCAGCCAGTCGAGCAAGGAGCGGCCCATTTGCTCGGCTTGCAAACGCATTTCGGCGGTTTCGCGGGTGGCCATGACCCATTCGTTCAGGGCTTGCAGGCGCTGGGTGTCCATGGCTTGCCAAGCCGGAATGGCTTGGGCCATCACGGCCATGTCACCACGCGACTGCGTCAGGTGCAGCTGGTCCACCGCCCAGTCGGTGGCGCTTTGTTCGTTGTGCACCAGGCCTTGCTCGATGGCGGCTTCCAGACCTTCGGAATACGAGAAGCCGCCGATCGGCAGCGCTGGCGATGCGAGCCAAATCAGTTGCAGCAGTCCAGACGGCGCGGTCTCAGTGCTCATGTCCGCAACCGGGGCCATGCACATGGGGTTCAGCGGAGGCAGAGCGGATCGGGATGGCGATGCGCTTGCCTGCGGGTGGCTTGGCTGCCGGGGCTGCGTGCTCGTGTTGGCAGTCGGGGCCGTGCACATGAGGCTCAGCGTGGGCTGCGTGCGAATGATCCGCATGGCCATGTTCGTGACTGTGCCCATGTCCATGCCCATGCCCATGCCCATGTCCATGTCCATGTCCATGTCCATGTCCATGTGCAGAAGCGCCGTGGTCGCCATAAGCCCCGTTTTCGGGCTCAAAGGGTTCAGACACCGCCACCACCGTCATGTGCATGGCGCGCAGCATGTCGGCCAGCACATGGTCGGGCTCGATCTTCAGGTGGTCGGGTTGCAGCTCGATCGGTACATGGCGGTTGCCCAGGTGGTATGCGGCGCGGGTCAGGTCAAAGGGTGAGCCGTGCTCGGTGCAAGCAGTGATGCGCAGCACGGCTTGCGGCGCGGCTTGCACCCGCACCAGCGAGCCGTCTTCGGCCACCAGCACATCGCCGCCGCGCACCACAGCGCCACGGGGCAAGAACACGCCCAAGGCACGGCCTTGGCTGTCGGTGGCGTCAAAGCGGCTTTTTTGGCGGGTGTCCCAGTCCAGGGTGATGCTGCTGGCGCGTTGGATCAGCACTCGGGCCAGGCCACGGCCTTGCGGCATGAGTTTGGAGCAGAGGAGCAGTGAGGTCATGGTTTTGGGTTTTGTAGGAGCCCACCTCTGTGGGCGATGGTTTTGTGGGGCGTGTGCCACGCCCATCGCCTGCGGGGTGGGCTCCTACAAGGATGGTTTTCAGAACAAAAAGTAGCGTTGGGTCATGGGCAGCTCGGTGGCGGGTTCGCACACCAACAACTGGCCGTCGGCACGCACTGCATAGGTTTGGGGGTCCACTTCCATGTGGGGCAGGTAAGCATTGTGGACCATGTGCTGCTTGCGCACGCCCCGGATCTTGCGCGCCACGGACAAGGTTTTTTGCAGGCCGAAACGCTCTCCAATGCCCGCTTTGAATCCTGCGTTGGAAACGAAGGTCAAGGCACTGCGCGTGAGCGCGCCGCCAAAGCTGCCAAACATGGGGCGGTAGTGCACCGGCTGCGGCGTGGGGATGGACGCATTCGGGTCACCCATAGCCGCCAGGGCGATGAAGCCGCCCTTGAGCACCAGCGAGGGCTTGACGCCAAAAAAGGCGGGTTTCCAGATCACCAGGTCGGCCCACTTGCCCACTTCGATGCTGCCCACATCGTGGCTGATGCCGTGTGCAATGGCGGGGTTGATGGTGTATTTGGCGATGTAGCGCTTGACGCGGGCGTTGTCGTGGCGGTCGGTGTCGCCGGGCAGGCTGCCGCGCTGCTGCTTCATTTTGTGCGCGGTCTGCCAGGTGCGGATGATGACTTCGCCCACCCGCCCCATGGCTTGGCTGTCACTGCTCATCATGCTGATGGCGCCCAGGTCGTGCAGGATGTCTTCGGCCGCGATGGTTTCCTTGCGGATGCGGCTTTCGGCAAAAGCCAAGTCTTCGGCGATGCTGGCATCCAGGTGGTGGCAGACCATCAACATGTCCACATGCTCATCGAGCGTGTTGTGGGTGAAGGGCATGGTCGGGTTGGTCGAGCTGGGCAAAAAGTTCGCCTGGCCCACCACCTTCAAGATGTCGGGCGCATGGCCGCCACCTGCGCCTTCGGTGTGAAAGGCACACAGGCCCCGCCCCTTAGTGGCTTCAATGGTGTTTTCTACATAACCCGATTCATTGAGCGTGTCCGAATGCAGTGCGACCTGGATGTCGGCCTCGTCGGCCACGTCCAGGCAATTGCTGATGGCCGATGGGGTGCTGCCCCAGTCTTCGTGCAGCTTCAGACCAATCACGCCCGCGTTGATTTGTTCGTGCAAGGCGGCAGGCAAGCTGGCGTTGCCTTTGCCAAAAAAGCCCAGGTTCATCGGGAAGGCATCGGCCGCTTGCAGCATGCGCTCGATGTTGAATGGGCCAGGTGTGCAGGTGGTGGCAAAGGTCCCGGTGGCCGGGCCCGTGCCGCCGCCCATCATGGTGGTCACGCCGCTGGTCAGGGCCTCGTCGATTTGCTGGGGGCAGATGAAGTGGATGTGGCAGTCGATGCCGCCCGCAGTCACGATCAGGCCTTCGCAGCTGATGATCTCGGTGCCGGGGCCGATGACGATGTCCACGCCAGGCTGTGTGTCGGGGTTGCCCGCTTTGCCGATGGCCGCGATGCGGTTGCCCTTCAGACCAATGTCGGCCTTAACGATGCCCCAGTGGTCGATGATGAGGGCGTTGGTGAGCACGCAGTCCATCGCGCCATCCTGATTTGTCCTCTGTGATTGCGCCATGCCGTCGCGGATGGTTTTGCCGCCGCCGAATTTGACTTCTTCACCATGGCTGCCCGCCTGCAGCGTGAAGTCTTTTTCCACCTCAATGACCAAGGCCGTGTCGGCCAGGCGCACGCGGTCGCTCACGGTGGGGCCAAAGGTTTCGGCATAAGCGCGTTTGTCGATGTGGGCCATGTCAGTTGCCTTGTGTTGTACGCGCGTCGAGTGCGCCGTGGGTCAAACCCCGAAAGCCGTAAACCATTCGGTCGCCTGCGTAGTCCACCAGCTCCACCGTGCGTTGCTGGCCCGGCTCAAAGCGCACGGCCATGCCCGAGGCGATGTTCAGTCGCATGCCGTGCGCGGCAGCGCGGTCAAATCGCAAGCCCGCGTTGGTCTCGGCAAAGTGGTAGTGCGAGCCCACTTGGATGGGGCGGTCGCTGGCGTTTTGCACCACCAGGGTGCAGGTGCGGCGGCCCACGTTCAGGGCGTGTTGGCCGGGGTCGATCAAAAA
>JAIXOX010000127.1 GCA_027486555.1 Comamonadaceae bacterium
AAACCCACGTAACGCACAAAATTGGCTTCGTCTTCGCGCACCGACTTGACGGTGTTGGCCACAAAGTCTTCGTCCGGGTAGCCCAGTGCGATGCAGATCATGATGTTCTGGTCATCCGGAATGCCCGCATGCTCGCGCACCACGGCCGACTGCATGATGCCCTGGCCGTTGATCACGGTGCCCAGGCCCCGCTCCCAGGCGGCCAGCACGATGGCGTGCGACAAAGCCCCCAGGTCAAACTGGCTGATGGCCGCAGGTTCGAGGTATTTGTCGTAGGTCAGCACCAGCGACACAGGTGCATCGAACTGACGAAAACCGCGCATGACCCAATCGGTGCGGCGCTCTTTGTCATCACGGGCGATGCCCATGGCGTCAAACAACTGAATCGCGATGTCGACCTGGCGCTTGCGGTGGATGCCCTCGTAAGCCTCTTTCATCGGAAAGTCGCGCTTGGGTGGCACGCCCTTGACCATGTTTTCGGTGTTGCCCCGGCGGATGCGTTCGAGCGGCTCGCCTGTGACCACATGCACATGCCAAGGCTGCGTGTTCATCGACGAGGGCGACCATTTGGCCACCGCGAGGATCTCTTCGATCACCTCGCGAGGAACGGGTTTTTGTTGGTAACCGCGAACGCTTTTGCGGGCCTTGATGAGTTCTGAAAATTCCATGCTTGATCTCCTCATCCAAGGATGGTTGAAAAGTTTTCAGCCGTCAATTCAACTGTGATGCCTAGGTTACTCATGCCAACATGCCACCGAGCCGCTGGCGGATCAGCTGATCTGCTTGAGCCATGATGCGATCGATCAGATCCTGGCAAGTGGGCACGTCATGGATCAAACCGGCCACCATGCCGCAGCTCCAGGCACCTGCATCCAGATCACCGTCATTCATGACCTTGGGGTAAACGCCGGCCACATGTTCCATGATGTCGTTGATGCTCAGGGCTGCGCCTTTTTCGCGTTCGATGGCCTGAACACGCTTGACACCCTCGTTCATCAGCACACGCTCGGTGTTCCTGATGGAACGCATGATGAGCGTGGTGTCCAGCTCGCTGGCGGCCACAATGGCCTGCTTGACTTTTTCATGCACCGGCGCTTCTTGCGTGGCGATGAAGCGGGTGCCCATGTTGATGCCGTCAGCGCCCATGGCCAAAGCCGCCACCAAGCTGCGGCCATCGGCCATGCCACCCGAGGCCAAAAACGGGATCTTGAGTTCTTCTGCCGCACGGGGCAACAAAATGAAATTGGGCACATCGTCCTCGCCGGGGTGACCGCCGCACTCAAAGCCATCCACACTGACCGCATCACAGCCGATTTCTTCAGCCTTCAGGGCGTGTCTGACCGAGGTGCATTTGTGGATCACCTTGATACCCGCCGCCTTCAATGCAGGCATGTAGGCTTGCGGGTTGCGCCCGGCGGTTTCCACCACTTTGACACCCCCTTCGATGATGGCCCGGATGTATTCCGGATAGGGGGGCGCAGTGAAGGCAGGCAAAAAGGTCAGGTTTACACCAAAGGGCTGATCGGTCATCTCGCGGCAGCGCGCAATTTCTTTGGCCAGCAACTCAGGGGTCTTCTGGGTCAAGCCCGTGATGATGCCCAAACCCCCGGCGTTGGACACGGCCGAAGCCAGCTCGGCATAGCCGACATGGTGCATGCCCCCTTGCATGATCGGGTGGCGAATGCCCAAAAGTTCTGTGATACGTGTTTTCATGTTTTGCTTCCTGGGTCCGTTAAGGACAAAAAATAACTTGCCAATCGATCATTGCGGTTTGATTTTGTATATGCCGTTGTTCCGATCAGCACTGAAATAAACCGTGCCATCGGCTGCAACAGCCACACCCGTCGTCAAGTAAGGCGGTGGCAAGCCAGGGCCAGCTTCAAAACCAATGGGCAAGTCTGAAGCAATCACCCGCTTGTTGCCGTTCGACGGATCGACTTCAGTCAACTGACGCTTGGCGGTTTCAGCGACGATGAATTTTCCGGACGGTGCTTGTGCCAGTCCCTCCGGAGCAGCCAGTCCTTGTGCGATGGTTTTTTGACTCCAATCAGCGGTATCCACTCGAATCAAACGCCCCGAAAGCTCGGTGATGTAGAGACCGCCATCTTGGCCGAGAATCATTTGCGTGGGGCCTTGCAAACCCGTGACCATTTGTTTTTTGTCGTGCAAATCAGCGCCGCTCAACTGCGTCAAAGCGCCAGCAGCCAATTCCAATACCAGCACCTTGCCATCGCTCATTTCTATGGCATCCATGGGTGCGGCCAAGCCGTGTGCCGTGGCCTTGACGCTTTTGCCCTGGCGACTGAGCAATTGAACCGTGCCTGTGAACCAACTCGACATCACGTAGTGGTCTTTGGACAGCGTGACTGCAAACGGGTATTCGACAGGGTCACCGTGCATCCGTGCGATGTCATTGAGTTTGCCGCTGACGGTATCGACCGCACGCAATCCGAAAACGTGTGCAACAAACAATGCCTTGCCATCTTCCGATAACTTGATACCGCCCGGGGCCGCCATGCCGCCTTTGGTGATTTGCGTGGCTTTTCCGGTGGATGCGTTGACCTGTTGCACACCGTTATCCACCATATTGGACACATAAATGTTGTCGTTTTTGTCTACCGCCAAATTGTCCAAGCCAGTTTCCAGTTGTGCAACGCGCGTGCGTTTGCCGTCTGCCGCATGGATGCGGTACAAGCCGCCAGTTTTGACGTCCACAACCCAGATATTTCCTTTGCTGTCAAAGTTGGCTGCCGCAGGAACTTTGAATTCGCTGTTGATGACTTTCATCTCGCCATCGACTGGATTGAGTTTGACAATTTGACCTTTGAACCACAAAGGTCCGACGATCCAACCATCAGCGCCCACTTCAAATCCGTTCAGACCGCCCATGTCTTTTTTGATCAAACTGGGTGGTTTGACACCGGTGACATCAATTTCCCAAAGTGCGTCACCCAAGAACACCTGGGATGCGTACAACTTGCCACTCTTTGGATCGAAGGCCAGTGAGTTGATGCCGGGAAGATCTTTGGCGATGACACGAATCGGCGCACCGTCATGATCACGGATACGCACAACACCTTGCAGAAACGAAGTCCAGGCCATTTCGCCCTTGGGCCCGATAGCGATGTCGTCTGCCTGTCCTTGCGGAGCGTCTACCAAAATGGTGCTTTTGCCAGTTGCGGGATCTACCTGGGTGATGGACATGCCCACCACGCTGCCTGCCAATAGTCGGCCTTGCTTGTCGACTGCCAAGCCATGAACGCCTTTGAAACTTGATGGCGCCACCACCACCTGTGGTGGGCCGTAGGTTTGTGCCAAAGACACCGTAGCCTGCAGCGATGCCATCAGCATTCCTGAGAGAAAAATACCTCGTGAGTTTTTGAATAAATTCATGAACAGTCTCCTTTGAAAATAATTCAACCCGTGAATTTGAGTGACAAATGACAGATGCATCGGGCAAGTTTAAAAATCAGCGCTCTTAAGCCAGACGATGGATTTTTGAAGTTCGGACCAGGCTTCAAAAGATGGCCCATACACCGCTTCAATCTGGTTGCGCTTGACTTTCAACGTGGGGGTGATGAAACCCGATTCCACGGTCCAGGGCTTGTGATCGATCACCAGGCAAGACAGGCGTTCATGCGGGTCGAGTTGTTGATTGATCCGCACAAGTTCACGTCCGAAGGCAGCTTGCATGTGTTGCCGATCTTCAGGTTCTAGCGCTTGTGTGAGCCGTTCAGGTGTCAGCGCCAGAATGGCCAGCGGTTGAGTCAAATTGGCGCCCACGACACAACAAGCTTCCACGCCGGGGACCAAGGCCAACAAGGCCTCAATGCCTGCAGGCGCAACGTATTTGCCCTTGCTGGTTTTGAACAAATCTTTCACCCGTCCCGTGAGCTTGAGGTTGCCCTGCGCATCGACCGAACCTTTGTCTCCGGTATGCAACCAGCCATCCGACGTAAAGGCTTGGGCGGTCAATTCCGGTTCCAGAAAATAACCCAACATCAACCCCGGCGACAGCACCTGCACTTCGCTGGTCTCAGGGTCAAGACGGCATTTCACCCCGTTCAGTGTTTTACCCACACTGCCCGGCAATGGGCTGTGCACATCGGTCGCATGGGTGCAACCGTTCTCGGTCATGCCATACAACTCGATGAGGTTCAAACCCAGTGCCCCATACCAGCGCAACAATTCAGGCGGCATGGGCGCAGCGCCTCCTGCGGCCACACGGCATTGGTCCAGACCCAATGCGGTCAATATCTTTTTCTGAACGATCCGATTGATCAGCGGAATTTTGAGCAACAAGGCCAGCTTTTTGGGCGGCATTTTGGCGTTGACACCTTCGCGAAACTTGAGCCATAACCTGGGCACAGAAAAGAAAAATGTGGGGCGCGCGCGTTGCAAGTCCTTTGCAAACGTCTCTTGCGACTCCGCAAAAAAGACTTGCATACCCGTGGCCAACAGCATGTGCTCAACCAGGCCCCGTTCAGCGATGTGCGACAGTGGCAAATAAGACAGCATCCTGTCGTTCTCGTTCAGAGGAATGCGCTCCAGCCCCTGCGCAATGATCGTTTGTAATGTGCCAAAACTGTGCATCACACCTTTGGGGTGGCCGGTGGTGCCCGAGGTGTACATCACCGTGCACAGGTCTTGCGCGGGGCGGATGACTTGGCCCTGAAGGGGGGCCTGCAAACGAACGATCTCTGACCAGTCTGCACCAGGCCATTGAGGGCTCAATGGCAAGTTGATGCAAGGCAGCTGTTCAGGAACCCCTGCCCGCATCGCATCCGGATCATCGAGCTTGCCGACAAACATCAGACATGCGCCACTGTGGTCCAGAATTTGCCGCACCGTCTTGGTGGCCAGCGTGGGATACAAAGGCACGGATACATGGCCTGCCATCCAGATGGCCCAATCGGCCATGAGCCAGTGGGCGGTGTTTTTGCCCCAAATCGCGATCCGACTGCCGGGCGGATAGCCCAGAGACAGAAGATGGTTGGCCATGCAGCGCACTTGGTGCGCAACTTCAGACCAAGTGAAGGTCTGGATCACACCCTGCCCGACAGGCTGTGTGAAGCACACGCGGTGGGGCGCAGTCGCCTCCCAGTGGTAAAGCCTTTGCAGGGCCAGCATGTCCGAGGAGTTGCTCATGTTGTGTGTCTCTTGAATTGAAAGAAAAACGTGGCACCCATGCACCACAAAAACGGGACCATGGAGTCCACCGCTGCTTGGAACTGAACAGGGTGACTCCAAAAATCTAGCACCCAACTCAGCTGGACGCCGCGCCCGTGGCCTGCTCCTGCGCCTGCCATTGCGGCATATCGGCCTGGATGGCGACGGCCATGGCCTCTGTCACCTGCGCATTGATGCGGCGCTTGTTCATGGCAAAAGTCTTCGAGTCCAGCATGAGAAGATCAGCGCAGTGCCTTTGCACAGTTTCTTGCATGGCGTAAGCGGGCACCAGTTCGTCGACAAAGCCCGCCTGCAGTGCAGATGCCGGTGTAAAGGGCATACCCAGCGTTGTCGCGGTTTGCATTTGCGCTGGTGCCAGCTTTCTGCGACAGACCTCCACGGTGACTCGCGGCAAGACCATGCCTAACCGTACCTCATTGATCTGGAACCGGGCGCCCACATCGATACCGATCCGCAGGTCGCATGAAAGCAGCAAAATAGCCCCCAGCGCAACAGCATGACCCGTGCAAGCGGCGATCACCGGCAGTGGATAGTCCACCAAGCGCGCGCACAGGCGCAAGCCCGCTTCCAACATGGTCTGCACGTCGGGGCCGCCACGCTTGAAAACCCCCAAATCAAAACCACCCGAGAAGGACCCTGCACGGCCATACAAGACCACCACCTTGGCTTCTTTTTCTGCGCGATCCAGCGCCTCATTCAGGGCTGCCAGCATGGCGATGTTCATGACGTTGGCTTTGCCGTCGTCCATGCGAAGCGTGGCCACATCGTTGTTCAAGTCGTAACGAACCAGGGTATTCATGTCAGTTCCAAAGAAAATTGTGCAAAACAGCTCGATGGCTTGTTCGTAGATCAGCAGCCCTGCCAATTCGGACGGCGCTTTTCAGCGAAAGCGGTTGCGCCCTCTAGGGCGTCTTTGCTCTTGGCGATCGCTTTGAGCAAGGGTTCTTGCCGAGCAAACATGTCGCTGGACAACCAGTCTTGCGACTCGCAGATGACTTTCTTGCTGGCGGCGACGGCGAGCGGTCCGTTGGCTGCGATCACACGCGCCAGCGTCATGGCGGCAGGTAGTGCACCCCCTGAAGCCACAACCCGATTGACCAGCCCCAACTCATAGGCACGCGCTGCGCTGATCATCTCGCCCGTCAGGGCCATTTCCATGGCCACGCGTTGGGGAATCTGGCGCGGCGTGCGCAGCAGCCCGCCAGCACCGGCAATCAATCCGACCTTGACCTCGGGCGTGCCAAAGCGTGCGCCATCGCCCGCCACGATGAGGTCGCAAGCCATGGCCAGCTCAAACCCTCCGGCCAGCGCAAAGCCTTCGACCGCTGCAATCAGCGGCTTTTGGGGGGGTGCGCTGCACAGCCCGCCAAAGCCACGGCCATCGATGAAGGGCGACTCGCCGCGGACATAGGCTTTCAGATCCATGCCTGAGCAAAACATGCCGCCCGCACCCGTCAGAATCGCCAAGCGAATCGCCGGGTTGCTGTCCAAGGCCACCATGGCCGCAGCGATGCCCTCGGCAACTTCGCGGTTGACCGCATTCATGGCTTGCGGGCGATTGATCGCGACCGTCATGACGCCTTCATCGACGTTCACCTGCACTGTGTCATTCATTGAAATCTCCTGATGATTGAAATCTTGCCTACCCTGACGCTGAAGAAGAAAGCGCCTTGGATGAAAAATGGTCTTCTGTTACTTGAGCACCAGCACGTTGTTTCGTCGCTCCATCTGGCGGGGCATAGTCAAGGCCATCACCTCCTGCCCCCCGGTGCGCTGCAACAGCGCCGCCAGGTTTTGCGCGGCCTCACCGGGCAAAGTTTGTGCAGCAAGCTGGGCCATTTGAAACAACCACAGGCCATGCACGGCACTGGCACGTTGCACCTGCACACCACGCCATGTGAAGCGCACCATGCCCACAGTGGGGTGCACCATGGGGTCATTGTTGAAGTGAATCAATTGACCTGATGGCGCATCCGGTTGGGCATCACACCATTTCTGGTAGCTCGCCATGTCGGCACTCAGCTGAGGACCCCAGTCCTTGAACATCAAGGCCAACACCGGCTCCAACGTGGCGGGGATGGCGTCATCGGGCAACCAATCGGCTTCATGCGGTGCAAATTCGCCATCGGGTGTGTTGGGCAATTGCATGCGCTCTACCCAGCGCGCCACGTTGGGCGCGCGCTTTTTCATCAGCGCTGTCGGGTAGGGGTCACGCCCAAGGTGCGCGTACATGGGCGCAATCAGTCCCAGGTCGGCCATGCTGACGCGCCAGCCCATCACATAGGGATAACTCTGGAAGTGGACATCCAGTGCTTCCAGAAGTTCTTCGTAAGCCGCCTCGATCGCAGGCTGGGTCTGCGGGGTGATGCCCAGAGCTGGCAAGCTGGCGCTGAAGAAATCCATCACGCGCCTGCCAGCAGCCCTTCGTGCTTCGCGGTCTGGTCCGGCGTACAGTCCCCGCCCAAATTCAGTCTGCAAGAACAGTTCCTGCTCATCGCGATAGCTCCAGCGGTAGTGCATGGCGGCCTGCAACAGGCCTTCGAGACCAAAGCCGTCGATCAGTCTGGCCACCACCCGCTGCACCGGTGAAAAAGGGGTCATGCAAGTCGCGGACGCCTGATCCTCGATCGAGTCCAAATACGTGACGATGTCGGTCGAGTCTTGAATGAACTGACCCTCAGGCGTTTCAAGCACTGGAAATGTCACCAACCCGACCGCGGGCCGAACGCGCGCTTTGTAATCCGGATGCGAAGGACAGCGCTCGACGAACGCAAGCCCTTTTTTGATCAGGCAAGACCGCGCTTTTCCGGTGTAAAGCGAGTGCGGCGTGCCCCAGAGGGTGTAGGGACGTTTCGGATCAACGATCGAGGACATGTTCAAAACCTTTTATACAAATGCAGACAATTAAAAAAGCCATTCGCAACTGATCACCATGACCGCGCTCAATCATGGCCCTTCAAGTCTTTTCGGTAATGCCACAGCACCACCAGCGACAAGCCCAAAGCCAAAAGATCGAAAGCAAGAACCTCCAAAAAATAGGCGTAACCATCGACAAAATAATTGACGAGCATCGATGCCACCATATTTGCTGCGCCTGCGATGCTGGCGACGGCACGAGTCTTTGGAATGAGGATGAAAATGCCGATGAGAACCGCCAGCACATTCGCAGCCGTGTTCACAGCATCGGGCAAAGGCTCCGCAGTGGTCGGATTGCCAGAGCCTGTGGCACACAAAAACATGGTCACAGCCGCCAGCACGGCCACAGTTGTGAACAGGATGTGGTCCCTCCTGCCGTCATTCAGCATGGTGGGCGTTGGTTTGAAAAGCGTATGGAGCATGATCTTCCTTCACAAAAATCAATCTTGGACCCGCTCCAACTGACCGCGGATATCACCGAAGTAGGACTGCCCGCTGGTGTGCAGGTTGAAATACAAATCCCCCTCTCGAGCAATGGCGGCCATGCCGGCCACCGTCTTCACTCTGTCTATGGGGTTGGCCATCACAATGGGACAGCCAGCGGTGGCAAAGCCAATTGGCCCATGGGCGTGCGCCGTGACTGCGGTGATGTCTTCGTTACGCACTTGCATGCTGAATGTGTTGTTGGCGAACGCCGCCTTCAGATCGTTTTTGAGCCCGAAGTCCACCAAAATAGGTCCCAACATGCCTGGCTTTCCACAGTGAATGTGAAACATGGTGATTGTTTTGGGGTCCACCCCTTCGATGCGGATATCCACATAGGCTCGACTTAAATCCTTGCTGAATCGCACCATGCCGTGGCCACGCGAGGGACGCTTGTCGCGGTCGACCGACGGCGTGGTGGAGCGGAACACTTTGGGTACAGCACGCGGTGTATCGCGCTCTTCGCCGCCCTCCTGATGAGGGCTCAGCCACGCCTGATAACGCGCACCGATTTCGCCACCTTTGTCCGGGTTGAGCACCACAGCAGGCACTTGCGCCAACGCCACTTGGGTGGCACCCCACACCATGATGACACCGAAAAATTGAAGGAAATGGGTTTTCACAGTTGAGCTCCATGAACTGGTTTTGAATTAAGAAATACGCCCCATCCACGGATGAAAGCGCCCCAGCGGGTCGTACTTGGCTCTGGCTTGATCGAGTCGAACCATGTTGGCATCCGACACGAACTTGGAGGGCCTGCGGGCGAGGTTTTCGTCCGCCAACTGAATGCCTCTGCTCCAGGGCTCCAAAGCTTTCATGTGGTCAGTTGCCCAATTGGCATGCTTGGCTTCATCCACGCCTTTGCCAAGACCGCAATACAGCGCCAAGTAAGTGCGGTGCTCCTGCGAGAAGGCCATGTCCGGGCGCTGCACAGGTCCATTCCAGTTGAGCCAGAGGACGTGGCTGGGGTGTGGCGGCTGTGTGTCCGCGATGCCGCGAATGGCGGGCAGCAGCGGATCAATGGGGGTGTCCATCCACATGTTGTCGGCACTCCAACGGGTGTTGGACAAGAACAAGGTTTTTTCGCCCGCCTTCATCATGAAATTCAGCGACATGGGTAGCAGCGGCAGCGTGAAACTGGCTTTGGAACGCACCGGGCTGTTTGACATGAAGGCCAACAACTCGCGTGCCTCCTTCCAACTGTCGGCCATGACCGGTGCCACCACCTCGATGCCATGTGCATTGATCAATGTGGCCTTGGGGTTCATGACCATTTGAAATTCCACATTGGGGGACACGGAAGGCCCCACGCGATCGGCCCAAGCCAAAACTTCTTCCAAGTGCTTGATGCGGAACACCTGCATTTTCATGCCGATGAATTTGGCCCGCTTGTGCAGGCGCAAGTGAAACCGCACCACGACGCCAAAAAACCCAGGACCTGCCCCACGGGCAGCCCAAAACAGGTCGGCATTTTCTGTCTCGCTGGCATGCACCAGGGTGCCGTCGGCCAGCACCACGTCGATACCGATCACGTTTTGACACCCGACACCCAAGTTGCGGCTGTTCCAGCCAAAGCCGCCTTGCAGCAAGAAGCCCCCCATGCCCACCGTCCAGGCGTGTGCCGTCGGGAAGAACAACTTGTGTGGCACCAGGGCCAAGTTCAGCTCACCCGCCAGAACCGCCGGGCCAATGACGGCCGTCATCTGGGTGGGGTTAATTTCAATTGATTTCAAGCGCGCGAGGTCCAGCATCATGCCGCCATCGCGAATGTGGTTTTGCGCCCAACTGTGCCCACCCGAACACATGCCAATGTGCATGTCATCCTGGTTGGCTTGGCGCACAGCCGCGATGACCTCGCCCAAATCATTGGCCTGCACCACGATGTCTGGGCGTCTTCCTGGATCTCGGGTCGTGAAACTGGTGCCAAGCACGGCGCGATCAAAACCGGTATCGCCACGGCGCAAGGTGGTGCCTTGCGTAAGTGTTTTTTGCATGTGCGTTCCCTCAGCTTTTCTGTCCAGGACCAAACGTTTCGAAGAGATCGGGCAGGATGCCCGCAAGATGGTTCATTTCCTGGGCGCAGTGCACCAGCAATTCCATGGCCATGTTGGCGGTCAAAGGAGCGAACTTGGCAGCAACCCGGCCAAGCAGTGCGCCAGCAGCGCCAGGCATACCGCGTGGGCGGATGTTGGCGCCAGCCAGCCAAAAGCGCGAGCGCATTTCCGAGCCGCCCGGCACGGGGCGCACATGGTGGATCAGCCAAGCGGTCTCCATGGGCGTCCCGGCCATACTTCCGCGTGCGCAGATGGCAACCTCACCGTCGCGTTTGAGGCGCTCTTCGTCCAGGCCTAGGCTGGCCGGGGGCACGAAACGAATGTCCAAATTGAGCTTTTGGTTTCCCACGTACTCCACCACATGCGATGTACGGCCCACGTAGTGCTGTAGGTCGCTGCGGCCATCGGCCCAGGCCACGTGCATGTGCGCGCGTGGGTGCCATAGCTTGTAGCGTTGTGCTTCGCTGCCATGCCAGGCAAACCACCAGTCCCACATCGCTGGCGTGACACCTGGCATATCGGTGCGCACGAAGACGCGAAAGGCTCCGTCGGGGCTGATGGTGACACCATTTTCCACTGGCCAGTAGCCCGGGGTTTGTAACGCCCGCGCACTCGAAACTGGCGGCATTAGTTCTTCGGTCTGCAAGCCCACAGCGATGGCCTCACGCACATGCTCTGGCAAGGGTGCCATGTCGGGCTTGAAAAATCGGGCATAAGGGCTGCTTGCTATCTCGGTTGCGGTGTACCCGAGATGAACAGATTCAGGCGTGGCGTGTGTCATGTTCGTTTTTTCACTCTGGTGTCATTCGTATTCGGCCTGGCTCAGTCTCAACTCAACATCCATGACCAAGCAGTTGTCACCCTCCATGCCATGGCGTCTGAGCAAGGCTGAATCCTGTGTTGATTTAAAAGTACCCACAAGCGCCTCGCGAACCCCAAACACTGCGTCTGTGTCCAGATACGGGTCTTCGGAGTCAAACAATTCGGTCACAAGCTTTGCATAGCCGGGTGCAGTGACGATGATGTGCACGTGAGCCGCACGCCAGGAACTGCGTTGGGCAGCGTGCACAAGGTCTCGCCAAACCGGGCCGTCCGTCGGTATTTCATAAGGAACTGGTCGAATCGTGGCGATTTCGAACATGCCTTCAGCATCTACCTGGAGCTGACACCTCAAGTTGTCCGTCGGTTGCTGCGGGTCAACCTGCCAGTAAAGTCCGTTACTGGCGTTCTGCCAATAATCGATGCTTGCGAAGGGAAGTGGTTTGCCTTGAACATCACAGACCCGTCCTCTGAACAAAACCGGTACACCTTCATTGGCACCGATCAAGTGAGCCGGGTTGTTTAACCAGGGTGATCCTGCGCTGTGAAACGGACCCAAAACACTGCCTGGCGTTGCACCAGGCTTGCCACCCAAAAGGTCGACAAGGCTGGACACGCCCAGCACGTCTGATAGAAGCGAAAATTCACTGCGTGATTCGCTGCTGATGTCGGAACAGGCATGCAAGAACGACAGCGCAGCTCGCCACTCATCATGCGTCAGTTGCACGTCTTTGGCATATTGATGCAACGATGCAACAAGTTTTTGAACCAGGTGCCTGGTCCGGTCATTTTGCAAAGCAGAAAAGCTCTGCTCAGCGGCGTCTGTGATGTTGGACAGGTCAATGTTTTTCATAGTGTCACGGGGTTGGATAAAACACCGACACCTTCGATTTCCACTTCAATCGTGTCACCCGCCTTCATCCATACAGGTGGCGTGCGCGCATAACCAACGCCTCCCGGCGTTCCCATGACCACCACGTCGCCAGGCTCCAAGGTCATGGACTCCGAAAGCAGTGAAACAGTGCGTGCCACGCCAAACGCCATGTCCGCAGTATTTGCGCTTTGCATCACCTGGCCATTTAAGCGAGACTCGATATGCAAGCCAACACAACCCGCAGGCAGTTCATCGCTGGTGACCAGGCAAGGACCAAAGGCCCCCGTTGCATCAAAATTTTTGCCAACCGTCCATTGGCTGGTTTTGCGTTGATAGTCTCGCAAAGTGGCATCGTTAAAACACGCGTACCCAAATACGGCGCTCAAGGCCTCTTGCTCCGAAACATGGCGTGCAGCGCGTCCGATCACCACCGCCAGTTCTGCCTCAAAATCAAGTTTGTCGGAAATGGAGGGCACCTTCAATGGCGCTCTGTGCGCGAGCAATGAGGTCGAGCAGCGCAAAAAAACTGCTGGATAGTCCCCAATCTGATTTCCGCCCTCCTTGGCGTGATCGATGTAGTTCACACCGAGGCAAATCACCTTACCGGGGCGCTGGATGCAAGGCAGCATGTCCAAGTCTGTGAGCAAGCTGCCCGTCATGTCTGAAGACCGCTCACGCCAAGCCTGTGACAGTCGGTTGAAAGCCTCTGCGTCTGCAATGAGTGCCATCAATGTTGGTGGGAAATTCTGCCCGAGTTGAGCCGATGGAATAACTCGCGAGCCATCCAGAATCCCCCAGGTTGCAACGCCTTGATCCAAGTAACTGACCAATCTCATTCAAACGACTCCTTCAACTTCAATTTTCTAAATAGCGACGGGTTTCAATTTTGAAATTGCAACTTTGCCGCCAAGGTGGCCATTGCATCCAATGCGTTTTGGGTATCGGTCACGCCGCAGTAGACGTAATGATCTGGGCGAACGATCGCACCGATACAGGAACCATTCATCAAATAAGTTTTGATCAGAGGGATCGTCTCTTGCATGTGCAGCAATTGGTTGGGTCTGCTGTCATCTGGCAAGATTTTTTCTTGCACTGCGACCACGAAGATGCCCAACTGACTGGCTACCGTGCAGATTTCATCCAAGTCAGGCTGGTTGACTTGGTCTGCCAAAAGGACGATGTGAAAGCACGGTGGCAAAAGGTCATCCATCAATACAGGTGATCGGCTCTGAGTGATCGCGACCGGCTGTGGGAAGACGCTACCGGACAAAGGAGCGGAAGTTTCAAGAAAACCAGCCTCGAATGGCGGAATCAAGTCCTGGCGATTAATGATTCGACCGAGGCCCGCAGTTGCCGAAGATATCTCTTCATCACGTGCACTCGCCTTGGGCACGTCGCGTTCTGAAATCATCAGGCCGCAGTCTTTTGCAAGTTGCGTGGTGGCGACGACGTTAGGACGGCGCTCTTGTGAATACGTCTTCAACAAACTCTCTTGAGCTCTGCCTGAAACGACATGATGTAGTTTCCATGCCAAGTTGCCTGCATCACGAAGGCCTTGGCACATCCCTTGCCCTAAAAATGGGGGTGTTTGATGGGCACTGTCTCCGGCAAGGAATACTCGCCCATCTTGCCATTGGCGAGCAACGAGTGCATGAAAGCGGTATGACGCAGCTCGCCATATGTCGGCCTCTCCAGGATTGATCCACGGCGACATCAACTCCCAAAGTTGCTCCTCCGCGATGAGCGCATCGGGTGAATCACTCGGCAGTTTCATGAATTCCCAGCGGCGATGGTTGCCAGGGCAACAAATCAAGGTGCTGGGCCTTGCAGGATTGCAATACTGAACGTTGGTAAGAGGCAATTTATCAAGGTAAGCCTCCTTGACTTTCATGTCCACAACCAACCAAGGCTCGTCATAGTTCAAGTTTTCCAAGTCAATCTTCAGTTGACTTCTGATGGCGCTGGAAGCGCCGTCACATCCGACCAAGTATTTGGCACTGAACGTTTCAGGCTGACCACTTTCATTTTGTAAATGAATGGATACCGAATCGGCATGTTGCTCAAAGAATTGAAATTCATAGCCCAAGTGAACTCGAACATTGGGCATGCTGCTGATCTGCGTGCGAAGTTCCCGCTCTATCCCCGGTTGATCACAAGTGAAATGCGGATCCCACGTTAATGGATAGGGCTTGGGCATGTGTTTGAAATGTTGCAGCAAACGCCCATCAGCACCCAAATAAATTTCTTCACGGAACGGTTCAATGAAGGGCCGAATCGCCTCGCTGACACCTGCACATTGAAAAAGCCGCATGGCATCGTGATCGAAGCCCACTGCTCTTGGCATGGGATAGATTTCAAAATTTTTATCAAAGACGACGACGTCCACGCCCAGTCTGCCCAACAGGGCGGCAAGGGTAGCGCCTACAGGGCCGTATCCAACAATGGCAACTTCATGCATGGCGTTGCTCAAACATGTGAAGTGGGCGCGCTTGCTTGACGTCTCGGAAAAACTCACAAGACTGAGCGCCCACCAGCAAGGCGTCATTGACGAGTGCAGCCAGCGGCGGCACATCGGATTTGAAATGAATGGCGTCAGGGCTGCTGGCCAACTCAGTTGGCGTAAAGCCCAGATGCAGTGATTTGGGAGGGCGTGAAGGCATGGGAAATCTTTGATGAGTTTTTATTATGCCAGTCAGCATAATAAATTCGCCCTAGAACTTTCCCTAGGTTTTGGAAATCAAACCGCTCACGAGTTGAAAAAGCAGTTCCCCATGGCGTTCGATGTACGCGTCTGAATAGACATCCACGCCAAAGGCCTTGCGAATCACCTCTGCCTCCATGAAAGCGAAGTTCATGACCCCTAAGACCATGGGCACGATGTGCTCAACGGGCAAGGGTGGTGCAGCTGGGTTTTGCATCATGGCAATGCCGTTGAGCAGGTTTTTGGCCACGGCATAGTTGGGCAGCAAAAAATGCTCTTGCAGCCATTGCGCACGCGCACCACCCTTGGCGGTTTCATCCATCACGATGTGCACCAAAGCCGGATGCCGTGATGCAAAAACCACCAACTGCTTGGCAGCCTTTCTCAGCATGTCTTGAATCGGCAGGGCGCTCAGGTCTTTTTGAAAACTGGCCATCTCTGCCATCAGATCAGCCATAGCACCGCTCACAGCGGCTTCCCACAAGACGTCTTTGGACGCGTAGTGGTAGTGCACCAGGGGTTTGGCGACGCCTGCCAATTGAGCTATTTCGACAATGCTGGCCCCCTGAAAACCTGCGCGAGCAAACGCCTTCAGGGCGGCTTGGCGGATGACGACTGCGGCATCGATGTCGCTCTTGACAGGACGTCCGCGCCTGCGTGGCGTTGGCGTTTCGGGCGTGTTGGCGTGCATAGGGCATGAACTTTAACTCAACAGCGCCAAGTGCTTGATTGTGGATGATTCATGTCGTGGATCCATCCGGCACATGGTCACAAACCTCTAGGTAAAAGCCCTAGCTAGCAATTTATTTATAACATTCAGCATAATTAAACCAAGTTGAGTTCAATCAACTTGCGCCTTATCAAGAAGGTGTCATTTTTCAACACCAAACACTCACTGGAGATAAACATGCAGAAAAAAATGCATCAAGACATCTTGAAAACCATCCTAAAAGTCAGCGCAAGCAGCACCACACTGGCATTGCTCGTGAGCAATGCTTGGGCCGTCAACGGCATCCAGATGAATGGCTATGGCATCAAAAATGCTGGTATGGGCGGTGCGTCGATTGCCCTGCCTCTGGACGCCTCCGCACCGGTCAACAACCCGGCAGGATTGGGCTTTGTACCCACTTCATTTGCAGCCAATCTGGTGTCGTTCAATGGCAACACCACCGCATCGGTCGGTCCGGCCAAACTTCGTGACAACACCACCATCATGGGACTCGAAGGTGGTTTCTCCAAAGTCTTGAATCCAGAATGGACAGTCGGCGTGACGCTCTCCGGAGGAGGCGCGGGATCCGATTACGGTGCGCCACTGCCTTTGCCGCCTGGCACCCCCGTTCTGGGTACAGCCCAAAACTTGAAATCTTCACGCAAAATTGCCGAGATCGCCCACACCGCAGCATGGAAACCACGCGCTGATTTGGCTTTGGGTTTGAGCGTGATTTATGCCAAACAAGAACTGAACTCTCAAGGTCTGGTGCTTGCCATACCCAATGTCGGCATGGCTGCGATCCCAAGTCATGGCACCCAATCAGCCTCAGGCTGGAGTGCTCGAATTGGGGCCCTGTGGAACGTCACGCCAGAACTGTCTCTGGGCACAACTTACCGATCCAAAACATCGATGAACGCCATGTCTGGCTATTCTCAGGACATCCTCATGTACAGCCAAGGCAAAGTCGATTTGCCTTCCGATTACGGCATCGGTGCAGCCTGGAAAGTGACACCTGCAGTGACCTTGGCAGCAGACTGGACCCAAGTCAATTACGCCGCGATCAAAGCGAATCAAGATCCCTCTGGCCCTTTGTGGAGCGATCAAAAGATCTTCAAAATCGGGGCGGCTTGGGAGCTGAACCCAACTTGGACTCTGCGCGCTGGCTATAGCAAAAACAATGCACAAATCGACAGCAGCCGAGTGGTGCAAAACATCCTGTCTCCAGCCATCGACAACAGCCACTTCGCTCTAGGCGCAAGCATGAAACTCGATGGCAAGTCCGACATCAGCTTCAGTTTTGATGCAGCGCCCCAGAGAACACTGACCGGCACAGGTGCAAGCTCAGGCGTTTCGCTAGAGGGACACACACAAGTGCTGCGGCTGGGTTATCAATCGCGCTTTTAAATCAAGCCTCTCAGGCCCGGGCGAAATCAAGACCTGTCGATCGCCCGCAACCTCAAGCTTTAGGCTCGATGACCTCTGTGGCGCTGCGGAACGCGTCAATCGCTGTCGGAAAACCACAGTAAACGGTGGCATGCAGCATGAGTTCGCGGATTTCCTCCGGGGTGGCACCGTTGGTCAGGGCGCCGCGAATGTGGGCTTTGAGTTCTTGCTGTTTGCCTTGGGCTGTCAACATGGCCACGGTGATCAGGCTGCGGGTTTTGAGGTCAAGCCCCGGACGCTGCCAGACATTGCCCCAGGCGTTGCGCGTGATGAACTCTTGCATGGGCTGTGTGAACTCGGTCGCACCGCCCAAGGCCCGCTCGACATAATCTGCACCAACGACTTGGCTGCGCGTAGCCAGCCCGTTTTGGAAATCGGCATCGGTTGGCCATTCAAGCGGCGCTGAGTGGGCAGCTGGGGTGTTCAAAGCGGTCATGGTGAAATTCCAAGATGGTTGAAAATAAGCCAAGCATAAACATTTTGAAATCTCTGACGAGCACACCCATGACAACACGCTACCCTGCCCCCGAAATCAATGACTTGCCTGACGACATCAAAGCCAAAGTGCTGGAGGTGCAAGAAAAAGCCGGTTTTGTACCCAATGTTTTTCTGGCTTTTGCACGCCGGCCCGCTGAGTGGCGCGCTTTCTTTGCCTATCACGACGCCCTGATGGTGCCCGAGTCGGTGGGGCGCGAGAGTGGCCTGACCAAAGGCGAGCGCGAGATGATCGTGACCACCACCAGCGCGGCCAACCACTGCCTGTATTGCGTGGTGGCTCATGGCGCTATTTTGCGCATTTACGAAAAGAAACCCTTGGTGGCTGACCAGGTGGCCATCAACCACCGCAAAGCAGACATCTCGCCGCGCCAGCGCGCCATGCTCGACTTTGCGCTCAAGGTCTGCAACCACTCCGACCAGGTGGAAGACGCCGACTTTGCCACGCTGCACGCGCATGGCTTCAATGACGAAGACATTTGGGACATCGCGGCGATCACCGCGTTCTTTGGTCTGTCTAACCGCATGGCAAGTTTCAGCGGCATGATGCCCAACCCCGAGTTTTACCTGATGGGTCGTGCGCCCAAAGCCAAGCCTGCAGCCTGACGGCAAACCAAGCCCCCACGCCCCCCTTTTGCAGGGCAAAGGCCCTGACGGGAACACTTGGGGTGGCACCCCTTTTTCTATTGATCCGGTCCAAAGGTGTTTGAATGAACGCCTATTTGCAGGAGCGGCGCCCCCGTCGCGATGAAGCCTCGCAGACCACAAACCATCGCCCCGAGGGCGGGGCTTCCACATCGATCCCGTCTCTGATCACAGTCCTCAAAAAAGACGTCCACATCCAACCTGCCAAGGCCAGACCCATTGACCAGGCCCGATGGTGTTTGCATGAACGCTTATTTGCAGGAGCG
>JAIXOX010000139.1 GCA_027486555.1 Comamonadaceae bacterium
GATGCCCAGGGCGAGCTGCAAATGGACGAGACGGTGGTGGAACGCTTGGTGGCACAAACCCAGGCCGACCCCGAAGCCAGAGCCCGCGTGCTGGAACGCATGCTGCGCATGCGCGACCCCAAGGGAGTCTATGCACAAGGCGGCTGCATCGACACCACCCGCGAATACCCCAAAAGCGTGAGCCGCGAGCACTGCGATCTGGTGCTGCCAGCATTCTGAAGATCGGCCCGCTTGGACTCAGCCCACCTGGTTGGTGAGCGTGTCAGGCGGTAATTGATCAATCTCACCGAGCAACTGCGCCAAAGCCCTGCCCGAAGCGTACAACAAAGCTTGGCCCTTGACCGCCGTGGCTGCAGCCGCATGGCCGGCCGCACCGTGGCGGTTGTAGTCCTGCATCTGCCAGCCCAGCTTGGCGCTTTTGCCGTTACCCAAAATTTCAAAGCTCTCGGCGCGGTCTTGCGAGGTGGACCGGAAGTTTTGCGCCAAATCCATGCGCACGCATTCGGGGCGCAGCGCCAGCATCATCGAGGTTTCGGTGTCGCCCGCGTGCACGCCAAAGCGGTGCTCTTCGGGGGGAAACAGCGCATTCACGTCCCCGCCTTGTGCATCGCGCAGCGGCAAATTGAACCAGCTCACGCTGTAAACCAGCATGCCCAGCCGGGCCCGCAGGTCACGCGCCACGATGTCCATCACGCTCACTTGTCCGCCATGGGCGTTGAGCAGCACCAGTTTCTTCACGCCACTGGCGGCGACCGACTCGCCGATGTCGGTCCACAAACGGATCACGGTTTCGGCCTTGAGCGTCAAGGTGCCCGCAAAACGCGCATGCTCAGGGCTCAAGCCCACGGTTTGGGTGGGCAAAAACAATGCAGGCAAGTCAGAAGGCAAGTGCTGCAAGCAAGCCGCCACCACGCCATTGACCAAATCGGTGTCCACCGACAGCGGCAGGTGCGGGCCATGTTGTTCCGTAGCGGCCACGGGCAGGACGGCGATCGCCCGATCGATGGCTTGGTCTGGCACCAAGGCCTGAAAATCGAGGGTGGTCCAGTCGGCCCAAAAACGCGAAGGGTTTTGCATGTTCGTCATCTTAATGGAGCCCGGGCGTGTACAGTGCCTGTCGCACTGTGATGCACAGGCCCCCGCACGAGGCGTTGGGGGCCAGAAAAAAGGATAGGCGTGAAAGTTTCCGTGTTCTCGCGTGGCTGGGCCACTGTTCAAAGCTGGATGTTGGGCCTCGGCTTGGGATTGGGCCTGAGCGCTCTCTTGCTGGCGCCCCTGCCCGGCCAGGCACAAACCGGCCCACTGTTTTCGACCAAAGGAACACCTGCCAGCACATCGGGCACTTCCGCCTTGCTCGGCGGTGCAAACCATGTGGTCAAGACCGACCAGGTGCGGGCCGAATTGCTGGTGCATGCACCCCAAGGCATTCAGGCGGGGACAACTTTTTGGTTGGGCCTGCAGATCGAACACCAGCCTGACTGGCACACCTATTGGCAAAACCCCGGCGACTCGGGCTTGCCCACGCGGCTGCAGTGGCAACTGCCTGCGGGCTTGCAAGCCGGCGACATCGCCTGGCCGCTGCCCAAAAAATTCCCCATCGGCACCTTGGCCAACTATGGCTACGAAGGCAGTTTGCTGTTGACTGTGCCCGTGACGGTGGGGGCCGACTTCCGCTTCCCCGACACCGGGCCACTGACAATTGGCTTGCAGGCCGAATGGCTGGTGTGCCGACAGGAATGCATCCCGCAAGAAGGCCGTTTCACACTGAACCTGGCCTCTGCCGCGACACAAACACCGAACGCCACATCGTTTGAATCGGCTCAGAAGCTCAGCCCCAAGCCCATGGCGCAGCTGCAACAAGGTGGCACCTGGATCACGGGTGGCCAGGCCACCTTGTCCGCTGATGCCCGGCAGATCACCCTGCGCGTGCATGGCCTGCCTGTGGGCTGGCGCGGCCAGACGCTCAGCGCCTTCCCGGTCACGGCCAACGTGGTGCACAACGCGGCCGTGCAAGGCAAAGACTGGACACAAAACTGGCAAGGCGCGGTCTGGACAGCCCAAATTCCGGTGTCTGAAGAGCGCGGCGACAGCCCGCCATCCATGCGCTGGGTGATCGCAGCCGGACCGGAGTCTGCACCCAAAGCGCCTGCATTTGAAATCGAAACGCCCGTGCAAGGCACTTGGCCCGCGCTGACACAAGCTGCACCGGCCGAAATTTCGCCGGCCCTTGCCAAGGCGTTGGCCGAGAACGCTCGCGCAGCTGAAAAGCCAGCTGCATCCAGCACCACCGCATTGGGCTTGACGCTGGCCATCTTGGGCGCGCTGGTGGGCGGGTTATTGCTCAACCTCATGCCCTGCGTGTTCCCGGTGCTGGCCATCAAAGTGATCGGTTTTGCGCAAGTCGACACCTCGCAGGCCCAACACCGCGCGGCGGGCATGGCCTACACCGTGGGCGTGGTGTTGTCGTTCATGCTGCTGGGTGGCCTGATGCTGGCTTTGCGCGCTGCGGGCGAGCAATTGGGCTGGGGTTTTCAGCTGCAATCGCCCCCCGTGGTGGCGGGCCTGGCGCTTTTGTTCACCCTGCTGGGCCTGAACCTGGCGGGTGTTTTTGAATTTGGGCAGATGCTGCCCAGCAGCTTGGCCACACTGCAAAGCCGCCACCCGACGGTGAACGCTGGTTTGTCGGGCGTTCTGGCCGTGGCTGTGGCCTCGCCCTGCACAGCCCCCTTCATGGGGGCCTCGCTGGGCTTGGCGATTGCGCTGCCCGTGTGGCAAGCGCTCATGGTGTTTGCCGCCATGGGCGTGGGCATGGCTTTGCCGTATCTGGCGGCCAGCTGGTGGCCAGGCATCGCCCGCGCCCTGCCGCGTCCCGGGGCCTGGATGCAAACCTTCCGCCAAGCCATGGCGTTTCCGATGTTTGCCACCGTCATTTGGTTGCTGTGGGTGCTGGGTCAACAAACCGGCATCGACGGGGCGAGCAGCCTGCTGGCCTTGCTGCTCACGGTGGCTTGGCTGGTGTGGGCCCTGGGCTTGAGCAGTCGCACGCGCTGGGTTTTGAGTGGTTTGGCCTTGGCCGCTTTGCTGTGGCTGGGGAGCAGCTGGTTGCCACTGGCCTTGCGTGAGGCACCTGCAGATCAACCCAGCGCCAGCGCGCGCGAAACCAACCAAGCCGCATCCAGCGCCAACGCTTCCACTTGGCAGCCTTGGTCTGAAGCCACCATACAAGCCCAACTGGCCGCAGGCCGCCCGGTGTTTGTGGACTTCACTGCCGCCTGGTGCGTGACTTGCCAATACAACAAAAAAACCACGCTGGCCGCACCCGAAGTGCTGGCCGACTTTGCGGCGCGGCAGGTGGTGCTGATGCGGGCCGACTGGACGCGCCGCGACCCGGCCATCACGCAGGCGCTCACAGCACTGGGCCGCAGCGGCGTGCCGGTCTACGCTTTGTATGCACCGGGCCGTGCGCCCGTGCTCTTGTCCGAGCTGCCCAGCGTGTCCGAAGTTCAAACTGCCTTGCAAGGTCTTCCGGCTCGCTGAGGATCCGGCCCTGTCAAGTTTGAAGTGAAAGGCTTGTCTGGGGCGCTGCGGTCAGCGACGCAATCTGTTTGGGAGCCCCATCGCCTGGGCGATGGGTGGTGGTCTTCGAGGCTCCATCGCGGCGAGGGCGCCGCTCCTACAAAAAAGCGTTCATGCAAACATCATCGGGCCGAATCAATGTAGCAAGCTCACTGGTTCGGTGCGGGTTCAAATGCCTGATCGCAAATGATCTTGAGAATGACCCTCCTATTAGAAGTGCAAAAACCCCGGCCTGTGCCTGCCACAATAAGGGCATGAGTTCATTCGCACCCCTCCAAAACGACACTTTCCTTCGCGCCTGCCTGCGCCAAGCCACCGACCACACTCCCGTCTGGCTCATGCGCCAAGCCGGCCGTTATTTGCCCGAGTACTGCGCCACCCGCGCCAAAGCCGGCAGCTTCATGGGCCTGGCCACCAACGTCGACTTCGCCACCGAAGTCACCCTGCAGCCCCTCGACCGTTACCCGCTCGACGCGTCC
>JAIXOX010000041.1 GCA_027486555.1 Comamonadaceae bacterium
TAGGAGCCCCGCCCCCGGGGCGATCGGCTATGGTCTGCAAGGCTTTTCGCGACGAGGGCGTCGCTCCTACAGGGGCGTGCCTGCCTTTTGTGGGAGCCCCGCCCCCGGGGCGATCGGCTATGGTCTGCAAGGCTTTTCGCGACGAGGGCGTCGCTCCTACAGGGAAATGCCTGCATTTTGTGGGAGCCCCGCCCCCGGGGCGATGGGTGGTGGTCTGCGAGGCTTTTCGCGGCGAGGGCGTCGCTCCTACAGGGGCGTGCCTGCCTTTTGTAGGAGCCCCGCCCCAGGGGCGATGGATGGTGGTCTGCAAGGCTTTTGCGACGAGGGCGACGCTTGTACAAATGAAACCCTCTCACAATGATCAACGGGCCTGATCAATAAATGCGGCTGCGTGACAACAAGTTGAATGCAAAGTCATTTTTTTCGCTGTCGATACCTCGGTTTGCAGGCATTGACACCCGCCCAAAACTCAACGCCTTGTACAGCAGAAGATTGGGAGTCTTTGAGACCTGAAACAAAGTCATCCACATTTTTTAAACTTTGAAAACCCGCACTTACCCAAGTTTGACAGGGCTTCAAATGAATACTTGCAAATAAATTTAATGTTTTTAATGATTATTTGAAATTAGCTAAATTGAGGTTTTAAAAAACCCAGGTTTTCAAATCAGCCAAACCAACACCAGTTCTTCACAAAGTTATCCACAGGCTTGTATCGACCACACGCGTGGGGTCTTTGACACCGGCATCCCAAAACATCTGGCCTTCGCACCAATAGCCACCCCAATCGCACAAGCCTGCGGCCAACTGCACTGTCGAGGTGCTGGCGATCGAGCGTTCCACAAAGGCCAAGGTCTGCGCACGCTTGCCTTCATTGATCGCCACGCTCAAATCGGTTTGTCCCAAATCTGCACCCGCGACCATGTCGGCCTTGCCCAAAAAATCGGCTTGGGTCAAACCGTCACGCCCCCACCACTGGACAAAATCAGACCTCCATGGCTGGAGTTGCTCGCGCAAAAAACATGGACACTCAAATTGAGTGCACTCAGGCAAAAAGCATCCACCCGATAAGTCACTCATGTTTTGTATCATCAGCAGATGAACACCTCTGCACAAAACAGCACTCCAAACAGCTTTCAAAGGCGGCTTTTGCTGGTGGAAGACAACCACCTGTTTGCCGAACAAATCACCGATGCCATGCATGGCCTGCCCGACGATTGGCAGGTCACCGAATTCAGTGAAGGATTGCTGGCCATGGATTGGGTCGAACACCTCATCAAACCCGTAGACCTGGTCTTGGTGGATTTGGGTTTGCCCGATGTGAACGGCATTGAGGTGATCAGCGCTTGCCGCAAACGCTTTGCCGACATGCCCATTGTGGTGATCTCGGTGGTGGCTTCAGAGTCAGCTGTGCTCAGGGCCATCGAGGTTGGGGCCAATGGTTACATCTTGAAAGACGAGTCCATTTCGGAAATCACCGAAGGCATTCAAAAAGTGCTCCAGGGTGTCTATCCTTTGAGCCCTCGGTTGGCCCGTTTTTTGTTCAAGCAATTGTCAGCCGCCGGAGAAAAAGCGCCCGAGCGCAAAGACATCAAACTCTCGCCCCGAGAACATGAAACCCTGCAATTGCTTGCCCAAGGTTTGACTTACGACAAGGTCGCCGACAGCATGGGCGTGACGCTGTCCACAGTCCAGTCGAATGTGCGCAGCCTTTACCGAAAATTGAATGTGAACTCACAAACGCAAGCGGTCAACATGGCCATCAGCTTCAAGCTCATTTGAATCGCTCTGGTGCTGCGCAGACACCCGGGGCACGCGCAGCAAAACCTCCACCCCAGGGTGGTGTTCAATCAACTGAAACACTCCACCCATTTCGCGCGCACGGTAACGCATATTGCTGATGCCCCGGCCCCGGTCCATGGGCGGCATCAGCCCACGGCCATCGTCACGCACCGAAAGGGTCAAGAGGTTAAATTGCCCATCGAAGCGTGCTGAGAAATACACATTTTTGGCATGTGCATGTTTGTAAGCGTTGTTCAAGGCTTCTTGAACCAGACGCAAGGCTTGCAAAATTTTGCGCGGGGCCAGGGGGGGCAAATCCTTAAGCTGGACATCCCATTTCAAATGGGGTCCATTGCTGGCAAAGCGCCTCTCCAGTCGGTGGTGCATGTCGACCAGGGCCTCTTGCAAGGTGATGTTGGTTTGGCCCAAGGTGTCCACCACGAGGTGCAGGTCGGCGGTGATTTCGCGCAAGAACTCGGGAAACTCCTCCGGTCGAATGCGTCCTTTTTCGGCCATCATGCGCACACCAGCCAACTGAGAGCCAAAACCATCGTGCATGTCCCGAAGCAGTTGTTCGCGTTCCTTGGTGCGAGATTGCTCGATTTGTCGCAACTGCAATTCGTTTCGAATGCGGTCCGACTCGGCTTTGGCCTTGACCACATCGGTCCGGTCAAACAACACCCCTTCGACAAGGACGGAACTGTCAGGCAAGGTTCTGGCCACAGCCTCACTGTTGACCCAGCGCATTTCACGACCCACAGGAAAAATAGGAAACTCTTTGGATGAGGACGCTCTGGTGAGCAAACGGTGACGAATGAAGCCCTCCCAGTCGGACATAGCCTTTACATGCAAAATTTCTGCAAAAACATTGGGGTTGTTCATCAAATCCTGGCGGTTCAGGCCCGTCAGTTCAATGAAGCGTTGGCTCACAAAAAGGAAACGACCTTGCGCCTCACCCGGCTTGAAAATCACGGTGTAAGTTCCCACAGGAATGTTTTCCGTGATCTCATAGGCCATGCGCTCGGCGGCACGGCGCTCCAGCTGCGCACGATCAACGCGTGATTGACGCAAGGAAGTCGCCAGACTGCGAATGAGCACCGTTCCCAAAGTCAGCAACATGACGCTGTATACATAAGGAAACAGAAAGCTCCCTTCAAAATTGGAGGACCCCGAAAAGCGACGCCAATCCACAATGCCAGCGAACACCAAGAGCATGGCCATGGAACTGGTAAAAATTTTGATAGGGCTGCGTGCCTGAAATGCCCAAAAAATGGACATCGTCATCAAGGTGAACCCAATGACCAAAAAGACGACAAACAACAAGGCAATCAAGGGCCGGTTCACCGAAGTGAACGCTAACAACACTGTGCCCGTGATGGAAAACCCCAGCAAGGCCACAACCATCCAAGTACGCAACTTGTCAAACAAGGACAACATGGTGAGCAAGGCCATGGGTGTCGCGAAAAACCGCGAGGACACCACGAGCCAGGAAAACACTTCGATGTTGATCCATGGGCGAGTGACTGTCATGTTGAGCAAACCCAACATGTGCGCCAAACAGCCCAGGCTGAACCACAGGTAAGCCAGTTCTTTGCTCAAAATGAGATACACCGTCAAAGACAAAAACCCAAATACGGCGCTCACCCAAAAAAGGGCGACCAGAAATTCGGTTTTGAGCCATTGATTGACACGAAATTTTTGATCGTATAACTGATCAACCTCACCCACACGTACCGATGACAAACCACTGACCTGTCGGGAGCTTGCATAGATTTCAACCTCGATCGAGTTGTCGCCAGCACGCCAAACGCCGGCAGGGGTGGTCAAAAAAAGAGGTGTGTGCAAACAACGCAAGGCCTCCAATGGCCCTAGCCCGCAGCTGTTCACAAAAAATCCGTTGATGTAGACCGAACCAGAAAGGCTGAGCTTTGGAATGAGCACGGCCAATGGGACTTGAGGCGCCTCAGGCAAGTCCAGGCTCAACTTGTACAGAACCCGGCTACCCGAAGGAGAAAAATCATCAGGCGTCAAAACATGGGGCAGCTCAACGTGGCGCGGCAAGGACTTTCCTGTGAGGATCGCTTGGTCAATGAACCATTCTTGCTGTGTGGCCCCCAAGGCAGGAGAAGAGAGCAAGCCGAACAACAGCCACAAGAACGGCAAAAAAAATGTGAGCACGCACCCACTTCGAGACCTAAGCGGAGCGAGCAGCCGGGTTAGAAATGGAGAGTGCATGCTCACCATGTTATCGCTTGGTTGCGCCCCTGTCGCCCAGAGGGATGAGCTGCTGCACAAAATCTATGCCCAATGAGGGCGATGCCATGATTGCAATCCACCGTTGCAGCCCCCAAGCAACGGTGGCACGCGAGCCTGTGCTGGGCGCGCTTCAGGCCATACGACGGCGCAAGGAAGGAAATGCCAAGTTTTTGTCTTTGGGGACCGCCACGAGTTTGGGGGCCAATGGGGCTGTGCTGAGCACCTCAGAAACCAATGCATCGGCATGGGCATGGGGCCCCGCACGGCTGACCTCGAAGTCCAGGCGGGTGCTTTTGGCCATTTGAGCCACAAAGTTTTGGGGGTAGTCGCGCACATTGAATCCCCGCAGAGCCATCACTTTCATGAAGGCGTTGGCTGCCTCTTCAACGGCACACTGGTATTCTTGGGTAACTGCTGGCGTCATGTCGACCTCGTTCTTGGGATGAAGTTATTCACCCTTTCATAACGCAGCTCAGAGCCGGTTGGAATACATCATTTGTGTTTTTTTGTGACCGAATTCAACAAAATCCCACGGGCCGCCTGAACCCCACTGGCCAAACAGGCGGTCAGCAAATACCCCCCCGTGGGGGCCTCCCAGTCCAGCATTTCCCCCGCGCAATACACATCGGGTCGGGCTTTTAGCCGCAAATCATCCCCCAAAGAGGTCCACTTGACCCCGCCAGCGGTGCTGATGGCCTCGGCCAGAGGCCGAGGACTTTTCAGACCCACCGCCAAAGATTTGATGTGAGCGGCCAAAACGCTTGGCTGTTGCAGCACGTCAGGCGGGCAAAGTTCGTGGATCAAGCCCATTTTGACGCCATCCAGGCCCAAGCGACTTTTGAGGTGACTGCTCAGGCTGCGACTGCCACGCGGCCATGCGACTTCTTTTTCGACTTGTGACAAAGTTTTGTCTGGCAAAAGATCCAACAACAAGCGGGCTTGCCCACAGGCCAACAGGTCATCACGCAGCAGGGCCGATGCGGCATAAACCAAACTGCCCTCCACGCCGGTTTGGGTGATGACGAACTCGCCTCGACGCGAAAACCGGTCGCTTGGCAACGCGTTGCCGCCCCCTTGTACGGTCAGTGCCACCGATTTGAGTGGCTGACCCGCAAATTTATCCACAAAGTACGGGGTCCAACCCTCTCCTTGTCGCCCCAGCACATCAAAACCGCAGTTGGCGGGCTGCAGATCTGCCACCTCAACACCTTGACTTTGCATCACAGGGACCCAAGCGCCGTCGGACCCCAGACGTGGCCAACTAGCCCCCCCCAAAGCCAACAAGGTGAACTGGGCCTGCACATGCACCGTTTGTGCGTCGGTTTGGCGGTGAAAAATTAAGCGATGACCCTGCCACCCACGCCAGTGGTGTCGCATGTGAAATTGAACAGGCACGCCGCACGCGGGGTGGCGCAAGCGACGCAGCCAGGCCCGCAAAAGAGGCGCTGCTTTCATTTCGACCGGGAAAACACGTCCGGAAGAACCGACAAAAGTGTCCACACCCAAACTTTTTGCCCAATCGCGCAACACTTGGGCATCGGTATGCTGGAGCCATGACGCAATCTCGTTTTGACGTGCGCCAAAACGGGTGGAAAAAAGGTCGCAAGGTTCGGAATGGGTCAGGTTCAACCCCCCTCGCCCCGCCAGCAAAAATTTGCGCCCCACAGAGGGCATGGCGTCAAACAGATGCACTGACACGCCAGCTTGGGACAAAACCTCGGCCGCCATCAAACCTGCCGGGCCACCACCCACAATGGCCACCTCGGTTTGAAAAAAAGAAAAATCTGCTGGCGGGTGCGGGAAAGCGGTGGTCGTCATGGTCTGGAGCGAAGAACGCGACTTCGCTGGGCGAAGGCGTCATGTTTCTGTCAAAATACCAATCACTTTAGCCGCATCTCAATGTTCACAAGGAAAAGGTCATGGCCAGCGATTTGATCAAACACACCACCGACGCCACTTTTGAAGCCGACGTGCTCCAGTCGAGCCACCCCGTGGTGGTTGACTTCTGGGCTGAATGGTGCGGCCCTTGCAAAATGATTGCACCCATCCTCGACGAAGTGGCCAGCGCCTACGAGGGCAAGCTGCAAATTGCCAAAATGAATGTGGACGACAACCGCGACGTGCCTGCCAAGTTCGGCATCCGGGGTATTCCCACACTCATGATTTTCAAGGACGGTCAACTCGCTGCCACCAAAGTGGGTGCCATGAGCAAGTCGCAATTGACCGCCTTCATTGACCAGCAATTGGCCTGATTTTCCAGCGATTGGCGTCACTGACCGTCAGTTTCTCACCCAACCGGGCATCATGGACCCGGTTTTTTTGTTTCTGTACAGGCTTGAAAACCTGTCATAATTTCTTCAGGCATCCCTAACAGGGACCACCGCCTTGATTGCCGAAAATACCAGCCCCCAATCCTTGGGCAGTTTTTGGCTCTGAATATTTCCACCCGGTTATCCCGAAAAACGGTCTCCAAACGACCGATTCGCCACAGGCCCATTCCCATGCATTTGAACGAACTCAAGGCACTACATGTGTCCGAACTCCTGAAGCAAGCCGACACGCTCGAAATCGAGAACACCGGTCGCATGCGCAAACAGGAGCTGATGTTTGCCATTATCAAAAAGCGCGCCAAAGCGGGCGAACAGGTCTTTGCCGATGGCGTCCTTGAGATATTGCCCGACGGTTTCGGTTTCTTGCGCAGCCCCGATTCGAGCTATACCGCCAGCACCGACGACATCTACATCAGCCCCAGCCAGGTGCGCCGCTTTAACCTGCACACCGGCGACATGATCGAAGGCGAAGTGCGCATCCCCAAAGACGGCGAGCGCTACTTTGCCCTGACCAAGCTCGACAAAGTCAACGACGACCTGCCCGAGAACAACAAACACAAGGTCATGTTCGAGAACTTGACGCCCCTGTTTCCCAAAGAACAGATGCGCCTGGAGCGTGACATCAAGGGCGAAGAAAACATCACTTCGCGTGTGATCGACATCATTGCCCCGCTGGGTCGCGGCCAACGCGCCCTGATCGTGGCGCAGCCCAAGTCGGGCAAGACCGTGATGATGCAGCAGATCGCGCACGCCATCACCGCCAACTACCCCGATGTGCACCTGATGGTCTTGCTGGTCGATGAGCGCCCTGAAGAAGTGACCGAAATGCAACGCAATGTGCGTGGCGAGGTGATTTCGTCCACCTTTGACGAACCTGCCTCACGCCATGTGCACGTCGCCGAGATGGTGATTGAGCGCGCCAAGCGTTTGGTGGAGCTGAAAAAAGACGTGGTGATCTTGTTGGACTCGATCACCCGCCTGGCCCGCGCTTACAACAACGTGGTGCCTTCGTCGGGCAAAGTGTTGTCGGGTGGCGTGGACGCCAACGCCCTGCAGCGCCCGAAGCGCTTTTTTGGTGCGGCACGCAATGTGGAAGAAGGTGGATCACTCACCATCATCGCCACCGCCCTGGTCGACACCGGCAGCCGCATGGACGAAGTGATCTTTGAAGAATTCAAAGGCACCGGCAACTGCGAAATCCATTTGGAGCGCCGCTTGTACGAAAAGCGCGTGTTCCCCGCCATCAACTTGAACCGCAGCGGTACACGCCGCGAAGAGCTGCTGCTGCAGCCTGAAGTGCTGCAAAAAACCCGCATCCTGCGTCAATTCATGTACAACATGGACGAGATCGAGGCGATGGAGATGGTCTTGAAGAGCATGAAAGCGACCAAGAACAACTCCGAGTTCTTCGACATGATGCGACGGGGCGGTTGATACCCTATAATCTATAGTTTTGCGGAAAGTGCTCTCAGATAGGCTGAGGAGTGGCTGCCGTAGCAAAAATAAAAGGATTTCCCCATGAAAGACGGCATTCACCCCAACTACCGTGAAGTTTGCTTCCAAGACATGTCCAATGGTTTCAAGTTCGTGACCCGTTCATGTGCCAACACCAAAGAGATGATCAAAATGGAAGACGGCCGCGAGCTGCCTTGGTACAAGCTGGACACGACCAGCGAGTCGCACCCCTTCTACACCGGCACACAAAAGTCGGTCGACAACATGGGCGGCCGCGTGGAGAAATTCCGCAACCGTTTCGGCAAGACCACTGTCATTGCCAAATAATTTTTTTGGTTGACGCCAAAAGGGCAGTCCGGGCAACCGGCCTGCCCTTTTTGCTGTGTGATTCCATCGCACACCATGTGCCCTGTGCTGGCGCATTGGCATGAAGCAAGTGACAGCCCTAACGCCCCATCATTGACACCCTGATCCAGACGTGAACCATCCCACCCCCGCCATCGTTGCGCAAAGCGCCGTACGCAGATTGCCTCGCCTGGCTTTGCTGCTGCTTTGCGTCGCCTATGTGCTGCCCGGTTTTTTGGGGCGAACGCCATGGAAAGCCCAAGACATTGAGGCCTTTGGCTACATGCTTCAACTGGCCTATCCGGCCATGGGTGAAGCCACTTCCTGGTTCAAACCCACCTTGCTTGGCCAAACTGATCCACAACTGGCTTTGCTGCCTTACTGGCTGGGTGCATGGTTTTTGCGTTGGGCTCCCTCTGGTTGGGAAGATTTTTTTGCCCGCTTGCCTTTTATCGCCATGCTGGGCCTGACCTTGGCATCTACTTGGTATGCGGTGTATGCCTTGGCCAGGGGTCCTGCAGCGCAGCCGGTGGCTTTTGCATTTGGTGGTGAGGCCAAGCCAGCAGACTACGCCCGTGCCTTGGCCGACGGGGGTTTGCTGGCCTTGCTGGCGTGCTTGGGTTTGGCGCGCCTAGCCCATGAAACCACACCCGCCTTGAGTCAGCTGTGTTGTGCGGCCTTGATCTTCGTGGGCTTGTCGAATTTACCGCGACACCGCTTGGTCAGTGGCATGGCCATCACCTTGGGCATGCTGGGCTTGACGCTTTCAGGCGCCCCCAGTCTGGCCCTGTTCCTGGGCATTGGGGGCTCCTTGATCCGTGCAGCTGCACAACCGGACCTGACCCAACAACGGATGCGGGTGTTGGACCTGGGTTTGCTGGCCTTGATCTGTCTTTTGTGCATCACGACCGCCGGAGCTTTGGACTTGTGGCGTTGGCGCGTGGTGACACACTCCCTGTTCGACATGCACATGTTGGCCAAACTGTTGGTGTGGTTCACTTGGCCGGCTTGGCCTTTGGCAGTTTGGTCTTTGTGGCGTTGGCGCAGGCAATTGACCCATATCTGGCGATACCCTCACTTGGCACTGCCCTTGTGGTTTGTGGGGGTGACCATCACGGACACCTGGTTGACCGGCATGACCGACCGTGCACTGCTGGTTGCCCTGCCTGCCATCGCCTGCCTGGCTGCGTTTGCATTGCCCACATTGCGGCGCAGTTTGGGGGCTTTGATCGACTGGTTCACCTTGTTGTTTTTTTCGTTTTGCGCTTTGGCCATCTGGGTCGTTTGGGTGGCCATGCAAACCGGTTATCCTGCAAGCCCTGCCGCCAACGTGGCCAAACTGGCCCCGGGTTTTGTGAATGTATTTTCATGGATCATCTTCTGCACGGCCCTCTTGGCCACAGGGGCTTGGGCCTGGTTGGTTCAATGGCGCATTGGCCATCACCGCGCTGCGATTTGGAAGATCATGGCCATGCCAGCTGGCGGGGCCGTGCTGTGCTGGTTTTTGCTGATGACCTTGTGGTTGCCATTGCTCAATTACGCCCGCAGTTATGCCCCTTTGATCGAAAAAGTGAAAGCCACCACGGGTAATTCACACTGTCTGCAATATGCTGGCCTGAGCAAAGCGCAAGGCACGGCATTTTTGTTTCACGGCCAATTCAAGCTCGAACCCCTGCAAGCGCCCGAGCCCGACTGTCCTTGGTTGATCATTGACGAGAAAAACCTGCCCTTGATGGCTGAAAAAATAGAGCGCATGGGCTGGATTCAACATGCCAGAGCCCAACGACCGGGCGACAAGAACGAACACATCTTGATTTACCGGGCTGTATACCTTGCGCAGCCCCCATTTGTAGCGCCTGCGCCACCCGCCAACGCAGCTCAAGACTGAACCCATGTCTGAACTCAAGACCATCGCACGGCATGCCGGCACCGTGTTGGTGGGTCAACTGGCGGTCATGTCGTTTGGTGTGGCCGACACGGTCATTGCCGGCCGCTACAGCCCCCAAGCCCTGGCGGTCTTGTCACTGGCATCTTCCATTTACATCAGCATTTATGTGGCCCTCAATGGCTTGGTGCAGGCCCTGCTGCCCGTGTGGTCCGAGTTGCACGGTGCGGGCAACATCCGCGATCTTGGCCGTTCATTTCGACAGGCTCTTTACATTACCGCCTTGGCTACCTTGACGGGCATGGCTGGGCTCTGGTTCCCGGACCCATGGTTGTCGTGGACACAAGTGCCCCTGGAGTTGTGGCCCGAAGTCCGTTCTTATTTGCGGATTTTGGCGATCGCCTTGATCCCCTCTTTGCTGTTCAGGATGTACGGGACTCTGAACCAAAGTCTGGGCTTGCCGCGCTTGGTGACCTGGCTGCAAGCCGGGGCCCTGTTCGTGAAAATTCCTTTGTCGCTGCTGTTCACTTTTGGCATGGGCCATTGGCCAGGCTTGGGCGTGGTGGGTTGTGCCTGGGCCACTTTGGTGGTCAACAGCTTGATGATGCTGACGGGGCTTTGGCTGCTGCGCAGCCAAGACATTTACCAGCCCTATGGACTGTGGCAGCGGCCCGAAGTGCCGCATTGGCCCATCTTGAAACGTTACTTGCAGCTGGGCATTCCAGCGGGCCTGACAGTCATGGTGGAAGTCACATCGTTCACCATGATGGCGCTGTTCGTGGCCCGGCTCGGAGAAGTGGCTTCTGCAAGCCACCAGATTGCAGCCAGCCTGGCCTCGGTGCTGTACATGGTGCCTCTGGCCTTGGGCATTGCCAGCAGTGCCCGCACCGGTTACTGGCTAGGCGCCAAGCAAGTGGATCAAGCACGGCGGGCCACTTATTTGGGGCTGGGTCTGACGGTGGTGTCGGCCTTGGTTTGCGCGGGCGCTTTGCTGGCAGGTCGGAGCACCATTGCGCAGGCTTTTACCACCGACCCCGTGGTGGCCCAAACTGCGACCGTGTGGTTAGGCTGGGTGGCCCTTTACCACCTGGCTGACGCGGTTCAGGCCACCAGCGTGTTTTTGTTGCGCTGCTACCGCATCACCGTGGCTCCCTTGGTCATCTACACCGCCTTGCTTTGGGGTGCGGGACTCATGGGCGGCTACCTGTGGGCCTATCAGGACACCGCCTTGGGCCTGAGCTGGATCTCTCGCCCTGCGGTGGACACCTTTTGGATCACCAGCACCCTGGCCTTGGCCACGGTGTCTGTGCTGTTTGGCGCGCTGATTTTGCGGGTGGCCCGCGCACCTCATTGCCCGATGTAACGCCGACGCCAGAAAACCCAGGCCAAGGTCAGCGCCACAACGATCATGAGCACTTCGGTCCACCGTACCCCACCCTCGGCATGCAGGGCAGGAAAGTTTTCAAAATTCATGCCGAAATAACCGGTGATCAGGTTCAGCGGCAGAAAAATGGCCGTCAACACCGTCAAGGTTCGCATGACCTCATTGGTGCGGTTGCTTTGCACGTTGAAGTGCATCTGAACAGCGGTTTCAGCGCTTTGCTCCAATCGCCCCACATGGTGAACCACACGTTCAATGTGTTCCAACACATCGCGACTTCTGACCTTGAGCATGTCCAAACTTTTCGCAGGGTAGAGTCCGTCCTCAGACCATGAGTCCAGTGCGGCAATCCAATCATGAATGGCGGCGCGTTGGTCCTCGCACACCTCCTCAAGATAGTGCAAGCTCAAACGCGCATTGAGCAAGGCCGACCAATCGTTGAAATGTGTATGCGGATCCAGCAAACGGGTTTGCCAATGGTCCAGCTGCCGGGTGAGTTCACGGCGCAAATCCAGGTAAGCATCGACCACATGGCTGACCATGCGCAACATCAGGTCTGCAGGGTTGGCAGGCAAGCGGTGTGCCGCTTGGGCAGGGGCCAAGCTGGCGGCCGTCAACAATCGGGCCGCAAAGTGTGACAGAACCGCACAGTCCACCGGATGCACAGAAATCACCAAGCGATCAAGCCACAAAAAGGCCACGGGACTGGTGTCTATCTTCCTCAAAATACCAGGTCCACTCATGGTGTTTTCCTGGTGCAAAATGACCCCTGGTTTGGCCAAGTCGGTTTCAGTTCGACCTCGGGCCAATCGCCTGAACACCAGCAAGTCATAATCAGCGGTGTAGTCAAAGTGTGAAGGCAGTTGGTTGTTCAAGAGGTCCTGCACATGCAACTCATGCAGGCTCACACCCAACCAATCCACAACCGATTTTTGAAGCTGAACTTGCATCAACTCGAATTCGCGTCGTGAAAAAGCCATCCACACAAAACCCTGTGGTGGCCATGTTTGGGGGATCGTGTCGGACTCGTGCACCTCATGCGAGGCCATGGTGAAAACGCGCATGTACATTCCTTGCCACAGACAATCTGTTGCATGGGTTTGAATTATTGGACAGCGTCATGAAAATGTCATGACACGGCAGTCTCGAAACCGTCATCAAAAATTCACAAGTTTGCGTCACATTAAAATTCTTTACCTTGGGTACCTCATGACAAAAGCCGAGTCCATTCAAGAATCACAAATGCGCCAACTGCGCGAAGACCTGTTGGACAGCCTGGACGAAGAACTGGAGCTGGAACTGGACGACCGCTGGGGCGAGCAATCAGGCAGCAACCCGTTGGCCAACAGCGAACGAACCCAGTACTTTCGTGAGCTTTTACGCTTGCAATCTGAGCTGGTGATGTTGCAAGACTGGGTGGTCAAAACTGGCCACCGCATGGTGATCTTGTTTGAAGGTCGGGACGCGGCAGGCAAAGGTGGCGTGATCAAGCGCATCACGCAACGCCTGAACCCCCGGGTGTGCCGAGTTGCCGCCCTGCCCGCCCCCAACGACCGCGAAAAAACGCAGTGGTACTTTCAACGCTATGTCTCGCACCTGCCTGCAGCTGGTGAAATCGTGCTATTTGACCGCAGCTGGTACAACCGGGCCGGCGTGGAACGGGTCATGGGATTTTGCAGCGATGAAGAATACGAAGAGTTCTTCAGGTCAGTGCCCGAATTTGAAAAAATGCTGGTGCGCAGTGGCATTCAGCTGATGAAATATTGGTTCTCCATCACCGATGACGAACAACATGCACGATTTTTGGGCCGCATCCATGACCCGCTGAAACAATGGAAACTCAGCCCCATGGATCTGGAAAGCCGCCGCCGCTGGGAAGACTACACACGGGCCAAGGAAACCATGATCGAGCGCACCCACATTCCGCAGGCCCCTTGGTGGGTGGTGCAAGCGGTGGACAAGAAAAAAGCCCGCTTGAACTGCATTGACCACCTGCTGAGTCAAGTTCCTTACCACGAGGTGGAACATCCTCAGGTCTTGTTGCCTGAGCGGGTGCGCAACCCGGATTACATTCGCCATCCGGTGCCCGATAACATGATGGTGCCAGAAAAGTACTGACCCCATCCTGAGCCGCTCAAACCCTGGTCAACAAGGGCTCACCCATTTTGATACGCATACCCGTGGTGAGCCCATCGGCCCATTCGAAACCCGTAGGCACAAACACCAAAATGGTGGATCCGTGTTCAAACCACCCCATCTCTTGGCCTTTGACATAGTTGGCAACACAGGGGATTTCGTTGGGACCTTTGTAGCGTAAATTCAGCAAAACGTCGACCGCGTGAAAACGCATGCTGGCCACCAACACGGCAGCCACCGGTACGATCAAAAACGGCTCGCCAGACTGGGCCCGCATGTGCAGCACGGCGCGTTCGTTTTTACAAAACAGTTGCGCCACTCGCTTGAGCGCCACGGGGTTGACGTTCCAGGTGTCGCCCGAGATGTAGGTCACATGTTGGAGTTGCACGTTGTGCGGTGCATGAAACCGGTGGTACATGGTGCTGGTCAAGCGCAAGGTCAGGTACTTGCCGCCTTCAAGCGCTTGCGGCCAATGGCTGCAAGCAGCGCCATCTCCCAACAAAGTTTGCAAGCGGTAAGGGAACCCTTTGGCCTGAAACACCTGACCCTCGCTGATGACACCGAAAGCCCCCACGATGGCGTCGCAAGGCGAGGTCAAAACCGATGGATCAGGGTCTACGGGCCGAGCGCCAGTTTTGAGCTCTCGGGTAAAGCAGGCGTGCAGGCTGTCAAATTTTTGCTGCTTGGCTTCACTCAAATCAAGGTCGCTGAACCAGCGCCACACGGCCATGGAGGCTTTGACCACGAAGGGGTTTTTAAGCTGACTCCACCAACCCATGAAATGGGTCAGAGCAATGCGTGGAATGCGGTTGGTGAGCAAGAAATTCAAGTCCTCTTGCAGAAGTGTTTTTTGAAACAGTGTGCGAATCTTCATCATGTTGTCACTCAAATTGAATAAAAAGAAATTTTGTTGACACAAGGAAATTGACTGTGAACTCCTCTTGGATCGGTTTGGGATTGCTAGCGGCCTTCGCTCCGGCGCTTGGACAGCGCATAAAGCTTTCTAGGGCCAAACACCGTTCGTTGGCTGGCCACTCGCGCATGGCCAAACGCCTGGCCCGCTGGCTGCCAGGCTACAGCTTTGACGACAGCACGTTTTTTGGCTGTGATGGGGCACCTGCCAACATCCAGAGCCTTCGACGGGCGGCCTTCATGGACTTGGCCCAGAGCCTTCAAACACGGCACAGCAAGAGTATTGCGGCCACGGCCAGTGCCCGAGAAAACATCTCGGACATGCAGTTCATCACGGCCTACCGAGTGCCCTTTCAATTCAGCCCCATGGTGCAAGAGCATCTGAAAGTCGGCTCCTTTTTGGAATCTGCGCAAGGCGTTCAAGTCATCGACCTGGACGGGCAGGTGTTTTATGATTTGACGGGTTCGTATGGCGTCAACGTGTTCGGCGCAGACTTTTACAAAAAGACCATGGCCGAAGGTCTGGCCAAGACTCAGGACTTGGGACCGGTGCTGGGCTCTTACCACCCTGTGGTGGCGAGCAATGCACAGCGCCTCAAAGCCATTTCCGGCTTGGACGAGGTATCGTTTCACATGTCGGGCACCGAGGCCGTGATGCAAGCGGTTCGACTCGCTCGCTACCACACACGCCGCCCCAACATCGTGCGCTTTTGTGGTGCGTACCATGGCTGGTGGGAGGATGTTCAACCCGGTCCAGGCAACCCCATGCCCCCACGCGAGACATACACCCTGAGCGATATGAACGAACGCAGCCTGGACGTGTTGCGCAGTCGCAAGGACATTGCTTGCGTGTTGATCAACCCTTTGCAAGCGCTGCACACCAACGCCAACGCGCCCGGTGACTCGACCCTGGTGGACAGCAGCCGACGCGCTGCCTATGACCGTGAGGCTTACACCGCTTGGCTGAAAGCCTTGAGGCAGGTGTGTACTGACAAAGGGATTGCGCTGATTTTTGACGAGGTGTTTTTGGGCTTTCGCTTGGCCGCCGGTGGTGCACAAGCCTACTTTGGCGTCAAGGCCGACATGGTCACATACGGCAAAACATTGGGCGGTGGTTTTCCGGTGGGTGTGGTGTGTGGTGAGCACCGGTGGATGCGCCGATTTAATGAGAAGCGTCCGGCAGACATTTGCTTTGCGCGCGGCACCTTCAATGCACACCCGGTGGTGATGGGCGCCATGTCTGCCTTTTTGGACCAACTTGAAACGCCTGAAATTCAGGCCATTTACAAGGGGGTCGATGCCCTTTGGAATGCGCGTGCACAACACTTCAACCTCACCATGCAACAACACGGCGTGCCCTTGCAAGCCGCCAACATGTCCAGTGTCTGGACCTTGTTTTACACCCAAGCGAGTCGCTACAACTGGATGCTTCAGTACTACCTCAGGCATGAAGGTTTGGCACTGAGTTGGGTTGGCACGGGTCGCTTGATTTTCAGCCTCAATTACAGCGATGCCGACTTTGAAGCTGTTTTGGAGCGGTTTGTGCGAGCAGCCAAACAAATGCAACAAGATGGTTGGTGGTGGCAAGATGCTCAACTCACCAACAAATCGATCCGAAGACGCATTTTGAAAGAGACCTTCAACCTCTGAAAGCTTACTCCCGTCAGTCATGTGAGACTGACGGGAGTGCTGGATCAGCGGCTGACCTGATGAGCATCCTGATGCGCAAAGCGTTGACCACGCAGCAATTGCAGCGGAGCTTTGTGATACAGGTAAATGTCGTGAAAAGGGTCAGTGATGATTTTGGTCATCCACACCAATCCGGTCTGAGCATCTTGCAAAATAAACAAATGCAAGGTGCGAAACAGCAAGGCGCCAGCGCCCAAGTACAACCACGCATAACCAACTGCACGCAAGAAGCCGGAAAAATCTTCATGGGTCGGCAAGAGGCCAAACAGACCGGGGTTCATGAAAATTCCCAGAGGCAACAGTGCCCATACACTGAGCAAAACGACCTTGCGCCGAAGGTTGTAACCAACCTTGATCTCTTCCTTGAATTCTTGTGTAGCCTGATTGACTTCGTCGTAACCCAAGGGTTCAAAGAAAAAATGACCGGCTTGTCGCGATGTCATAGACACCAACCAGGCGAGCAAGGCTGCCAAGGGCGGATCAATGAACAACAGGACATACGCCAAGACAAATGCCATAGCACTTAAAAAATGCAAGGACTGATTGATGCGGCAGTGGTGGTAGTAACGATGATCATCCCAACGCTGAACCCGCAAAGCTTCAAAAAAATCTTTCACGCGAAAACCTCCAATAATGGTTTGACTATCATGAAGAAGTCATGTGAAAAAACAGTGACATTCTCCCAGACCATCACATTTAGCACCCCTAAAATTTCCAATTTTTTGTCATCAAGTTGTTAAATCGACAAGTCATGATGTTACCTATGGAACATGTATCGATTGATCACTTGCTTGTTGAGAATTTTGAACCCGAGAACTCAGCTTTGCGAATTGCTGTAGTCACCGAGACTTGGCCCCCTGAAGTCAATGGTGTGGCCCTGACCCTGTCCAAACTTATCTTGCAATTGAGTCAACGTCAACACACCATCCAACTCATTCGCCCCCGGCAAGACAAGCACGACACTGCTTCACAACAAACAGGTTGGTCTGAACTGTTGTTGCGCGGCTTGCCGATCCCTCGTTACCCGCAGCTGAAATTGGGATTTCCCAGTAAAAAACAACTCGTCAAGGCGTGGACTCTCAAGCGACCCGACCTTGTGCACATCGCCACAGAAGGCCCTTTGGGATGGTCGGCCCTTCAAGCAGCCAAGGTGTTGCGCCTGCCAGTGACCTCGGATTTCAGAACCAATTTTCACAGTTACAGCAGGCACTACGGCGTTGGTTGGTTGAGCAAACCAATCGTGTCTTATTTGCGGAAATTTCACAACCGCACCTTGTGCACCATGGTTCCTACCATGGCCCTGCAGGCGCAATTGTTGGCATCGGGTTTTGAAAATTTGCGCGTTGTTGCGCGGGGCGTCGACACACAGGTCTTTCACCCTGGGCAACGCAGTCTGGCACAAAGGGCTGAATGGCAAGTGCAAGATGACACAGTGGTGCTGCTGTCGGTAGGTCGCTTGGCTGCAGAAAAAAACCTTGACCTCATTGTGAACACTTACCAGTCACTCAAGCAAAGTGGCAGAAAAGTCAAAATGGTTTTTGCGGGCGATGGCCCATACCGTGCAAAACTACAATCCGATTGCCCCGAGGCGGTGTTCATGGGCATGTGCAGCCACGCGCAGTTGGCGGTGGCCTACGCCAGTTCAGATTTGTTTTTGTTCCCCAGCCTGACCGAGACATTTGGCAACGTGACTCTGGAAGCACTGGCCAGTGGCACGCCCGTCTTGGCCTTTGATTGTGCAGCCGCCACAGAACTCATACGCCACGAACACAACGGATGGCTCGTGCCGGGTGAAGACCCGCAGCTCTATGTGCTCAACGCTCTGAAAATCACCCGCAGCAGCGCCACTTTGCGCAAGGCTCGACAACACACTGCCTCCAGTGTTGCACCCTGGGACTGGCACCAAATTGCCAATCAGGTTGAAACGATCTTCCGCTCGGTCGTCAAAGACCACCACCCTGGCTGATTCAGTTTTTCAATCTCAGGGCTTTCCATGGTTTGAGTGCTGCCAACAAGGGAAGACTGAACAGCAGCATGATGGGCAACAAGGGAACGTCCCAAGCCAGCATTGCGCTGTAAATGCCCAGCATGACCAGTACACTCAGATTTTCATTGAAGCCTTGAACGGCAATGGAGCGACCCGATTTCATGATTTTTGCGCCACGGTGCTGCAGCAAAGCATTCATGGGCACCAACAACATGCCCCCGGCCCAGCCCGCCAAAAGCAGCATGATCACGGCCAGCCACAAGACTTTTGTGAGCGCCATACATGGCAACAGCACGGCCAAGACCAGTCCCCAAGGCAATGCCCGGCGAGCATCGAAAATTTGGCACGTTGACGCCGCCATGGCCGCCCCACCAATCACGCCCAAGGCCACTACCGCTTGCAAATAGGCACCTTGTTGCAACGTCAAACCTGCATTTGTCTGCGCCCAAACCAGCACGGCAAACTGCAGCACTGCGCCAACGCCCCAACACAAAGTGGTGACATACAAAGACATGCCTCCCAATGGGTCGGCCCACAACTGGCGGTTGTGACGCCAAAACGTTGACCAACGCATGGCGGACAAGGTCAATCGCTGAACAGCTTGAACTTTGACCGTGCCCACGCCCATATTGAACAAGGCAGAAATCCCGTACACCGCAGCCACCACGGCAAAAGCGCCCAAAATCTGAGTCGAAACGCCCATATGGAATTCGGAACTGATCACAGGAATGAGGTGTTGTAAACCTGGTGACATGTGAGCATGAATCATTGCCCCACCCAAGGCCACGCCCAGCATCACCGACATCACCACCGACACCTCCAACCACGCATTGGCCTTGACCAATAAACGCGGCGATACCGATTCGCACACCCAACCGTACTTGGCGGGTGCGTACAAGGCCGCGGCCAATCCAGTCAATGCAAAGGCCAACAAAGGATGAACACCCGTGACCAAAAAAATCACGCCTACCAGTTTCAAACCATTCATCGCAGCCATCAAGCGATTTTTGGGAAAAGCATCGGCCAAAGGCCCAACCACGGGAGCCAAGAGCACATAAGACAAAGTGAAAGAAAACTTGAGCAAAGGTGCCCACCAGGGCGGATAGCCTTGCTCTTGTAAAAAATAAACCCCCAAGATCATCAAGGCGTTGTCCGCCAAGCCACTGGCAAATTGCGCCAGGATCAAAAAGAAAAAACCTTTAGGCATTCACAGGGGCGCTCGAAGAAGACGGCTGCTCGGGCTCGATCTTTGGCTGATCAGGCTGACTGCGGTCAAACTTTAAACCGCGAACCAAGGCATTGCGACGACCCACCCCTTGGTAGGCCAAGCCCAGTGCCTGCAAAGCCTGTGGGTTGTATAAATTTCGCCCATCCACAATGAAGGGGTTGCGCATGATCGCTTTCATGGCTTCAAAGTCTGGGTTGTGAAAATTCTTCCATTCGGTCAAGACCAACAAGGCATCCGCGCCTTGCAAAGCCTGCATATCGCTTGGAACAATTTCAAATCGCGACAGCAATTCAGGATCTTGAGCAAAGTCCTCCCGCAAAACTTTCATGGCCTCTGTGCTGGCCACGGGATCGTATGCGGTCACCTCAGCACCCCGCACCAACAACTCACGTATGACCACCCGGCTGGGCGCTTCGCGCATGTCATCGGTGTTGGGCTTGAAAGCCAAACCCCAAATAGCAATTTTTAAACCCGACAAATCCTCGCCGGCATGCTGAACCAAACGTTCAACCAAAATCCGTTTTTGACGTTCATTCACAATTTCTGTAGCACTGACCACGGCCATGCTGTGACCATGCAACTTGGCGGTGCTGACCAGCGCTTGTGTGTCTTTCGGAAAACAACTCCCGCCATAACCACACCCCGCGTACAAAAAGCCGTGACCGATGCGTTCGTCAGCGCCCATGCCGCGGCGTATCTGGTCCACATCAGCACCCAACTCATCGGCCAGATTGGCGATCTCGTTCATGAACGAAATGCGTGCAGCGAGCATCGCATTGGACGCGTATTTGGTCAGTTCAGCGCTGCGCACATCCATCCAGACAGTGCGGGCATGGTGGCGGTTGAAACTGGCGTACAAATCCCCCATCATGCGTTGGCTGCGGGCATGGTGAGGCCCCTCGTCCAAGCCGACCACAATCCGGTCAGGGTGCATGAAATCGTCGATGGCCGCCCCCTCTTTGAGGAACTCGGGATTGGACACCACGTCGAACATATCGTGAGGCATGCCACGCTGGGACAATTCGTGGGCGATCGCTGCACGAACCTGATCCGCCGTTCCCACAGGCACGGTGGATTTGTTGACCACCAGTTTGAAGCCTTTCAGATGGCGACCCACCATGGACGCCACCGACAGCACATGTCCCAAATCGGCAGAACCGTCCTCGGATGGCGGAGTACCCACTGCGATGAACAGAACATCGCCATGCTCTATGGCATCAACAGCATCGCATGTAAAACGTATACGGCCATCGGCTTGATTTTTGTTCAACAAGGCTTTGAGGCCTGGTTCAAAAATGGGCACATTACCCTCTTGCAAGGTGCGGATTTTTTCAGCATCCTTGTCCAGGCAAACCACCTTGAAACCCAGGTCAGAGAGACACGCTCCTGTAACCAAACCTACATAACCCGAACCAATGACTGTGACGCGCATTTCTACATCTCCTATGACTGCATGATTCACTCACAGCATGAAACCAAGAAGACATTTTGAAGTCGTTTATATGACAAACTGCCGGTGACTAACTTCAATTTGCAGTCAAATCTACAACCCTACTGGCCGGGAAAAACAGCATGAAAGTCGAACCCTTGCCCAATTGGCTTTCGATGCGCAATTCACCGCCATGGCGTTGAACCACATGTTTAGTAATGGCCAAACCCAATCCGGTGCCACCGGTCTCACGCGATCGGCTTCGGTCAACCCTGTAAAAACGCTCAGACAAACGTGGCAAATGCTGGGCTGCAATGCCTGGGCCAGTGTCGGTGACCCGAAACACCACACCATCGGGCACCTTGAACCAACCCGCGCGCACCACACCCCCTGCCGGGGTATAGCGCACGGCATTGCTCACCAAGTTGGACACGGCACTGAACAACTCGCTGCGTACACCCAACAAGCACCATGGCGTGGACTTGTCGAAAACCAACTCATGGACAGGCCCGCGCTCATCACCCAACTGCCCCGACAAAACAGCTGACAATGACGCAGCATCGCTGGCCACTTGCGACATTACTTCGCTCAAGGACACCGTTTCCTGCTTGCCCGGAGGCAGACTGCCTTCAAGCTGCGACAAAGTCAACAAATCGGCCACCAGATTTTGCATGCGAGCCGCCTGCACCGCCATCAAACGCAAATAGACATGCTGCTCATCCTGCTCCAGAGGGATGGAGATCAGCGTTTCCACAAAACCACTCAACACCGTCAGGGGAGTGCGAATTTCATGTGACACGTTGGCCACAAAATCACGGCGCATGGCGTCGGCCAAAGCGACCAAGGTAATGTCACGGCTCAACAGGAGATGCTGACCCTCGCCATACCTGTGCAACTGTATAGACAACTTGGGCATTTGGGCCAAAGAAGGAGAACGTCCATCGATGACGATTTCACCCTCGTGTTCTGACTGGGCAAAGTACTTTGAAAATGACGGGTCACGCAGCAAGTGAACGATATGTTGCTGCACGTCACCCTTGGCATCGAGTCCCAAATGGTTACATGCAGTGGCATTGCACCACTCAATTCGCCCTTCAACATCGAGCAATGTCACGCCGTTGGGTGAGGCTTGGATGGCTTGCAAAAAATACTGCAAACGCTGATCACTGCTGCTCAATTGCTTGTCGTGGTGCCGCAGTTGGCGTTGAATGCGCAGAACGATTTCACCCCAAATGCCGCCCCAAGCCAAATCCTCGCGCCAATTGGGACGAGACAACCAAACCTCCAGTCGCTGTGCTTTCCATCTCTGTACAAGGACAATTAACAGCAACACCAACAAAGCCGTGCACAGGGCCAGGGTCAGACCCCCAAAAAACCAAACCGGTGCAACAACCAAGCCCAAAAGGGCTATAAGTTCAACAACAGCAATCAGCATCACTCAAACCAAAGGCGCGGCAGTCAAACGGTAGCCTGCACCACGCACAGTCTCGATCATGCTGCCCGCGTCACCCAAGGACTCACGAAGACGCTTAACGTGCACATCGACCGTGCGCTCTTCAATGTACACATGGTCACCCCAAACCTTGTCTAGCAACATACCCCTGGTGTGAACACGTTCAGGGTGGCGCATCATGTACTGAAGCAACTTGAACTCGGTCGGACCAATTTTGAGCGGCTTTTCCTGCCAACTCACCCGGTATGTGTCGGCATCGAGCTGAAGATCACCCACCTTGACAGCACCACCTGCAGACTCAGGCACACGGCGGCGTAAAACTGCGCGGATACGTGCAAGCAACTCACGGGGTGAAAAAGGTTTGACAATGTAATCGTCCGCGCCCGCATCCAAGCCCGCCACCCGATCAGACTCATCACCTCTTGCGGTCAACATCAAGATGGGGATGGACTTGGTTCGAGCAGTCGCACGCCAGCGCCTGGCCAATGTCAAACCACTTTCTCCCGGCAGCATCCAATCGAGCAAGATGACATCGGGCAAGATTTCATCAAGCTCTTTTTGGGCTGACTCGGCGTCCATGGCCCACACAGGCTGAAAACCATTGTGACGAAGGTTGACCGAAATCAACTCTGCGATGGACGATTCGTCCTCAACTATGAGGATCCTGGGCAGGGTTCTCATTGCACCGCTTTTTCAATCTCTGTTAGGGCCGTGTGTCGCACATCGGCACCTTTGACCACATAGATGACGAATTCAGCAATGTTTTTGGCATGGTCACCAATGCGCTCAATGGCTTTGGCCACAAACAGCAAATCCAGACTGGCAGAAATAGTGCGTGGATCTTCCATCATGTAAGTGATCAGCTTGCGCACAAAGCCATTGAATTCCACATCAATCAGGTCATCTTCTTTCAAAATGACCAAAGCGGTGTTGACATCCAATCGAGCAAACGCATCCAAGGCCTTGCGCAACAATCCCGAAGCCAAATCAGAGGCGACACGCAACTCAGATGAAGGCAAATTGTGTGGGCTTCCCTGCGCCAGAATCTGTTTGACCATCCGGGCAATGCGCTCCGCTTCGTCCCCGGCGCGTTCCAGATTGCCCGTGATTTTGGAAATGGCCATCAGCAGACGCAAATCGCGTGCGGTTGGCTGCCTGCGGGCAATGATGGAGGCCAATTCGGCATCGATCTCCACCTCCAGCCTGTTGACTTGCTTTTCAGTGGCGATGACCTGTTCGGCCACTTCCATACTGAATTGCGCCAGCGCATAAACAGCATGGCGAGTTTGCGACTCCACCAAGCCGCCCAACTCCAGAACACGCGACGACACGTTGGTCAGGTCAGCGTCAAATTGACTCGAAATGTGCTTATCCATTTTTTCCCCCTGATCAGCCAAAACGGCCTGTAATGTAATCTTCTGTTTCTTGACGCGCAGGCTTCATGAAAATTTGTTCCGTCTGGCCAAACTCCACCAATTCGCCCAGGTACATATAAGCAGTGAAGTCAGATACACGGGCAGCTTGCTGCATATTGTGTGTGACGATGGCCACTGTGTAGTCTTTCTTCAACTCGCTGACCAGTTCTTCAACTTTGGCGGTCGAGATGGGGTCCAAAGCCGATGTGGGCTCGTCCAGCAAAATGACTTTGGGCTTGACCGCCACCGTGCGGGCAATGCACAGGCGTTGCTGCTGGCCACCGGACAGAGACAAACCGCTTTGACCCAGTTTGTCTTTGACTTCGTTCCAGATGGCTGCCTTAGACAGGGCCGATTCCACGCGTTCGTCCATGTCGGCGCGGCTGAGGTTTTCGTACAAACGAACACCAAAGGCAATGTTGTCATAAATCGACATAGGGAAAGGCGTGGGCTTTTGGAACACCATGCCGATTTGAGCGCGCAGCAAGTTCAGGTCTTGACCTTTGTCCAAAATGTTTTGGCCGTAAAACTTGATCTCGCCTTCAGCGCGTTGACCAGGGTAGAGGCTGTACATGCGGTTGAGCGTGCGCAGCAGTGTGGACTTGCCACAGCCAGAGGGTCCAATGAAAGCAGTGACGCGGTGCTCAGCGATGTCAAGGTTGACGTTTTTCAGGCCTTTGAATTTGCCGTAAAAAAAGTCGAGGTTACGCACTTCAAGGGCGTTTTGGGTCGGTGTCTTGTCAGGCATGTTTATTCCTGTGAATGCAAAGTAAAAAAGCAGCGAAATTCGGAACCATCAGCCTCAGGCTGATTGTTTGTCCCTGAAAAACACGCGGGCCAGAATGTTCAAAACCAGAACCGTCAAGGTGATCAAAAGGGCACCGCCCCAGGCCAGACGAATCCAGTTGTCGTAAGGACTCATGGCAAACTGGAAAATCACGACCGGCAAATTGGCCATGGGTTTGCTCATGTCATCGTTGTAAAACTGGTTGCTCAATGCGGTGAACAACAAAGGTGCTGTTTCACCGCTGATGCGGGCGATGGCGAGCAAAACACCAGTGATCACACCGCTTTTGGCAGCGCGCAGCGTCACCGACAAAGACACTTTCCAACGAGGCGCGCCCAGGGCAAAAGCTGCCTCGCGCAAGCTGCCAGGCACCAACCGGAGCATGTTTTCAGTGGTTCGCATGACCACAGGCACAGCAATCAGCGTCAGAGCCAAGCTGCCTGCATAGCCAGAAAACCCGCCCAAGGTGGCCACAGCGATGGCATAAACAAACAAACCGATCACGATCGAGGGCGCAGACAACATGATGTCGGTCACAAAGCGGGTCAGTTCAGCCGTTTTGCTTTGATCGCCGTATTCGGTGAGGTAGATGCCCGCCAAGATCCCCACAGGTGTTGCCACAAGCACGGACAGACCCACCATCATCAAACTGCCCACGATGGCATTGCGCAAACCCCCACCATCGGTGCCTGGCGCAGGTGTATCCTTGGTCAAGATGTTCCAGTCGAGTGCCGCCAAACCATTGGTAAACAAGACTGCCAAAATCCACAGCAACACAGTCAAGCCCAAAGCCATGGCCAGCATGGAGGTGACCATGCCCAAAGCGTTCGCAAAGCGGCGGCGTCGATACAACGCGTGATTCATGCTCATGGACATGTCAGAACCCCTTGGCTTTTTCAGCCCGATTGATCATGATTTTGGCCAAGGCCAACACCACAAAAGTGATCACAAACAACAAAAATCCAAGCGCAAACAAAGACGACATGTGGAAGTCGGCGGCTTCGCCGAATTCATTGGCCAAAGTCGAAGCAATGGATGTGCCCGGTGAAAAGAGCGAGGTGGGCATGCGGTTGGCATTGCCAATCACAAAGGTCACCGCCATGGTCTCACCCAAGGCGCGGCCCAAGCCCAACATGATGCCGCCGATGACCCCTTTTTGGGTGTAAGGCAACACAATCTTGCGCACCACCTCCCAAGTGGTGCAGCCCAAACCATAGGCCGATTCGCGCAAGATGGGCGGTGTGATTTCGAACACATCGCGCATAACTGCAGCCACAAATGGCAAGACCATAAAGGCCAGCACAATGCCGGCCGCCAAAATGCCCATGCCGTTGGTGGCACCCCCAAACAGGAAACCGATGAGGGGCATGCCGCCGAGAACATCGCGCAGTGGCACCTGGATGAAATCTGCAAACAAGGGGGCAAACACAAAAAGGCCAAACATGCCGTAAATGATGGAGGGCACTGCCGCCAGCAATTCAATGGCCGTGCCCAAAGGGCGACGCAACCAAACAGGGCAGGTTTCGGTCAGGAAAACCGCAATACCAAAAGCCAAAGGCACCGCCACCAGCATGGCAATGCCCGCACTGGCCATGGTGCCCACAATGGCAATGGCCGCACCAAACTCTTCGTTGATGATGTCCCACTCGACATACCAAATGAAACGTGCACCGAACTTGGCAAACGTTGGCCAAGCATTGATAAACAAAGAAACAATGATCCCGGCCAATGCCACCAGAACCAACAAAGAGAACAACTGCGTCAGACGGTGAAACAACACGTCTTGCAGCCGCTGGCGCTTGACCACAACCATCAGGTGGCTGTTGTTGTCTGCGCTGTAAAGGGGGGTTTGCATGTCTTGACCCATCAAACAAAGAGCATCAAATTAAACAAAAAATCCGTCGGTCGCTGATTCACAACCGACGGATAACACACCATGGGCTGGATTACTTCTGGATTTGTGACCAGACGCGTGAACGGATCTGATCAGTCAAGCTGTCAGGCAATGGCACGTAGTCCAGATCAGCGGCCATCTTCTTGCCGTTCTTGAAGGACCAGTCGAAGAACTTCAGGGCTTCAGCCGAAGCAGCTTTGTCTGCAGGCGCTTTGTACATCAAGATGAAAGAAGCCGTGCTGACGGGCCAGCTGTTGTCACCTTTGGCATTGACCATGGACACACCCATGCCTGGCACGCTGAACCAGTCGGCACCAGCTGCTGCGGCTGCAAAAGTTGCATCGTCAGGGCTAACGAATTTGCCATTGGCGTTTTGAATTTGCATGAAATTCATGTTGTTCTTTTTGACGTAGGCGTATTCCACATAACCAATAGAACCCTTGATGCGGTTCACGTTGGCCGCCACACCTTCATTGCCCTTGCCACCCACGGACGTTGGAGCAGGCCACTTGACAGCAGCGCCTTTGCCCACGGTGTCAGCCCACTCTTTGCTGATCGAAGTCAGGTAGTCGGTCCAGTTGAAGGTGGTGCCGGAGCCATCAGCGCGGTGCACCACGGTGATGATTTCGTTGGGCAGGTTTTTGCCGGGGTTCAAAGCAGCCAATTTGGAATCGTTCCACTTGCTGATCTTGCCCATGAACATCTCGGCCATCACGGGACCTGTCACACGCAATTCGCCGGGCTTGAAACCGTCCAGGTTGATCACAGGCACGGTGCCGCCAATGATCATGGGGAACTGAACCATGCCGTCTTTGTCCAGGTCAGCGCCCGGAACTGGTGCGTCAGTGGCACCGAAAGTCACGGTTTTAGCGCGGATTTGGCGAATGCCACCGGAAGAACCGATGGATTGGTAGTTCATGCCTGTACCTGTGGCCGCTTTATAGGCTTCTGCCCACTTGGCATACACAGGGAATGGGAAAGTCGCGCCAGCGCCAGTGATGTCTGCAGCCATCGCAGACGCAGCCACAAGGGACATACCGAGCGCAGCAATGAAAGATTTCAGTTTTAACATTTGAACTCCAAGTTCAGAAGGGATAAATTGTTATTTCTGCTTTATCAGAAACTGATTTATTTTCTTCTTTGATTGTGACAATTTGATGTCGCACATACTTCTCTGATGTTTCAACACAAGGCTCATAGACCCTTTGGGCAACCCCATTTGCTCGATGGATCGGTCTAGATTCAACACCCAAAGTCGATGCCAGAGGGCTGTAAGCGGACACCGCTTACTTTTACCGGTTCAGGCAAGGGGCAAACCACTCACCCGTGGGATGCAATCGCTCCTCTTCTCAAACGGCTGACCGTCTCCAATTGGCGGTCATGAGTTGCACCAAGGACTCTGCCTGCTCCTTCGATGTGCATGCCAAAGCGGCCAAAAGTGATGTCAAATTTACCCTTCACCTGATCAACTGCCTTGATGGATGCCGAGCAGACGGCTACGCCTCATCGACCTCAGTCGCGTGGGGTCATGTTTTTATGACCTTACAACGAGTTGCGCACCTTGGCCGACTACCGCGTTCTCCATGCACCATTAAGGAGCGATTCGTACAGCAAAAACTGGATTGGCATTGGCGAATTGGCTGGCCTCAACCGGATGGATTCTTCTAGGCAGCGTTATCTCAAGTTCAGTTTTTTTGTTGCCGAAGCAAAAGGTGAGTGGTTTTGTTTGTAGGCACCACCAGCATGCGGACCCGCAACAGACAAGCGAAGTCACAAGCAAACTATGGCAGGCTGCGTTGCATTTGCCCGTCAGAAACCAGATCGGCAGGACCTGGACTTTTTTTAATGGACTTTCAGCGAAACACAGGTCACGGGTTCAAACTGTATTGACCGCTTGTTTGGGCATGATTTGAGCCAATGCTGTTACAACTTCAAAAACCGCTTGGTTGTTGATTTGTTGGACATGTTTCCGATAGCTGGGCAGATCGCCGAGCACCGTGGACACCGCTTCAGGCAGTTCACTGACTGAAGAAATGATCTTGCCAAGCTTGTTCTCCTCCACCCAGGTCGTGTTGTAGCGCTCCTGGGGCATGGTCGCGGAATTTCGGAACGTGATGACAGGCAATCCCATGTGGACCGCCTCACTCAAACTGCCCGGGCCGGGTTTACCCACAAAGTAATCACTCAGCTGCATGAATTGATCGATCTCTTTGGTAAATCCCAAGACAAGGTGTTGGGCGCGGTTCGATTGCGCCGCTATTTTTTGAGCCAAAGCGCTGTTGTGCCCCGCTACAAAAATCAGTTGTTGATCCGGCAAGGCCTTGGCAATTTTGAGCATGTCATTGGAGCCATGTCCCCCAAACAGAACCAACCCAGTGGGGCGATGGGGGTCCAGACCCAATTGCGCGAAACGCTCGATTTTGTCAACACTTGGTTTACTGTAAAAGCTGGGACGCAAAATCATGCCGGATGTCTGAATGATGGACCCGGCGTCATAGCCCAAACTTGCGGCCTGGGATGCCGCAAACTCAGTCCCACAGATGATGAACTGACCTTGGTTGGGCTCGATCCAGAAGTTGGGCGGGTAATCGGCCATATCGGTCAACACTGTGACGTAAGGGGCGTCAGGTAACTCTTCACGCAGTGCCTCGTACATGACCTTGTTGAAATTGGGCACCAACGAGACAACCAAGTGTGGCCGCGTCATGCGCCAGAATGAACACATCTTTTTTTTGAGCTTTGGCAAAGACAGGCGAATCATCGCCTGAAACAGTTTGAGCTCTGTTGCCAAACCTCGAGTCCAACCCCTCTTGAGTCTCAAGTTGTACAAATCTTCAGGGGCAAAACCTGTCAATTTTTGGTAGTACCGATCCGAATCAAGAACGTCAAAGAGATTGATCAAAACCACGTCCCATTGAGGGTGGATCTGGGAGATTACTTCTTGCAGCGCCAAAGCAGCCGATTTGTGGCCACCCCCAGCATTGAAATAGATCAGTTGGACGGTATGGGTCATTTTTAAATTTTGACGTTTTTGCATGTCATCGTCATGACCATGTCAGCCTGTGATCAGCAGTCACTCCATTGAATTGGAAAAGTCATGAAAATTTCATAAAAATTAGTGTTTACCATGGATTCATTGCAATCAAAATAGGTGTTTTTTGGATAAAACATGCGTGCAATCAACAAAGCTACCCTCATCATTGAACAGGATGCATCAAATACAACAGCGCAGATTTTCTCAGCCTTGATCATTTCGTTGCAAAATGAAAGCGATTTCTCACTCAAAGATCTGTACTCTCTAGAAAGTAAAGATTTCGATCTGGCGATGGACATCTTGGATGAATGGCGTCTAGACCGTTACTACTTGGGCAAGACAAAGACCTTTGGTGCGGCGACACCCACCACGCATCAGTCACACCCCAATCACTGACTGTTTGCAAATTTTAAGGACTCCAAGCATGCGGATTGTTTCATTTGTAGGTCAAAAAGGGGGCATCGGAAAAAGCACCTTGGCACGCGTATTGGCAGTTGCCGCAGCGAGACAACAGTACAAGGTCATGATTGGAGATTTTGATCTTCAACAACTGACGTGTGTGGAATGGAGCGCCATGCGCATGCGCAATGGCATTGAACCAGAGATCGATGCACGCGCATTCAAAAGCCTGAAAAAACTCCGCAGCACCATCGTTGGCTACGATCTGGTCGTGGTGGACACAAGAGGTTTGGCCGATTCATTGACCGAAGAAGTGAGCCAAGAAAGCGACGTCGTTTTCTTACCCACAGGCACCTCCATGGATGACCTTCGCCCAACATTGGCATTGGCCAGAAAACTGTCGACAAACCGATCTGTAGGCAAAAAAATCGTTGTTGTTCTGTCCAAAACAGGCCGTTCCGACCGATTGATTGAACAAGCAGAATCCACCATTTTCGATGCAGGGTTTGACATGCTCAACGCTGTTTGGCCTGAACGTGATGGTTTTCAGTCTGACTTGGATTTGGGGCGCGCGGGCAGTGAGTCCAGCAACCCACACCTCAAGATGGCTTCTCAAAAAGTAGAACAAGCCATGCTGACATTGGCCATGAATTGACCTCGTTCAGTGACTGACTTTTTGGTATTTGTGCAAAACGTATCGGCAACGTAGACACATCGACCAGCGCTGCCTTGGTATTCAGATGTTCAACCCGGATGAGCCACTGTCACCCCTGCTGAACATCTGACCCTAGAGGTTTACAGACCGATCACGCCGCCGTCTTTGCGCGTGATCACGATCGTGGCCGAACGTGGACGGCCCTGGACTCCGTAGCCTTGGTTGCCAGGCCAGACGCTTTGTGGTGCTTCGCCTGACGCCAGCGGCTTAGACAACTCGCCAGGGTGCTGGATGTTGACAAACAAAGTCCGACCGTCGGCGGTTTCCGTGATGCCGGTGACCTCAGCGCCCTTGGGGGCCACCAAGAAGCGACGCAGTTTGGCATCACCCAAAGCGGCACCCACAAAGGTCTCTTGGGTGCCAGTTTGCTCAACACCACCGACCACCATTTTGTTTTTAACGGTGACTTTGCCGCCGTCGCCCACTTGACCAGGAATGGCTGCGAGCATCATGCAGTTGGTCTCGTCGGTCATGGCGCCGTCGTCGGTTTGAATCCAGCAGATACCGGTGGCCTTGCTGAACCACAGGCCGTCAGGCGATGAGAACGCGTTTTTGGCGCTCAAGCCGGACAAGTTGGCATCGCCTGCATCCTCTTCTGCACCGAACAAGAAAATGTCCCAAGCAAAGGCTTTGGCTGTCGATTTGTTGTCCGCCTCTTTGAAACGGATGATGTGGCCGTTCGGGTTGCCCGTGCCTTTTCTGCCGTCCAAGTCCATGTAGGCGCGGGGGTTGGCCGCGTCCACTTTGGTGGGGGTGCGGTTGGCTGCATTGTTGTTGGTCAATGCAAAGTAGATTTCACCGTTGCGGTAGTTGACTGCACCCCACTCTGGGCGGTCCATTTTGGTGGCGCCCACGGCGTCAGCCGCCAAGCGGGGGTTGATCAAGACGTCGGCTTGGTTGGCAAATTTGTAAGACGCAAAGTTGGCAACACGCGGATCGGCGATGGTCAACTCCAACCATTGGCCTTGGCCTGTGGCATCAAAACGGGCCGCATACAGTTTGCCTTCGCTCAGGTACTTGTCACCAGCCACCATGCCGCCGCCCACATCGCGTGGGTCCCACACCGCGGTGCTGACGAACTTGTAGATGTACTCGTTGCGCGAATCGCAGCCCATGTAAAACGCCAAGGGCTCGCCCGCTTTGGGGATGCCGCAAACAGCCGCTTCGTGGGCAAAACGGCCCATGGCCACGCGCTTGGCGGGTGTGGAATTGGGGGCCAGAGGATCGATCTCGAAGTTATAGCCAAAGGTATTGGCTTCGTTGCGGAAATCCCTTTCAGCGTTGGCGCCTAAAGCAGCCAAGTTCCAGCGGGCAAAACGGTCGTCGGTGGCCGACACGGTGTGCCAGCCTTGGCTGATGGCTTTTTGCACACCGGCAGCGGGCGCTGCAGCAGCCACGCCATATCGGCGGCGTGCCGCCACTTCTTTGGGGGACAGGCCAGTGCCCGTGCCCGTGGCTTGGAAGTAAAACGCCCAGTTTTCTTCACAACCCAGGTATGTGCCCCACGGTGTTTTGCCGTGGCCGCAATTGTTCAAAGTGCCGCGCGACATGGCGCCTGCGGTGTCCCAACGGGTCACCATGAAGCTGCGGATGTTGTCGATTTCTGCGCGTGGGCCGCTGATGCGGGCCGGTGTTTGGGCGGTGAAGCGGCGGTTCAAAGGCGAGTCTTGCTTGATGCGCCAGCCTTGTGGGGTTTTGACGATCTCGACCACAGAAATGCCGTGGTGGTTGATTTCCTTGAGAACTTCCAATTCGGGGCGCGAACCCAAGTCCCACGAGCCAAATTGGTCAAACCTTTTGCCGCTCACGCCATTGGACGTTTGGCCATTGGGGTGCATGAAATGCGCATCGGCCGAGCTTTCGTGGTTCACACACAGCACGGCGCGGCCAGTTTCTTTCTCGGTGTAGCGGCCGTTGGCATCGATGTAATAAATGTCCATGCCGTCGTGGTGGTCACCAATGCGGCGCGACCAGTCATCGGTCTCAGTGCCTTTGTTGGAGTAAGCGGGCAGTGTTGAATCCAGTGCATCCCCGGTGGCGTGCAAAACCGTGTACTGGTAACCGGGCGGCAAAATCACGTTGTCCAGCAAACTTTTGTCCAAGGAAGGAAAGCCCAGCGCCGAAGGTGCTGCAGCCATGCCCGACACCATGCTGGCGCAACCGGGCAGCATGGCCAAACCGGCCAAGCCCAGACCACCGCGCAACAAGCCTCGGCGCGCAGGGTTTTGCAGCGATTGGGCCAATACGTCTTGGAAATGGGGATTGTTGGAGGTATTGAAGACGGGGTCGTGATCGTGGTGCGACATGAGAACTCCTAAGGAAAGGACTGATTAAATGGGGTTTATGTGACTTCTTGATGTCAAAAAGCCCATTGCTGGGGGGGGGCATCACGCCCACTGTTCATCCGGTCCGATGATGTTTGGAAAGACGCTTTTTTGCAGGAGCGGCGCCCTCGCCGCGATAAATCCTCGCAGACCACCACCCATCTCTTGAGGGCGGGGCTTCCACGCGGATGACACCGCTGATCGCTGAACCCAAGACAAGCCTTTTACTTCAAACATCACAGGACCGGATCAACAAGTGCTTGGCTTACAAACTTGTTGTGGTTTGATCACACAGAAGTGGCACAATCGGCAAATTGACATTTCCAGAAACATCGAAGGATTAACCATGAAAGTCGGAATCAATGGCATGGGCCGAATTGGTCGTTTGGCTCTGCGTGCAGCCATGGGCGCTGCCGAGCGCCAATCGGACGACCCCCGCGCAGGCAACCGCCTGGAGGTGGTCCACCTGAACGAGCTCAAAGGCGGCGCTGCGGCCACCGCCCATTTGTTGGCCTTTGACAGCGTGCAAGGCAAATGGCGCGAGCACATCGAAGCTGAGGGCGACAGCCAGATCCGCATCGGTGAGCGCACCCTGGGCTTTTCGTCACACGCCAACCCGGCCGATATTCCCTGGGGCGACATGGGTGTGGACCTTGTGCTCGAATGCACAGGCAAGTTTTTGACGCCTGAAACGATTCAGGGCCACTTCGAACGCGGGGCCAAGCGCGTGATCGTGGCGGCGCCCATCAAGGTGGGCGACGTGCTGAACATTGTGGTGGGCATCAACCACACGCTGTACAACCCCGCCAAAGACCGCATCGTCACGGCTGCATCCTGCACCACCAACTGCCTGGCCCCGGTGGTCAAAGTCGTGCACGAAGCCATTGGCATCAAGCACGGTCAGATCACCACCATCCACGACCCGACCAACACCAATTTGGTGGTGGACGCGCCGCACAAAGACCTGCGCCGCGCCCGAAGCGCCATGATCAGCCTGGCCCCCACCACCACCGGCAGCGCCACGGCGATTGCCCTCATTTACCCCGATCTCAAGGGCAAGCTCAATGGCCACGCGGTGCGTGCGCCGGTCCTCAATGCGTCTTTGACCGATTGCGTGTTTGAGATGAAGCGCGAGACCAGCGCCGAAGAAGTCAACGCCTTGTTTGCCGCTGCGGCCCAAGGCCCCTTGGCCGGCATTTTGGGTTACGAGGAGCGCCCCTTGGTGAGCGTCGATTACGCCCGCGACACACGCAGCGCCATCGTGGACGCGCTTTCCACCCTGGTGACCGATGGCACGCTGCTCAAAATCTACGCTTGGTACGACAACGAAATGGGCTACGCCTGCCGCATGGTGGACCTGGCTTGCCACATGAACGACGTCGGCATCTGATATGAACGCTGCTGAACGCAATTACGGCATCGTCACCGCAGCCTATTGGGGCTTCACCCTGACCGACGGCGCTTTGCGCATGTTGGTGCTGCTGCACTTTTACAAGCTGGGGTACTCGCCGTTCACGCTGGCCTTTTTGTTTTTGCTGTACGAAGGCGCGGGCGTGCTGGCCAACCTGATCGGCGGCTGGCTGGCCACACGCTTTGGCATTGCACGCATGCTCACCGTGGGTTTGGTCACGCAGATCATCGGCTTTGGCTTGCTCTCGGCGCTGCAGCCAGACTGGACAGCCGCCATGTCGGTGGCTTGGGTGGTGCTGGCGCAAGGGGTGTGTGGCGTGGCCAAAGACCTGACCAAAACCGCCAGCAAATCGGCCATCAAAATCACCCAAGCACAAGCCAAAGACACGGGCAACGGGCAACTCTTCAAATGGGTGGCCTGGTTCACCGGCAGCAAAAACGCCATGAAGGGCTTTGGCTTTTTTCTGGGCGGCTTGCTTTTAGAGACGCTGGGTTTTCAGGGCTCCTTGTGGGCCATGTCGGGCCTCTTGGCTTTGGTGCTAATCGGGGTGGTGAGCAGCCTGCCGCCCATGATGGGCAAGAGCAAGCCTTCAAGCTCAGCCAAAGAGTTGTTCGCCAAAAACCCGGGCATCAACGCCCTGGCGGCTGCCCGTGTGGCCTTGTTTGGGGCGCGTGACGTGTGGTTTGTGGTGGGCGTGCCGGTGTTTTTGTACTCAGTGGGCTGGACCTTCACCATGGTGGGCGGCTTTTTGGCGGCCTGGACCATTGGTTACGGCCTGGTGCAGGCCTTGGCACCACAGATCGTGCGGCGCAGCGCCGATGGCCTGAGCCGCGAAGTGCCTGCAGCGCGTTGGTGGTCTGCGGTGCTCACCTTCATACCGCTGGGTATTGCTGCTGCCATGTATTTTCAAGCGCCGCAGCTGCAGTGGTGGGTGGTGGGTGGCTTGAGCTTGTTCGGCTTTGCTTTTGCCATCAACTCATCGGTGCACAGTTACTTGGTGCTGGCCTATGCGGGCTCAGAAAAAGCAGCCGAAGACGTCGGTTTTTATTACGCGGCCAATGCGCTGGGCCGCTTCATGGGCACGCTGCTGTCGGGCCTGTTGTACCAGTGGGGCGGGTTGATGTATGCGCTCTTGGGCTCGGCGCTGATGCTGCTTTTGTGCTGGCTGGCCACACTGCGTTTGCCCATGGGCTTGCTCACGCACGCCCCTGCTCAAGAGGCCACACCATGAGCCCGGTTTCCCTTTTTAGCGTCATGGACGAAGACGTTGCCGTCAAGGCCCTGGCGGCTTTGGCGCAAAGTTCTCGCCTGAAGGTGTTTCGCGCCATTTTGGGCACAGGCCCTCAGGGTATTCAGCCCGGTCAGCTGTCTGCAGCGCTCGACATTCCCGCCAATACCTTGTCCTTTCACCTCAAAGAATTGCAACACGCGGCTTTGGTCAGCGTGCAACGCGAGGGCAGATTTTTGCGCTACCGCGCCGATTTGCAGGCCATGCAAAGCTTGATGGACTTTTTGACAGCGCACTGCTGTCAGGGTGTGCCCTGCGGCAACACGCTCAATCTGACTTGTGATTCACGTCAAGTTTGAGCCGTCTGCCTTGTTGCAAGAAAGCCGACAGACGGCTCTGGTTCGATGCGGTGATCTGCACACCTAAAGCGTCATTTATTTTTCACACTTTCGTCACATAATCAGCATTTCGCCTGTTAACGCTGGTCAAACCGCATGCAAACCAAGTCTCTCTACGCCGCCATCGATCTGGGCTCCAACAGTTTTCGGCTAGAAATTGGCCAAATGGACGCCGGTCAATTGCGCCGTGTGGAATACATCAAAGAAACCGTGCGCCAAGGCAACGGACTTGATGCGGAACGCAACTTGACCGAGGACGCCATGGCACGAGGCTGGGAATGTCTGGCGCGTTTTGCTGAACGCATCGCAGGCTTCAACCCCAGCCAAGTGCGTGCTGTGGCCACGCAAACCCTTCGCGAAGCGCGCAACCGCGATGTGTTTTTGACCAAAGCCAAGATCCTGTTAGGGTTCCCCATCGAGGTCATCGCCGGAAAAGAAGAAGCAAGGTTGATTTATTTAGGCGTCTCGCACCTGCTTCCGCAATCGACTGAACGGCGTTTGGTGGTCGACATTGGAGGACGTTCGACCGAAATGATTTTGGGCCAACACGAAAGCGCCAGCACATTGGAGTCTTATCGGGTCGGCAGCGTCGGCTGGTCCATGAAATACTTTGCGGATGATCTGTGGACCCCTTCTGCGTTCAAAGCTGCCGAAATCGGTGCCAAAGCGGTGCTTGACGAAGCACAAATTTTGTTCAGTCGCCAACATTGGGACAAATGTTACGGCTCTTCTGGCACCGTGGGTGCAGTGTCTGACGTGCTGAGCGCAGCAGGTTGGCCCGAGGGCAAAGTCACCCGTGAAGGCTTGTCTTGGCTCAAAGAGAGATTGCTCAAGGCCCAGAAACCTGAAAACTTGCGCATCGAAGGTGTCAAAGAAGACCGAAAACCCGTCATTGGGGGGGGCTTGGCTGTTTTGCAAGCTGTGTTTGATTTATTGCAAATCGACGAAATGCAGGCGGCACAAGGTGCGCTGCGCCACGGTGCCTTGTACGACCTGATTGAGCGTGAGGGCATGCACGATGTACGCTCCTCCATGGTGGATTGGTTGGCTCAGCGTTTTGGCACCGACAAACTGCAAGCCGAACGGGTGTCACGCACCGCTCAACATATGCTGCTAGCACTGATACCCGCTTCTTCAGACATGCCCAGTGCTGAACGCCAACGCTATTTGCAAAAGCTCCTTTGGGCCTGCCAGTTGCACGAAATCGGCATGCGCATTTCGCACAGCGATTACCACAAACACGGTGCCTACATTCTGGACAACACCGACTTGCAGGGCTTCACTCTGGACGAGTTGCACAGGCTCAGTCAACTGGTACTGGGACACAGAGGCAAACTGCGCAAGCTGGAATCCGAACTTGAAGAAACCAGCTTTGTGCGTCAACTCATGGCACTGCGTGTGGCAGTGATTTTGTGCCACGCCCGGCGTGACCCCGACCTGTCGGGGTTGAGCATGGTCTGCGATGTACAACGCCGAACAGCGCAATTGACCATGGAAGCAGACTGGGCTGAACTCTGGCCCCAATCGGCCCATTTGCTGCGCGAGGAAACCAGTGCATGGCTCAAAACGGATTGGACGTTTCAAATCAACATGAACTGAAGCCGGGCAACAACAAACCGAAATCGCCAAGCCTGCAAACTCCGATCCCAACCATGTCAGGCAGACACCGAAGGGTCAACAGTATTCATTCGTCACTTGTTCATTTTCAAATAACGGTATAAACTGTATGCACTGTTAATTTATGAAAGTGAAACTGTGATGCAAAACATTGTCCCAACTGACGCCAGCACGACGCCAACTGGCGCGGAAACCCCAACGACCGCTGTCCAAAGCACAAGCTCCTCGGCCAAAGTTGCACCCAAGCAAGCCAGCAGCACAAAAAAGGATGGCGACCAAAACAAAGCCGCTGGAAATAACGTTACTGCAGCACCAGCCGCCCCAAGCAAAGCCAAAACCAAAACGGTCCGCGCCCAGGTCAATTCACAGCCCGTGAAGGCCAAAACCTCCACACCAAAAGCCGAGACCAAAGCACCAGCCAAAACCGTCAAACCCAAGGCCCCAAGTGCAGCACCAGCGAAAGCGCCCAAAGAGAAAAAAATCAAAGTGGTGCGTGACAGTTTCACTTTACCCAAAACAGAACTTTTGCAGGTTGCTGCCATGAAAAAACGGGCACTGGATTTGGGTGTGGATGTGAAAAAGAGCGAACTGATCCGCGCAGGACTTCAAGCTTTATCGGGTTTGGCAGAAGCTCCATTCAAAAAAGCCTTGGCCAGCATTCCCACCATCAAAACGGGCCGTCCGCCCAAAGACTAAAAACCTACAGTTTTTCTGGACACGTCACGGCAATGAGCAGGGTTTGACTTTGCCCCTCTCGACAGCGGTGACGTAGCCACCAAACTGATGACTTTCGAATCGTGCATGCGGGCTCTGGCATGCTCAAAAGATGGGCCACCAAACCACCCAAGGCAGGCTGGTGGCCCACCATCAGTACCGGGTATTTGGCGTCAGGCCAACCTGCGGATTCCAACAAGTCTTGCACACATGCGCCTGGTGACAAAGCATCACGGATTTTGTATTTACGCCCCAAATAACGAACCGTTTGCTCGGCTCTGAGCGCTGGGCTGGTCAAAATCCGGGTTCCTTGTGGCAGCTGGCGCTCAAGCCATTGAGCAGTCCGTTCAGCCTGTTTTTTGCCGCGCGGCGTCAAGACCCGCAACAAGTCATCCTCACCGGCTTGTGCTTCATAGGCTTCGGCGTGTCGCCACACAATCAGATCCATGGCGCTCATCTCCTGTGTTAAGTGGCACCATAACGTTGCATCAGGGCGATTTGTGCACTGTGGCCCGGCGCTTTCAGACTGACCCGGTGGTACTGACCGTCCGGTGCCAGATCCCAGGCATCCCGCGCGTCGTGCAGGTAGGCTATCAAGCACTCATCAATCAAGCGCTGACGAAGAACAGGATCCAGCACTGGCCAAGCCACCTCAATGCGACGTGTCATGTTGCGACTCATCCAATCGGCGCTGGACAAGTAAAGCGACTCATCCTGGTCTGCACAAAAATAAAAAACGCGAGAATGCTCGAGAAAACGACCAATGACCGAACGTACCCGGATGTTTTCACTGATTCCCAGCACACCGGCGGGCAGCATGCACGCACCTCGCACAATCAGATCAACCTTGGCCCCTTGTTGACCCGCTTGCAGCAATGCCTTGATCAATGGCACATCGGTCAAGGCATTCATCTTGATCACAATGCGTGCCTGAAGACCCTGCAAGGCAGCTTTTCCCACATCGGCAATGCGCGACAACATGTCTGCATGCAATTGAAATGGGGCCACCAGCAAGCGCTTCATCTTGGGCAATTCACTCTGACTGGCCAAATGACCGAACAAATGGTCCATGTCCAAGGTCATTTCAGGATCAGCTGTCAAGTAACTGATGTCGGTATACAAAGAGGCCGTCTTGCGGTTGAAATTGCCCGTCGACATGTGGCCGTAACGCCACAAAGATCTCCCCTCCCTGCGGGTGACCAGCAGCATCTTGGCATGGGTTTTGAGTCCCACAATGCCGTACACCACTTGCGCACCAATCGACTCCAATTGCTCAGCCCAATTGATGTTGGCCTCCTCGTCGAATCGGGCTTTGAGTTCGACCACGACCGTGACTTCCTTGCCACGCCTGACTCCCTCGCGCAGCAAATCCATCATCGTGGTGTCGCTGCCTGCCCGGTAAATGGTTTGTTTGATGGCCAATACTTGCGGATCCATGACGGCCTCTCGCAAAAAGGCCAAAACCCCATCGAAACTTTCAAACGGCTGGTGAATCATCACATCGCCTGTTTTCAGCCGGTTAAAAATCGAGCCGTTTTGCGGCAACTGTGCAGGAAAACTCGCCTTGTAAGGCGGAAACAGCAATTCAGACGCATTGATCAAATCGATCAACTGCATCAATCGCACCAAATTCACTGGACCATTGACGCGGTATACAGCGCGTTCGGGCAACTGAAATTCCTTGCGTAAAAAATCAACCAAACGAGGCGCACAGTTGGCCGACACTTCCAGGCGCACCGCTTGACCATAGTGTCGATGTTGCAAGCCCTGTCGCAAAGCCATGCGTAAATTGGCTATCTCATCTTCGTCAACGGCCAGTTCAGAATGTCTTGTCACGCGAAACTGTGAAAACTGCCCCACTTCACGCCCATGAAACAAATCAGCCAAGTGGGCCCGAATCACACTCGACAGCAGCACGTAGGCCTTACTGCCACCGCACAACTTGGCCGGCAGCGGGATCAAACGGGGCAACACACGCGGCACTTTTACAATGGCAATTTCATTGGAGCGACCAAAGGCATCTTTACCTGACAACTGCACGATGAAATTCAATGATTTATTGGCCACCTGCGGAAAAGGATGCGCAGGGTCAAGCCCCACGGGCACAAGCAAAGGCTGAACTTCTCGCTGGAAATAGCTGTGTACCCAACGCCGCTGCGCCACATTGCGCTCACCATGGGACAGGATCTGAATATTTTTGTTCTGCAAAGCAGGCAACAAAACATCGTTGTAAAGCACGTATTGGCGCTCGACCATGGCGCCAGCCTTTTCGGCAATTGCTGCCAAGGTCTGGTCGGTGTACTGACCGGATTTGAGTTGCTGCAAACTGCCCATCACATGGGGCTCTGCACGCACTTCAAAAAACTCATCCAAATTGGATGAAACAATGCACAAATAACGCAATCGCTCCAGAACGGGTACATCGGACCTGTGTGCCCAGTCCAATACGCGCTCATTGAAGGCAAGAATACTCAGATCTCTGTCCAGTAAGCCCGAGAGGTCATCGTTCAAATCGTTTAATTTGCTTGGGTTGGACATGGCTGATCATCAATGGTGAAAGTCCATTCTACGTATGAATCCAGTCATCTCAATAACAGTCTGTTGAATAAGGCCACAGACAATTTCGAGTCAGTTATTAACACAGTTCACGCTGCAAAAACTGTCAAATCTGTAGCCTGAACTTCGGCTTGATCTGAGTTGAATACTCAAAATGCAACAACGTACTCCATGCATTGAGTACAGCTCAAACTTGGTTAGCCAAACTGCGGTGTACAGGATCAACCGTGGCTTCCAGAGGCCATGTGGCGCGGGTCAACATGACAGACTGATCGCCCCAATGAATGATTTCCAAACGCCCATCCATGTGTTCCACCAAGGCAGTGCGGCTTTCAACCCAGTCACCGTCATTGCAATACAACACCCCGTTGACTTGGCGAATTTCAGCATGGTGAATATGCCCGCACACCACACCATCAAAACCACGACGCTGAGCTTCATGAGCCACAGCAACTTCGAAATCGCTGATGAAATTGACCGCTTTTTTAACCTTGAGCTTTAAATAAGCCGACAAAGACCAGTAACCCAGACCCATGCGGGCGCGAAAGCTGTTCAGATGGCGGTTCATTTTCAAGGTCAGCTCATACAACCAATCCCCCACATAGGCCAGCCATTTGGCAAACTGAATCACCCCATCAAAATGGTCGCCATGGACCACCCACAGCTTCATGCCCGCGGCAGTGGTGTGACAGGTATCGTGAACCACCTCTATCCCTCCAAACGCATGGCCGACAAAATGCCTGGCAAATTCATCGTGGTTGCCAGGCACATAAATCACACGGCAACCTTTGCGAGCGCGGCGCAACAATTTCTGAACCACGTCGTTGTGGCTTTGTGGCCAAAACCAGCGGCGTCGCAATTGCCAACCATCCACGATGTCACCAACCAGGTAAAGACTTTCGCTGGTGTGGTGCTTTAAAAAATCAAGCAAAGCCTCGGCTTGAAAACCCGGGGTTCCAATGTGCAGGTCCGAAATGAAGACAGCCCGAAAACGTGTGCGACCATTGGGCGTGTCATCTTCATCTGCATCGGCTTGAGGTGACACAGTCAGTGATGAATTTTGGGGTAACAGTTGTGCCTGCGAGCCCGCAAATTGATCGTTCAAGGTTGGCGTTTTTTGCCCCATCAATGTGCCGAACATCACAATACATCCATCGAAAAATGTTTACGATAGCGTGCAGGCAAATCTGCCGTGCGCATCATCATCGGCAAGTCAGCGGTATTAAAGTCAGGATCCCAAGCTGGCGCGCCCAAGACCTTGGCACCCAAGCGCAAATAACCTTTGATCAGCGCAGGCGGCTCTACCTGCAAGTGGTGCTCCAAGGCCTCAACCGGCAATGCCAAGCGGGGCCGCACATGGTATTGAATCTCTGCCAAATGGGTTTGCCGCAGTTGGTGCCAAATGCTTGCTGCGGCATTGCCCGTGACCACTCCGTTGTGAAACATGGGAATGCTGGCGCAACCGATCATCGTGTCCAGCCGATTGCGGTCCATGAACTCAAACAAGGCTCCCCACAATGCCATGATGACCCCGCCATGGCGGTAATCGGCGTGCACGCAACTGCGTCCAAGTTCAACCATGCGCTGGCGCATGTCACGCAGACGGGTCAAATCAAATTCTGTGTCACTGTAAGTGCTGCCTGCGCGCTTGGCCTGCGCAGGGGTGAGCACCCGGTAGGTACCAATCACCTGGCCGGTCGCAACGTCGCGAACCAGCAAATGCTCGCAATAGTCATCAAACAAATCGATGTCATGGCCTTGCAATGTGTTGGGCAAGTTGGCACCCATTTCGGTCGCAAAAACCGAATACCTCAGTCTCTGCGCTTCACGAACTTCGTCTTGATGTTGCGCCCAACCGACCGCAATGGTGCTCTGCATGCGCCGAGGCAAAAAATCAATGCCGGTTGCAGTTTGCCCCGGATGAAGTGACCCCCTGGGCATTTGAACTGGCGACAATGCAAAAGTGGGATTGGGCAGCTCTTTCATGGTGACAATTCCTTGTTATTCATCCGTTGATCTTGCGCAGAGGTCATGACAAGAAAAAGTCTTTGTTGTTAAATTTGCGTGACTTCGAGCAAAAGCACAGGGTCCATCAACGGCACCAAAAGGCGACTCACCTCATGCTTGACTAAGCCTAAGCTGCCACTTTCACAGCTAACTGAGCACATGGCCATGCATGGACCCATGGCGTGTCGGGTTCAACTGGATATTGATGTTCGCCGCCTTGCCGATACAAACCAAGGGTGAATTCAGGACCGTTGTTTGTTTTCATGACTTCCTTTGATTTTGATGTGATGACCATGAGATGACTACACCGACATACTTGAGTCATATTTCCTTCACCAGCACGTCATGTAGAGCATTAACGATTAAAACATGCTCGAAAAACTTGCTGCCATTCGTGTGATCAATGCTTGTCAATCTTTCAACCCCAAGCGCAGGGCACCCTACGCTGTGGACTTGACCTTCGAATCAGGTCAATGTGTGGGATTGCTGGGTGCTTCGGTCTCAGGTAATTCCACCTTGCAACGCAGTTTGTGCGGCCTTGCGTGGATTGACGGCTTGAACAGTCAGGTTCAAATTTGGGGCAAGCGCCTTCCAAAATCTAAAAAACTCAGTGGCGGTGTTCGTCAATTGAGTACAAGCCTTGACCGTACTTTGCAGGAACATAACGATCTGTCAGACATTTTTGACTGCAGCACACACCAGACCCATCGCCACTTATCGGCTTGGCTGGAAAACTTGCGCATTGTGCCGCGTGATCCGCGCAGCAGCACTGCAGGATTTGATCAAGGCCATCTGGCGCTAGGATCGACCCTGTACAGCAACAATTTAGGAAGAACAAGATGAGCAACGATGTGATCATTGTGGGCAGCGGCATCGTTGGCATGGCTTGCGCTTGGGCAGCTCTGCAACAAGGCAAAAGCGTCCGTGTGATTGACCGCGAGCCTTTTTGTGTGGGGGCCTCGATTCGAAACTTTGGCTTTATCACCGTGACCGGCCAAGGCCGTGGCGATACTTGGCGTCGCGCTCGTCGATCGCGAGATGTCTGGGCTGCAGTGGCCCCGCAAGCGGGCATTGCGATTGAACACGAGGGCTTGTATGTGCTGGCTCAAAGACCACAAGCCAAAGTGGTTTTGCAGGAATTGTGCCAACAAGATGAGGGGAAGGATCTGCAATGGCTCGAAGGACAAGCACTGCAAGACCAAGCCCCACAGTTTGTGCTGGACCACTTGCAGGGCGCTTTGTACAGCCCACACGAACTGCGCATTGAAGCGAGAAGCGCCATAGAAAAACTGCGGCTTTGGCTGACCACACAAGGGGTGGTGTTCCAGATGGGCCAGCATGTGCAAGAGGTCATCTCTGGTGCTGTTTTCACGGCTGGTCAATGGCTTCAAGCTGATCGCATCATGGTTTGCCCAGGGCCCGACATGCGCAGCCTGTTTCCCGAGGTCTTTAGCCAACACCACACCCAGCTGTGTCAACTTCAAATGCTGCGGGTGCAGCCGCCACACGGCTACAAACTGGGAGCCGGGGTGATGAGCGATTTGAGCCTGGTGCGTTACCACGGTTACACCGAATTGCCCGGCGCGCAATTGCTGCGCGATCAGTTGCACACCGAAGCACGCCAAGAACTGGACCACGGCATTCACTTGATCGTGGTGCAAAGCCAAGACGGCTCGCTGGTGGTGGGCGACTCACACCACTACGGGCAAGCCATGCGTCCTTTTGCCTTGCGCGAAGTGGAAGACCTGATCCTTCACGAAATGCAACGATTGCTGTGTCTGGGCCACTTCCAAGTGACCGAGCGCTGGACGGGCATCTACCCCAGCGGTCCACAAGACAGCTTGGTGCGTGAGGTATTGCCCGGTGTACAGCTCGTCAGCGTGACCAGCGGTACCGGCATGAGCACATCCTTTGGTTTGGCTGAAGAAATCATTCAAAACTGGCGTCCTTCATGAATCTTTCACAAGATCACAAAATTCTAGGCCTTGTGCTCGACTGGGCAGGCACCATTGTCGACTTTGGCAGCTTGGCCCCCATGGGCGCCTTTGTCGAGTTGTTTGCACGGCACGGTGTAGAAATCACCATTGAGGAGGCACGTGTGCCCATGGGCTTGCCTAAGATTGAGCACATCGCAGCGCTGGGTCGCACGCAGACCATCGCTGCCCAATGGAGCGCCCTGCACGGCAGGCCCTTCAGCCCAGATGATGCACAGCAACTGCTCAAGGAGTTTGAGCCCATGAGTTCCAAAACTGCCCTGGACCGCAGCAGTTTCATTCCAGGTTTCATGGCGACCTACCAAGCTCTGACAAACCAAGGCTTGGCTTTTGCCACGACCACGGGTTACACCCGAAAAATCATGACCCCCTTGATTGAGATTGCCCGAGCGCAGGGTTTCAAACCCGACTTGGTTGTTTGCTGTGACGATGTGGCCCGCGGCCGACCTGACCCCATGGGCATGCAAGCGTGTTTGCAAGCCATGGGTTTGCAAGGAAAAGCTGCCCAAGTCATCAAGATCGATGACACTGCGCCGGGTCTGGCCGAAGGTCTGGCCTCTGGCAGCTGGACGGTTGGTGTGGCCGTCAGTGGCAACGCACTGGGCTGGTCACATGAAACCTGGGAGCTGGCGAGTCAAACAGACCAAGCCCAAGCCAGGTCTGGGGCAACTGCCGTGCTGCAAGCATCTGGGGCCCATGAAGTGATCGACAGCGTGGCCGATTTGCCCTTGGCGATTGCCCGCATTGAGCGGCGCATGGCTCTGGGCGAAACCCCTTGAATTTTGTATGTCCAGCATCGTCTGTCCTGAAAAAGCTTTTTGGTCCCGTTTGAGCGGTTTGCAGCAAACTTGGCTGGCAGGGCAATTGAAGGCACAAAAGCCAATTCCGCCAGGGGGTGTGCTTTGGTCATCTGACGGGGTGAATCTGGGCTGGGTTTCGTCTGAACGCGCTCAAGACATGGTGGCCATGTTGCCCGGTTGCTCCATGGACAATGGACGGCTGAACTGGCAAACCTCTGCAAACCATCCACTGCACCGAAGCCAAGCCCTGCAAAACTTTTTGCGCCATCAAGCCGCCTGCGGCAAATTGACCGGCTGGCGCGATGAATTTTTTGCTTGGTGGCCAGACACCCCCGCTTGGCCACACCCATGGAATGTGCCACCTTTTTTGTGTGTTGAGCGAGCCGGCTTCAGGCACCTGGGCATGATGAGCCATGCCGTTCACATTCACGGTTTTCTGCCGCAAGGCGACTTGTGGTGTGGCCGCCGGGCGTCAAACAAAGCCACCGACCCAGGCTTGCTGGACAACTTGTCTGCTGGCGGTTTGACGGCCGGCGAAAACCCTTTGACCACGGCACTGCGCGAACTGGCTGAAGAAGCCGGCTTGCATTTGCCAGGCCCAGCACGTTTGCGACCTTGCGGAACCATTCGCACACAAAGGCCAGAGCCCCAAGGCTGGCACGACGAACAACTGTTGGTCTACGCGCTGCACTTGTCAGGTGAAGAGGCCCCCATCAATGCCGATGGCGAAGTGCAGGAATTCATGCGCTTAAGCCCAAACGAAGTGCTCATCCGCATGCAAGACGGGCAATTCACGGTGGACGCTTGCGCCTCACTGGCCCAATGTCTCAGCGCCTATTTGACCTGTTGATCCGGCACGCGGAAGTTTGAATAAACTCTTTTTGTGGGAGTGGCGCCCTCGCCGCGATGGAGCCTTGTAGACTACCCATCGCTCAGGCGGCGGGGCTCGCAGATGGATAGCATCACCATCGCTGCGCCCAAAACAAGCCTTTCGCTTCAAACTTTACGGGGCCTAATCAACAACATGCATCTCTCGCCATGGATTCAATCGCCCCTTCAGAGCGGGACGCCTCACAGCCTCATAAGTGACGCTTCTGAAGCTCACATTGGGTTATGGTGACGGTTTTTGAAAATTGGACAAACCATGATCCTCGAACTTGCCGACATCCGCATTCACCCCGGCCAACAAGCCGCTTTTGAACAAGCCATTGAACTGGGCCTGAATACCGTCGCCTCCAAGGCCAAAGGTTTCAAAGGAGCCAAGGTCAACCGCGGAATTGAAAACCCAGAGCGTTTTGTGCTGCAAATTTTTTGGAACACCCTGGAAGACCACACCGTTGGTTTTCGCGAATCGCCGCTGTTCACCGAGTGGCGAGCCATTGTCGGACCCTTCTTTGCCGCCCCCCCGCAAGTGGAGCATTTCGAGCTGACCTACGCCTCGGTTTAAAGCGGCTCTTATGCCGCTTGATGGCCCTGCACCAAGCGCGAGAGCAAATGCACAAACTGGCTCTGCTCCTGCGTGTTCAAGGGGGCCAGGATTTTTTCTTGCACCCGGGCCACATCCCTTTGAATATGGGCCAGAGCCTGCACACCCTGTGGCGTGACCCACAACAGCTTGCGCCGGCGGTCAGCCGGATCGGCTTCGCGCAGCACCCATTCTTTGGCTTCCAGCCGCCCAATGACCGAACCCGAGGTGGCCGGGTCAAACGCCACCCGCTTGGCCAAGCTGACCTGATCAATGCCCGGGCTGTCCAGCAGGGCATTCAAAATGGCAAATTGCACCGGCGTGATGTCGGCACTGGCCAGTTGCTCGGCAAAAATGGCAACGGCAATTTGCTGAGCGCGCCGTATCAAGTGTCCCGGCGTGGTCTGCAGGTCAATACTTTGAATCATGTGTGTGCCGTGTTGCGGATGATCCATGGTTGTGCACAGGGTGCCCATTTTCAGACATACCGATTAACATCCGAATTTCATTTTTCAAGAAAGCGATCCATGAGTTTTGTATTCTCACCCACGCCTGTGGTCTCGGTGCCTGTGCTCGGGCAAGATGAACGTTTTCCGGTACACCGCATTTACTGTGTGGGCCGCAATTATGAAGAGCACGCCAAAGAGATGGGATTCACCGGGCGCGAGCCGCCTTTCTTTTTTCTCAAACCTGCCGACAGCTTGGTCGTGGTCGAATCCGGAAAAACCGGTGTCATGCCCTATCCCACCTTGACTCAAAACCTGCACCACGAAATCGAGCTGGTGGTGGCCATTGGCAAAGGTGGTCGCAACATCCAAGCGGCCGACGCAGCCCAACACATTTACGGTTACGCCGTGGGCCTGGACATGACGCGCCGCGACCTGCAAAACGAGATGAAAAAGCAAGGCCGTCCTTGGTGCATCGGCAAGGCCTTTGACCACTCGGCCCCGATGGGCCCCATCACGCCCATCGCCCACGCCGGCGATGTCAACAACGCCGAAATCAGCCTGCAGGTCAACGGAGCCGATCGCCAGCACAGCAATGTGGCCAAACTGATCTGGAACGTGGCTGAAACCATCGAACACCTGTCTGCCGCCTGGGAACTTCAGCCAGGCGATCTGATTTACACCGGCACCCCTGAAGGTGTTGCAGCCGTGGTGGCTGGCGACGTGCTGGTCGGCCAAGTGGCGGGCTTGGGCAGCTTGGACATAAAAATTTCCTGATCTGCAAGATCGCCAAAGCGAAGTCTGACGCGTCAAAAAAGCACTTTTGTTCCATAAACAAAAGTGCACATTGCCTCAAAATAAAGGGTTAACCCGCAGAAATGTCTTTCCAAGATGCAACATAATTCATATACATTGCAACCCTGAGGGCTTTAGGGTGCCCCAAGCTGAGCGCCACTTGAGCCATTCCTTGCATTAACCGACCGATCGGTTGGTTTATCATTTCGTTTTTCAACCCATGATGGAGACAAGTCGATGAAGAAGTTCTTACAACAAACGGCCTTGGCCGCTGGCCTGATGGCCCTTGGTTTTGGCGTGCACGCCCAAACCATCACGCTGAAAGTGCACCACTTTCTGAGCGCACAAACCATCCAGCACACCACCATGCTGGGCGACTGGTGCAAAAACATTGCACGCGACTCCAAAGACCGCCTGAAGTGTGAAATCTTCCCCTCGATGCAACTGGGTGGCACACCCGTGCAGTTGTATGAACAGGCCCGTGATGGCGTGGTGGACGTGGCTTGGACTTTGCAAGCCTTCACCCCCAAATTGGCCAAACTCGAAGCGTTTGAGTTGCCCTTCATGATGACCAATGCCGAAGCCACCAGCCGCGCCGCTTGGGACTACGGCCAGAAATATGCCCAGGACGACTTCAAGGACGTGAAAATGTTAGCCATCCATGTGCACGGCCCAGGCAACATTTACACCAAGAACAAAGCTGTGACCACCATGGCCGACCTCAAGGGCCTGAAAGTGCGCGCTCCCACACGCCAAGTCAACAAAATGGTGGCGATGATGGGTGCCACACCCGTGGCCATGCCTGTGCCCCAAGTGCCTGAAGCCTTGTCCAAGGGCGTGATCGACGGTGCGGTCATTCCCTATGAAGTGGCGCCCAGCCTGAAGGTCAATGAGTTGACCAACTTCACGGCTGAGACCGACCGCAGCTACAACGCGCTCTACACCACGGTGTTTGTGCTGCCCATGAACAAGGCCAAGTACGAATCGCTGCCTGCTGATTTGAAAGCCGTCATCGACAAAAACTCGGGCCGCGAGTTGTCAGCCTTCCTGGGCAAAACCCAAGCAGGCCACGATGCCGTCGGCAAAAAAGTGTTTGAAGCTTCGGCCAACCAGAAAATCAGCATCATCCCAAAAGCTGAACTGGAAAAATGGAAGAAAGCCACGGACTCTTTGGACGACGCTTGGGTGGCCGAGATGACCGGCAAGGGCATGGACGGCAAAGGCATGCTCCAATCAGCCACAGACCTGATCAAGCAATACACCAAGTAATTGGTGCTTTGATGTCAGCAAAGAGCAGGGTCGTCCCTGCTCTTTTTTTGAGGCAGAGCGGGTTGGTACCCCACCAGCACCAGCACCAGCACCAGCACTAGCACTAGCACTAGCCCCCCAGATTTTTCACTTTTCCGCCCAGCGGAGCACACCATGATGTTTTCAAATCCCCTGGAGCGGCTGGCCCGGCTCTGCAGCATATTGGGAGGGCTGGTCATGACCGGCCTGATGCTGATGACCTGTTACAGCCTCATCGGTCGTAACTTTTTTGACACCGCACTGATCGGCGATTTTGAACTCACCGGCGTTGGCGCAGGCGCTGCCATTGCCCTGTTCATGCCCCTGTGCCAGTTCAAGCGCGAGAACATCATCGTGGATTTTTTCACCGCCAAGTGCAGTGAGGCCACCAACTTCAAGCTTGACCGCTTGGGCGACCTGCTCATGACGCTGATTTTTGCTTTGCTGTCTTGGCGCTGTGGCCTTGCGGCCATCAATGCCAAAGAAACCATGGGCGCATCCATGTTGCTGGGTTTCCCCGACTGGATCGTTTTCACCAGCATGTGCATTCCTTTTGGCATCAGCGCGGTCATCGCCGCCATGCAAACGCTCTCGCCCATGGACTACCAAAAGGCTTCGACATGACCCCCATTCAATTGGCTTTGCTCATTTTCGGCATCATGCTGCTGCTCATGGTCGTGCGCGTGCCGATCGCGGGTGCCATGTTCATGGCCGGTGCTGTGGGCTTCATCTTGCAGTCAGGCGTCTCGCCTTTTCTGAATTTCCTGAACAACCTGGCCTTTGCCCGCTTGGCCAACTACGACTTGTCGGTCATCCCGCTGTTCATCTTGATGGGCAATTTCGCCACGCAAGGCGGCATCAGCAAAGCGCTGTTCCAGTTTGCTGCGGCCGTCATGGGCCGCTTCAAAGGCGGCTTGGCCATGGGTGCCGTGCTGGCCTGCGGTGCGTTTGGTGCCATTTGCGGCTCGTCTGTGGCCACAGCGGCCACCATCACCGGCGTGGCCTTGCCCGAGATGAAGCGCCACGGCTACTCGGGCCGTCTGTCCACCGGCACCCTGGCTGCCGGCGGCACCTTGGGTATCTTGATTCCGCCGTCAGTGCCCTTGGTGATCTATGCCATCTTGACCGAGCAAAACATCGCCAAGCTGTTTGCCGCTGCGATGCTGCCGGGCATCATCGCCATGGTCGGCTACATGATCGCCATTGCCGTTTACGTTCGACTGGTTCCTGGCCAAGCCCCTGACCAGGAAGAGCGCGAAAAAATGACGTTTGAGTCGCTCAAAGGCATCTTGCCAATTGCCACCATTTTCATCATCGTTTTTGGCGGCATTTATGCGGGCTTTTTCACCCCCACCGAAGGGGCGGCCGTGGGCGCTGCGTCCACATTTGTGGCGGCACTGCTCAAGCGTGAATTGAACTGGGAGAAGTTTTTGCACTGCTTCCATGCCACCGCCTTGAGCAGCGCCATGATTTTCATGATTTTCATGGGCGCGGACGTCATGAACGCCTCGCTGGCCCGCACGCAGGTGCCCGCTCAACTGGCCGAAATGGTGGTCGGCATGAACTTGGCCCCGCTCTTGGTGGTCTCGGGCATCTTGCTGCTGTATGTGGTGCTGGGTGCGGTGATGGACGAGTTGTCCATGCTGCTGCTCACCATACCCATCTTCTTCCCGATCATCATGAAGCTCGACTTTGGAATGACGCCCGAGTACACCGCCATTTGGTTCGGCATCATGGTGCTGATGACCGTGGGCTTTGGCATGCTGGCACCGCCAGTGGGCCTGAACGTGTATGTGGTCAATGGCATGGCCAAAGACGTACCGCTGAGCGAAAGCTACAAAGGCATCATGCCGTTTTTGATCAGCGACACCCTGCGCACCTTGCTGCTGCTGTTTTTCCCGGGCATCACGTTGTTCTTGATTCCTTACCTGACCTGATCGGGCCATGCCCCAACAAAGACCTCCATGGCTCATCACCTTGGAGGTTTTTTCATGGCGGACTGGTTAGACTTGAGCCAATGCCTTTTTTGCCCCCCAATTCGAGCCCATTTCATGATGTTTGACCGCACCATTCGACACTGCCGGCAATGCGGCGCACCTGTTGCCCGCCGTTTGCCCGATGACGGCGACACCAAGCTGCGCGCCATCTGCACAGCCTGCCACACGGTGCATTACGAAAACCCGCTGAACGTGGTGGGCACCGTGCCCCACTGGGGCGACCAAGTGCTGCTGTGCAAACGCAACATTGAACCGCGCAAAGGCAAATGGACATTGCCCGCTGGCTTCATGGAACTGGGGGAAACCACATCCGAGGGTGCTGCGCGCGAAACCACCGAAGAAGCGGGTGCGCAGTTCATTATGGAAGACCTGCTGACTGTGATGAGCGTCGCCCGTGTTGGCCAAGTACACCTGTATTACCGGGCCCGCCTGACCAGCGACGTGTTCGATCCCGGCCACGAAACCATGGAAGCGCGCTTGTTCACCGAAGAAGAAATTCCTTGGGACGAATTGGCCTTTCGCACCGTCAAGGAAACACTGGAGCATTATTTTGCCGACCGCCAAGCCGGCCATTTCAGCACCCACGCCTTCGACATCGCATAAAAAATTTGAATGTCCTCTCTTTAAATGAGAACTTCACATTTCATAATACAAAGGAGTTATTTTTTCTTTTTTTCAAAGGCGACGCATGATCAAGATCACCACCACCCTATTGGCCAGCCTGCTGGCAGCAACCGCCATGGCCCAGACGGCTGCACCGGCTCAGGCTCCCTCACCTGCGCCAGCTGCTACCCCGGCCGTGACTGCCAACCCAGCTTTGGCCCCTGCACCCGCCCCGGCTGCCAACCCCAAAGCCGAAGTACCAGCCAAGAAAAAAGCGGCCAAAAAGACCTCCAAGAAAACCAAGAAGTCCAAAAAGAAGAGCAAGGCCTGAGCCCATAGCAGCCAAGCACAGCCATCAGGCCTGACCGAGGTCAGTTCCCCAAGCAAGGCCACCGCAAGGTGGCCTTGGTCATTCGATCCGCAGAAAAAGGACTGCCCAAATGCTGGCCCAGGAGCCCGTCAAATGTCAATGGCTTGCACTGACCCGGCCTGCTTGCGCAACTCGAATTTCTGAATCTTGCCGGTGCTGGTCTTGGGCAATTCGCCAAACACCACCGCACGCGGCACCTTGAAACCCGCCAAGTGCTGCTTGCAGTGCGCCAGGATCTGCTCGGCCGTGACCTGCGCGTCGGCCTTCAGTTCCACAAAGGCACAGGGCGTCTCGCCCCAGCGCGCATCGGGCTTGGCCACCACGGCCGCCGCCAGCACAGCAGGGTGGCGGTACAGCACGTCTTCCACCTCGATCGATGAGATGTTCTCGCCGCCGGAGATGATGATGTCCTTGCTGCGGTCCTTGATCTTGAAATAGCCATCGGGGTATTGCACCGCCAAATCGCCGCTGTGGAACCAACCGCCTGCGAAGGCCTCTTGCGTGGCCTTGGGGTTCTTGAGATACCCCTTCATGGTGATGTTGCCCTTGAACATGATCTCGCCCATGGTTTCGCCGTCTAGCGGCACGGGCTGCATGGTTTCGGGGTTGAACACACGCACGTCGCGCTGCAGGTGGTAGCGCACGCCCTGGCGGGCGTTCAGCCGGGCGCGATCGCCAATGTCGAGCGTATCCCACTCGGGGTGCTTGGGGCACACGGTAGCGGGGCCATACACCTCGGTCAGGCCATACACATGGGTCAAATCAAAGCCCATTTGCTCCATGCCTTCGATCATCGAGGCGGGTGGCGCAGCGCCGGCCACCATGGCCTTGATGCCTGCGGGCACGCCCACCTTCATGGCCGCCGGGGCGTTGACCAACAGGCCGTGCACGATGGGCGCGCCGCAGTAATGCGTGACACCCTGGTCGCGCATGGCGTCGAACATGGCCTGCGCATCGACCTTGCGCAAACACACGTTCACGCCCGCACGCGCCGCCACTGTCCACGGGAAGCACCAGCCGTTGCAATGGAACATGGGCAGCGTCCACAAATAGGCCGCGTGCTTGGGCATGTCCCATTCCAGAATGTTGGAGATCGCATTGGTGGCTGCGCCCCGGTGGTGGTAAACCACGCCCTTGGGGTTGCCGGTGGTGCCGCTGGTGTAGTTCAGGGCAATCGCATCCCACTCATCGCCCGGCAGGCTCCAGGCAAAGTCGGCGTCGCCGCGGGCCACAAAGGCGTCATAAGTCAGCGCGCCCAGCTTGTCGGTTGGGCCGGTGTACAGCGCGTCCTCCACATCAATCACCAGCAAAGGCCGTGTGGACTGGCGCAGCGCCAGCGCTTTTTTCATCACCCCAGCAAACCCCGGGTCCACGATCACCGCCTTGGCTTCGCCGTGGTCCAGCATGAAGGCCACAGTCTCCGGGTCAAGTCGGGTGTTCAGGGCATTGAGCACAGCGCCCGCCATGGGAATGCCAAAGTGCGCCTCGACCATGGGCGGGGTGTTGGGCAACATCACGGCCACCGTGTCGTTCTTGCCAATGCCCGCCTGCGCCAGCGCACTGGCCAGCTGGCGGGTACGGCGGTAGGTGCTGGCCCAGTCCTGGCGCAAATCGCCGTGCACGATGGCCAAACGGGTCGGGTAGACCTCGGCCGTGCGCTCTATGAAGCTCAGCGGCGACATCGGCGCGTGGTTGGCTGGGGTTTGGGGCAAGTCCTGGTCGAAGATGCTCACTGGCGTATCGGTCATGAAGGAGGTCCTGTTTCGGCTGACGGTTGGATGTTGACGAGTTTGCCTGACCCAGGGCTGAAATCCATGCTGGTTTGCCCCGAAAACCGCACGGAATGAACCGCCCTTATCGGCGAAAATAGGCCTCTTATGGCCATCCCCCAGTCATTCATCCAGGAGTTGCTGTCCCGCGTCGACGTGGTCGACATCGTGGGCAAGTACGTGCAGCTCAAGAAAGGCGGCGCCAACTTCATGGGCCTGTGCCCTTTTCATGGCGAAAAATCCCCCAGCTTCAGCGTCAGCCCCACCAAGCAGTTTTTCCACTGCTTTGGCTGCGGCAAAAACGGCAATGCCATCGGCTTCCTGATGGAGCACGCGGGCATGACCTTCATCGAGGCGGTGAAAGACCTGGCCCAACAAACCGGCATGGTGGTGCCCGAAGAACAGCAGTCGCCCGAAGACCGCGCCAAAGCCGCAGCCGCCAAGGCCAAGCAAGACAGCCTGAGCGATGTGCTAGAAAAGGCGGGCGAAGCTTACCGCGACCAGCTCAAGATCACGCCGCACGCCATCGATTACCTCAAGGGCCGGGGCCTGTCGGGCCAGATTGCCAAGCGTTTTGGCTTGGGCTACGCACCCGAAGGCTGGCGCTCGCTGGCCAGCATCTTCCCCAAATACGACGACCCACTCTTGGCCGAATCGGGCTTGGTGATCGTCAACGAAGAAGACGACAAGCGCTACGACCGTTTTCGCGACCGCATCATGTTCCCGATCCGCAACATCAAGGGCGAGTGCATCGGCTTTGGCGGTCGGGTGATTGGCAGCGGCACACCCAAATACCTCAACTCACCCGAAACCCCGGTCTTCCACAAAGGTCGCGAGCTGTATGGCCTGTACGAAGCCCGTGAAGCCTTGCACAGCGCGGGCTACGTGCTGGTGACCGAAGGCTACATGGACGTGGTGGCCTTGGCGCAACTCGGCTTTGCCAACGCAGTAGCTACCTTGGGCACGGCCTGTACGCCCGACCATGTGCAAAAGCTGTTCCGTTTCACCGACGCGGTGGTGTTCAGCTTTGACGGCGACGGCGCAGGCCGTCGCGCCGCCCGCAAGGCCCTCGACGGTGCCCTGCCCTACGCCACCGATGTGCGCAGCATCAAGTTCTTGTTTTTGCCTGCCGAGCACGACCCGGACAGCTATGTGCGCGAGTTCGGGCAAGACGCTTTTGCCGAGCAGATCAAGCAAGCCATGCCGTTGTCGCGCTTTTTGATCGACGCGGCCTGCGTCGACTGCGACTTACAAACCGCCGAAGGCCGCGCGCGTCTGTCCAGCCAAGCGCGCCCGCTGTGGCAGCTGCTGCCCGACGGCGCGCTCAAGCAGCAACTGCTGTCTGAGCTGGCGCAACTGATCCAGCTGGAAACTTCAGGTCTTGAAAAACTGTGGGCTCAGCAAGCGGCCAGTGAGCAGCGCTTTGCGCCTCGAAGCCAAGTGCCTGCAACGGCTCTTTCCATGCAGTCCGCCAACGCCGCATTCAACCAAGCAGCCAACTCAGGCGCTGAGGGGCAACACGCGTTAGAGCCGAGCTACGGCGAGCCGCCTGCCTGGATGGGCGATAGCAGTTATCACAACGGATCGGGCGCAAGCGCCTATGGCGGGGCTTACAACAACGCGGGAAACAAGGGGCAACGCAAAAACCCCAACTGGACGCCCAACAGCAAATTGGGCAACGGCCGGTACAAGCGCGACCCAGCCCCTGTCTACACGGGCCCGCGCACCGTGCCCGCCAGCCGCGCCGACCACGCTGCCCGCCTGCTGCTGGGCAATATGGCGCTGTGGGAAACCTTGGCGGGCGAAGACCATGCCCTGCTGTGCGCCCTGGCAGCGCCGCACGGCGCATTGTTCGCTTGGCTGGAATCGGTGTTCCACGAACAAGGCGCTTTGGGCTGGTCGGCTTTACAAACAGAGATGCAAGGGCAAGCCTTTGCCGAAGACGCGGTGCGCTGGATGGCCCAAGAAAATCTGGGCGTCACGCCTGGCAGCGAAGACGCCACCCCACCCGACCCCCTAGAAGCACGCCAAGAGCTGCGGCGTTTGCTCAACCTGCTGCTCATTGACCGCCTCAAGCAACTCGAAACCGAAGCCTTGGCACAAGCCAGTACCGGCCAAGACCCAGAGGCCCAACAACGCTGGCGAAGCCTGCACGAACGTCGCAAAGCGCTCATGGCCTCCTCGGTAGTGGCCAGCGAATCCTGAACCCTCAGGGGGTTGGTTTAAGGACGCATCGCGACAAGGGCGTCGCTCTCACAGGAAAGACCCTTGGTTATTTGTCCAGCAAGCGGTTGAGCTTTTCGGCCTCGAAGCTTTCGCTCTTGGCCGCATCGCCCGGCATGGGCATTTGCTGTTGGGCACACAACTGCTCCAGCGCTTTCCAGATCATCGCGATCTGGTGCTCTTGTCCGGCTGCGTTGTCGATCAAGCCACGCAGAGCTTGGCTCACCGGGTCGTCGTCTTGCGTGATGCCATAGGCGTTGAACTTGCGCTCGGTGCCCGACACATCGGCACTCTCACCCGATTTGGACTGGATGATGCGCGCCGGAATGCCCACCGCTGTGGCCCCGGCGGGCACCGGCTTGATGACCACCGCGTTGCTGCCGATCTTGGCCCCATCACCCACCTCGAAGCCGCCGAGCACCTTGGCCCCAGCGCTCACCACGACATCTTTGCCCAATGTGGGGTGGCGTTTGGCCCCTTTGTACAGCGATGTGCCGCCCAAAGTCACGCCTTGGTAAATCGTGCAACCATCGCCAATCTCAGCAGTCTCGCCCACCACCACGCCCATGGCGTGGTCAAAAAAGACACGTTCACCGATCTTGGCACCCGGATGGATCTCGATGCCCGTCAAGCCGCGCGCCAAATGAGAGATGAAGCGCCCCAGCCACTTGAAGCCGTGGTTCCAGCACCAATGCGCACGGCGGTGCAGCACCAAAGCGTGCAGACCCGGGTAACAGGTCAGCACCTCCCAAGAGGTGCGGGCGGCGGGGTCCCGGTCAAGGATGCATTGGATGTCGGAGCGGATGCGAGAAAACATAGTACTGAGTCTATCGCTTGGTTGGGCTTTTGGATTCAGCGGTTTGGATCATGGCCTTGGCCACCCCGCGCAAGATGTGAATTTCTTCCGGGCTGAGGTCAGCGCGGTTGAACAGTTGCGTCAAACGCGGCATGAGTTTTTTGGGTGCCGCCAGGTCGAGAAAGCCAATGTTGGTGAGCGCCTGCTCCCAATGGGTCAGCATGCCGGCCACTTGCTGGGCATCGGCCTTGCCCGATGGGGCCACAGCGTTCTGCACCGGAAAGCCGCCCAAAGCCACGCGCCAGTCATAGGCCAAGACCTGAATGGCCGAGCCCAAATTGAGTGAGCCAAACTGCGGATTGGTCGGGATCGACAACGCCACATGGCAACGGTAAACATCTTCGTTTTTCATGCCAAAGCGCTCGCTACCAAACAAAAACGCCACGCTTTGGCTGGACGCACCGGGTTTTGTCAGCTCGGCGAAGTGCTCACGAGGCGAACGGGTGGGTGGGCCGAAATCACGCGGCGTCATGGCGGTGGCGCACAAATGGGTCACGCCCTCCAAGGCTTCATCCAGCGTGTCGACCACGCGCGCCTTGGCCAGCACATCGTTGGCTCCGCTGGCACGCTGAATGGTTTCTTCTTTGCGCAGCACATTGGGCCAGCGCGGGGCCACCAGCACCAAATCGTCAAAGCCCATGACTTTCAGGGCACGGGCGGCAGCGCCCACATTGCCCGCATGGCTGGTTTCTATCAAGATGAATCGCGTTTGCATGCCCCAATTGTCCACGCTCCCATACGCTGAGCCCAGTGCTAACCGAGAAGCTTCGTTTTGCTAAACTGAGCCGGTCCAACAGACTTGCAGGAAAACCCATGAAATTTGACCACCTGAAAGACTTGCCCAAAGCGGAAAGCTTGCTGGCCATGGAAATTTTGTGGCAGTCCTTGTCTCAAAACCCCACCGAAGACCTGATTCCACCATGGCACCAACAGGTGCTTGCCGCACGGCTGGAACGCCTGAAGTCAGGCCAGGAAAACTGTCTGCCTTGGGATCAAGCCAAAGAGCGCCTGCGCACCCTGACCCGCCAAACCCCAAGCCACTGAGCCAGGCAAGCCATGAATGGCTGCGAGTCCATTGAGATCACTCAAGGGGCACAAGACGACTTGTTGGCGGCTTACTGGTTTTACGAACACCAGCAAGCGGGCATCGGCGCTTATTTTTTAAACAGTTTGTACGCCGACATTGATGCCTTGCAAATCAGCGCTGGTGTTCATGTCAAATTGCAACCCAGTGGCACGTTTCGAAGCTTAGGAAGCCGCTTTCCCTTTGCCATTTACTATTTGCTCGAAGGCAAACAAGCCACTGTAATGGCCGTGCTGGACACCCGCCGTTCCCCGGAGTGGCTGCGTGAACGCCAAAGCTTATGACGCGCCAGCGACGGTTTGCTCACCTTTTCATGAGAAAATGCTCCCTTCGCCGCCGCGATTGTGCGTGGGCCAGTTCAGTTCTTCACACAATTCATGTCGTCCAATCTCCACCCCATGCTCAACGTGGCCATCAAGGCTGCGCGCGCCGCTGGCGCCATCATCAACCGTGCTGCGCTCGACGTTGAAGCGGTTCGCATCTCGCAAAAGCAAGTCAATGACTTTGTGACCGAAGTCGACCACGCCAGCGAAAAAATCATCATCGAGACCCTGCTAACCGCCTACCCTGACCACGGCATCCTGGCCGAAGAGTCCGGCCGCGAATTCGGTAACCCGCTCGCTGACCACATCTGGATCATCGACCCCCTGGACGGCACGACCAACTTCATCCACGGCTTTCCTGTTTACTGCGTGAGCATTGCCCTGCAAGTGCGCGGCAAGATCGAGCAAGCCGTGATTTACGACCCCACCCGCAACGACCTGTTCACCGCCACCAAAGGCCGTGGCGCGTTCATGAACGACCGCCGCCTGCGCGTGAGCAAACGCATCCGGATGGAAGAGTGCATCATTTCCACGGGCTTTCCTTTCCGCAAGGGGGACAACTTCAACCAGTACCTGCGCATGATGGGAGACGTGATGCAACGCACCGCCGGGCTGCGCCGCCCGGGCGCTGCGGCCCTGGACCTGGCCTACGTGGCTGCAGGCTTCACCGATGGTTTCTTTGAAACCGGCCTGTCCCCTTGGGACGTGGCTGCGGGCTCGCTCTTGGTCACCGAAGCCGGTGGCCTGATTGGCAACTTCACGGGCGAGTCCGACTTTTTGGAACAAAAAGAATGCCTGGCCGGTGCGCCCCGAATTTACGGCCAACTGGTCAGCATCTTGGGCAAGTACAGCAAATTTGCCAGCGCGGGTGACAAGGCCAACGTGCGCAGCGCTGTGGACGTTCTGAGCCGCGAACGCACGGGTGACTTGCACAACCCGGACGCCGAAACCACAGAAAGTGCGGCCAACAGCGCCACCGTTGAAGGCACCCAAGCGAGCAGCAACGAACGCAAAGACGCGCCGTTTTAAGCACGCGAATGACGCTCTAGCGTGTTCTGCCCGAAAAAAAGCACCCAACAGGGTGCTTTTTTTGTGCCTGCAGGCAGCAGATCAGCTGCTTAGCAACAGTGTTCCCTCGGACTGGCTCTCTGGTTCAGCGGGCGGCAAGCGCATGGCCAGCACCTTGTCGATGGCCCGGCCGTCCATGTCCACGATCTCCAGCTTCCAGCCTTCCCACTGCACCGAATCGGCCACCTTGGGCAAGGTGCCGGTCAGCAGCATGATCATGCCACTCAGGGTGTGGTAACGGCCTCGCTCCTCTTCGGGCACAGTGTCCAGGTTCAGGCGGTCCTTGAGTTCGGGCACCGGAATGTGGCCATCCAGCAACCAGCTGCCATCGTCACGCTGCACCGCCCATGAGGTTTCGGGATCGCGCGGCTGAAACTCGCCTGTGATCGCTTCAATCAGGTCTTGCAAGGTGATGATGCCCTGCACCTCACCGTACTCGTCGATGACAAACGCCATGTGCACATCAGACAATTTGAAGTTGTCGAGCAGCTCCATGCCGGTGATGGTTTCAGGCACGTACAAAGCGCTTTGCAAATTTTGCTCGCGCAGCGCCTGCAACTGCTGGGGGTCTTTGAGTGCACGGGCCAACCATTGGCGTGCGTTGATCACGCCCAAGATGTTTTCAATGCCGTTTTGCACCACTGGAAAGCGGGCATGGTCAGAATCTTCAATCCGCTTGAGGTTCTCTTCAAACGAGTCGTCCACATCCAGGCACACGATGTCGGCACGCGGCACCATGAGCGAGCCAATTTGCCGGTCATCCAGCCGAAACACATTGCGCACCATGGTGTGCTCGTGAGACTCGATCACACCCGCCGAGGTGCCCTCGACCAGCATGGCGTGGATTTCTTCCTCGGTCACGGGCGTGCCCTTGGTTTCCTTCACGCCCATCAAACGCAACAAACCCCGGGTTGAAGCCGACAACAAAATGACAAAGGGCTTGGTGGCCAAGGCCAAAAAGTTGATGGGCCTGGCCACCAGACGGGCAAAGGTCTCGGGGTAAGACTGACCAATGCGCTTGGGCACCAACTCGCCCACCACAATTGAAAAATAAGTGATGGTCAGCACCACGATGCCGGTGGCAAGGAAGCTGGCATAGGCATCGGCCACACCCAAAGTCACCAGCCACATGGCCATGGGGGCGGCCAAAGCGGCTTCGCCCACAATACCGTTCAGGACGCCAATGGAGGTGATGCCGATCTGGATGGTGGACAAAAAACGCGTGGGGTCTTCGCCCAATTTGACAGCCGCTGCAGCGCCGCTGTCGCCCTCATCAATCAGCTTCTGAAGCCGGGCTTTACGGGCCGTGACCAAGGCAATCTCGGACATGGCAAACACCCCGTTCAGGCAGATGAGGGCAAAAAGTATCGCTATTTCCATACAAGGGGCTCGACTGAACCCTGAGAGTTAAACAAATTGCATTGTAAGTAAATGCAATTGAGCCCCCAAAGACCTTGCCATGCGCTGCCCCACACCCGGTCAAGCAGCAGGGCCAGGGACAGCCAAGCCCGTGGTTTTTCAGACATGGCATGCGCCCAAAACTTTCGCTCATCGGGTTCAGGTCACTCGTCGCCCCCGCGCCGAATAAAATCAGCGCAGCCCCACCCTTGCCCCCTGCCCCGGTGACCCCTTGCCGAGTCGGCCCAGCCCTTGATGCCAAACGACACCTCTCCTGCCCCCAACCCCGCTGACTACGCTGGCCACACGCCCATGATGGCCCAGTACTTGGGCATCAAGGCGGAATTCCCAGACACGCTGGTGTTCTACCGCATGGGCGACTTTTACGAGCTGTTTTTTAGCGACGCCGAAAAAGCCGCTGGCCTGCTCGACATCACCTTGACGCGCCGTGGTCAGTCCGCTGGCCAACCGGTACTGATGGCGGGAGTGCCCTTTCACTCGATGGAAACCTACCTCGCCCGCCTGATCAAGCTGGGCGAGTCGGTGGCCATTTGCGAGCAAGTGGGCGATGTGGCCACGTCCAAAGGCCCGGTGGAGCGCAAAGTGGTGCGCGTGGTCACCCCCGGCACCCTGACCGACACCGAGCTGCTGTCCGACAAAAGCGAAGCGATTTTGCTGGCCGTGCACCAAGCAGGCAAAAACCGCTGCGGCTTGGCGTGGCTGAGCGTCACACAAGGCGTGGTGCACTTGGCCGAATGCGCGCAAGACGAGTTGGCCGACTGGATCGACCGCATCAGCCCAAGCGAACTCTTGGCCAGCGCGGGCATGACAGCCACGTTTGAGCAAAAACTGCGCGGCCTCAAAACCGCAGGCCGGGGCAGCTGGTCTTTTGCCATTCGGCCCGACTTTCAATTTGATGCGGGCCTGGGCCAGCGCAAGCTGCTCGAACAACTGCAAGCCGCGTCGCTCGCCGCCTGGAGCGCCGACGCCTTGGCCGACGCGCATGCAGCTGCTGCCGCGCTGCTGACCTACGCCGAACACACCCAAGGCCGCAGCCTGCCGCATGTGCAGCGGGTGCAGGTGCAGCGCTCGGACGCGCTCATTGACTTGCCCGCCAGCACCCGTCGCAACCTGGAGCTGACACAAACCCTGCGAGGTGAAAGCGCCTCGGATTCACCCACCCTGTTTGCGCTGCTGGACACCTGCATGACCGGCATGGGCAGCCGCTTGCTCAAGAGCTGGCTGCTCAGCCCCCCGCGTGACCGGAAAGTCGCTACCGACCGCCTGCAAGCCCAAGCCGTCTTGCGCGGCGAGAGCGGTGCCGGTGCATGGACCAGCCTGCGCGAACAACTCAAAGGCGCAAGCGATGTGGAGCGCATCACCGCCCGCACCGCACTGCGCCAAGTGCGCCCGCGCGAGTTGGTGGCCCTTCGCCATGCGCTGGCGCGAGCGGCATCACTGTCGACCCAATTGCAAGCACTCAACCCCGAGCCCGGCACCTTGCTCGCGGGCATGACCCGTTGGCTGACCCCGCCCACAAACTGCGCCGAGCTGCTGCAAATGGCCTTGCTCGAAGAGCCCGCTGTTCTGGTGCGCGACGGCGGCATCATCGCCGACGGCCTGGACGCCGAGCTGGACGAACTGCGCGGCATCCAGACCAACTGCGATGCGTTTTTGCTCGACCTCGAAACCCGCGAAAAAGAGCGCACCGGCATTGCCAACCTGCGGGTGCAGTTCAACAAGGTGCACGGCTTTTACATCGAGGTCACGCAGGGCCAACTCGACAAAGTGCCCGACGACTACCGCCGCCGCCAGACCCTGAAAAACGCCGAGCGCTTCATCACGCCCGAGCTCAAAACCTTTGAAGACAAAGCCCTGTCGGCGCAAGAACGCGCCTTGGCCCGCGAGAAGTGGTTGTATGAAGGCCTGCTCGATCAACTGCAACCCTTTGTGCCCGCGCTCACCGAATTGGCGCAGGCCATGGCATCGCTCGATGTGCTGTGCGCACTGACCGAGCGCTCGCTCACCCTGAATTGGTGCGCCCCCGAGTTCACCAAAGAGCCTTGCATTGAGATTCGCGGTGGCCGCCACCCGGTGGTCGAAGCGCGCTTGGCCCAAATGTCGGGTGCCAGCTTCATCGCCAACGACACGGTGCTGGGCTCGCGCCAACGTTTGCAGATCATCACCGGCCCCAACATGGGCGGTAAATCGACCTACATGCGCCAGGTGGCACTGATCGTGCTTTTGGCCAGCATCGGCAGCCATGTGCCCGCAAGTCGCTGTCGCCTGGGGCCCATCGACGCCATCCACACGCGCATCGGTGCGGCCGACGACCTGGCCAACGCCCAATCGACCTTCATGCTGGAGATGACCGAAGCCGCGCAAATCTTGCACAGCGCCACGCCCCACAGCCTGGTGCTGATGGACGAGATCGGGCGCGGCACCTCCACCTTTGACGGGTTAGCCCTGGCCAGCGGCATCGCCACACACCTGCACAACAAAACCCAGGCCTTTGCGCTGTTTGCCACGCATTACTTTGAACTGACCGAATTCCCGGCCACCCACACCGCCGCCGTCAACATGCATGTGAGCGCGGCCGAATCCGGCGCTTCGATTGTGTTCTTGCACGAGCTGCAACCCGGCCCCGCCAGCAAGAGCTATGGCGTGCAAGTGGCTCGGCTCGCGGGCATGCCTGCGGCCGTGCTCAACCACGCCCGCCATGCACTCAGCGCTTTGGAAGCAGGAGCCAGCGAAAGCCGACAGCAAGTTGACTTGTTTGCCGCGCCCCCCGAATCCGAAACCCCAGGCCCCAGCCCCATCGAAGTGGCGCTGGCCCAAATCAACCCCGATGCACTCAGCCCGCGCGAAGCGCTGGACGCCCTGTATGCCTTGCAGCGCCTGCTGCCCAAACATTAAAGAGCCCCTCCCATGACTTATTGCGTTGCCGTCAAAACCCGCGCTGGTTTGGTGTTTTTGTCCGACTCCCGCACCAACGCGGGTCTGGACCAAATCAGCACCTTCCGCAAAATGATCGTCTATGAAAAAGCGGGCGACCGTTTCATGACGCTGTTGTCAGCCGGCAACCTGAGCATTTCGCAGTCGGTGCGCGAAGTGCTGCAAATCGAAAAACTGGTTGAACCTGGCCAGGACGAACCGCTCACCATCTGGAACGCCAAAAGCATGTTCGACGCCACCCGCGTGCTGGGTGCCGCCGTGCGCCGCGTGTACGAGCGCGACGCTGCTGCCCTGCGCGCCTCGGGTGTGGAGTTCAACGTGTCCATGATTTTTGGTGGGCAAATCGGCGGCGAAGGCATGCGCTTGTTTCAGGTGTACTCGCCCGGCAACTTCATCGAAGCCACCGAAGAAACACCCTACTTCCAGATTGGCGAATCCAAATACGGCAAACCCGTTTTGGACCGCGTCATCACACCCAACACCCCGCTGGACGAAGCGGCCAAATGCGCCCTGGTGTCGATGGACTCGACCCTCAAATCCAACCTGTCGGTCGGCCTGCCGCTGGACATGGTGGTTTACCAAGCGGGCAGCCTGCACACCGACCGCATCATGTGCATCGACGAGCACAACCCTTACTTTCAGATGCTGCGCTCCAGCTGGGGCGACAAGCTGCGCCAGATGTTCGACAGCATCGAAGACCCCATGTGGCATGGCGGCGCGACCGAGGTCCCGCTCATGGTGCTGCCGGTGCGCAACGCCTTGCTCAAGAAAATCACCACCCCCGAAGAAAAGCTGATCTGATGAACGCTCACATCATCTTCTCGCATGGAAACAGCTTTCCGGCCAGCACTTACCGCGTCATGCTGGACAACCTGCGCCAGCGCGGGTTTGAAGTCCATGCCATCGAGATGTACGGCCACGACCCCAAGTACCCGGTGAGCAACAACTGGCCGCACCTGGTTGAGCAACTGGCCGACTTTGCGCGGAACAAGCAAGGGGACGGAAAACCGGCCTTTTTGGTCGGTCACTCGCTGGGCGGCCTCTTGAGTTTGATGTGTGCTGCCCGCCACCCCGAACTGGCGCGTGGCGTGGTGCTGATCGACTCGCCCGTGCTGGGCGGCTGGCGCGCGACCACCGTGGGCTTGGCCAAACGCACCCCCTTGATTGGCGCTTTGTCACCCGGGCGAATCAGCCAAAAACGCCGTCACCAATGGCCAGACGCGCAAAGTGCGCTGGAAAGTTTCCAGCAGAAAAAAACATTTGCACGCTGGGAACCGCAGGTGCTGCGTGACTACATTGAGCACGGCACGCACGATACCGATGGCCAGCGCGTGTTGAGCTTCGACCGCAACGTGGAAACGGCCATCTACAACAGCTTGCCGCACAAACTCGACAGCCTGCTCAAACGCAAACCCCTCAAATGCCCCGCCGCCTTCATTGGCGGCACGCACTCTGTCGAAATGCGCCAAGCGGGTGCTGAGCTGACCCACAAGGTGGTCAAGGGCCGCATCATGATGCTCGACGGCTCACACCTGTTTCCCATGGAAAAACCGTTGGCCACAGCAGCGGCCATAGAGGCGTCGCTGCGCAACATCGGGGCTTGATTCAAGTGGGCGCTCGCCACATCAACATGTCAGACAGGCTCGTCAGGGCGCTTTCTTCCAGTGCGATGGCTCGCGCTTGACTCAGCACAAACTGGGGGCTCAGGTGCTTTGACGCGCCAGGATGTCAAAACCCAAATCGATCTGCGCCCTCTCAGGCTCTTCGCCCCGCATGAGGCTCAACAGCATTTGAGCGGCCGCCACGCCAATTTGTGCACGAGGTGTGCGCACCGTGGTCAGCGGCGGCAGCATCTGGTCGCTGCCGGTCAGGTCGTTGAAGCCCGCTATGGCCACCTGCGAGGGCACGGCAATGCCCCTGCGCAAAGCGGCCATCAAAGCCCCCTGCGCCAAATCGTCGTTGCAAAAAAAGATGGCATCGACAGCAGGCCGCTGCAACATGATTTGTTCAAACATCAGCGCACCCAAAGCCAAAGATGAAGGCGCTGGGTTGAGAAACTCCAGTGTGGCCTCGTACAAGCCGGCTTCTTGCAAGGCACTGCGCCAGCCGAACAAACGCTGCATGACCCGAGGATCCAACTGGGCCCCAGCAAAGGCAATTCGACGCCGACCGGTTTGCAACAAATGCCGTGTCATGGCGGCACCGGCATCGGTTTGCCGAAAGCCCACGCAGTAGGGGGCAACTGCCTGTGGGTCTGCTGGCAAATCCATCAAGTGCACACAAGGCACCAGGCTGCTGTCCATGAGTTTTCGGGTCACAGCGTTGTGGTCCAGTCCCGTGACCAAAAGCCCCGCCGGGCGATGCAAAAGTTGCTCGCGCAAAAGTTGCTCCTCTTCGCTGGCGTCGTAATGCGTCACCCCCATGAGGGTTTGGTAGCCCGAGGCACGCAATGTTTTTTGAGCCGCATCCAGCAAGTCCACAAACAAGGCATTGGACAAGAGCGGAATCAAGATGGCCACATGGTTGCTGCGCTGCGAGGCCAGAGCCCGCGCTGCAGGATCGGGCACATAGCCAAGCTTGGAAGACACGGCCTGCACGCGTTCAATCAAAGCGGGGTCCACCGCACGTTCGCCCCGCAAAGCCCGGGACACGGTGCTGGGGCTGACACCTGCAGCTTGAGCGACGTCGGTCAAGGTCACGCGGCCGGTGGCTCGGTGACTTTTGGTGGTCTTGGTGATCGGAATAATGGCGTTGGGCAAGGGTTAATCCGGAGCAAGAAGGCAAAGCGGAGTCGATAGGATAGCCCTGTCCAAGAACCATATGGACAGATTTATCAGATGTGAGGGAAAACCTTGTCTTTGAAGTATTTTGTTCTTTTTGGGGTCTGGCTTTTTTTTATATTTCTTGGACAGCGCTGTCCAAAACGGGATAAACCATGGGAGTGATTGACGTGTCCAAACCCGATGTGCTGGCTGTGGCCAAACTGCACCCCTTCTACCAAAAAGCCCTGGAGTCGCTGTTCACCGTGCACGACCGCACCCATGTGACCGACCCGGCCGCTTTTGCCGACCTGGCTACCCGCATCGTGGGTGTGGCGGGCACAGGCGAGGCCAGCGTGCCGCGCAGCCTGCTGGCGCAGCTGCCCAACGCCAAAGTGGTGTCGGTGTTTGGTGTGGGCTATGACGGCGTGGATGTGCCTGCCGCCATCGAGCACGGCATCCCCGTGACCCACACGCCTGACGTGCTGACCGACGATGTGGCCGACTTGGCCATGGGTCTGGTGCTGTCGGTGGGCCGTGCCATCCCGCAAGCGGACCAGTTTGTCCGTGCAGGCCAGTGGCCCGGCGGCCCCATGGCTTTGGGCCGCAAGGTCTCGGGCGCGCGCATGGGCATCGTGGGCCTGGGCCGCATTGGCAAGGCGATTGCCAAGCGGGCGCAGGCTTTTGGCATGTCGATCGCCTACACCGCACGCAGCGAAAAACCCGATTCGGGTTTCCAGTTTTTCCCCACAGCAGTGGCATTGGCGGCCAACGTGGATTTTTTGGTGGCCATCACGCCTGGCGGCGCAGGCACCCAACACCTGATCAACGCCGAGGTGCTCAAGGCCCTGGGACCCCGCGGCTTTTTGATCAACGTGGCGCGAGGCAGCGTGGTCGATGAAGCGGCCTTGATCACCGCCTTGCAAAACGGCACCATCGCGGGCGCAGGCCTGGATGTGTTCGCCAACGAGCCCAACGTGCCCGAAGCACTGTGGGCCATGCACAACGTGGTGCTGACCCCGCACATGGCCAGCGCCACCACCGAAACGCGGCAGGCCATGGCCGATCTGGCTTTTGCCAACATGCAAGCCGGTATTTCTGGCCAGCCCTTGCGCACGCCCGTGCCCGAATGCAAGGTGATGGTCAAGTGATCTGCGCTCGAACGACATGAACACCACGCCTTTGCGACTGATCGTCATGGGGGTGTCCGGTTGCGGCAAGTCGACCATGGCCGCCGCCCTGAGTGAACGCTTGGGCCTGGACATGGTGGACGGCGATGACCTGCACCTGCCTGAGAGCGTGGCCAAAATGCGTGCAGGCATTGCCCTGCAAGACGCTGACCGCTGGCCATGGCTTGACCACATTGGCCAATACCTGGCACAAGCGCACCCACAAGGTCGCGTGGTCGCCTGCTCGGCCCTCAAGCGGGTGTACCGCGACCGCATCCGCGAGCAAGCGGGGGATGTGTGTTTTGTGTTTCTCGAAGGGGACTTCGATTTGATTGAGCAACGCATGCGCCAGCGCGTGGGCCACTACATGCAGCCGGGTTTGCTCGACAGCCAGTTCCGCACGCTCGAAAAACCCCAGGCCGATGAGAGCGATGTCATCTGCCTGCCCATCACCGAACCGGTTCAGGACATGGTCGCGCAAGCAATTCAGGCCTTACACGGCCGCCTGCACCCAGCCCTCTGATTTTTTAGAAAGTCCCTCATGTTCATCCGCTGCGCATTTTTCCAAGGCCAAGTCAAACCCGGCCTTGAAGACGCCTTCAACCGCTACATCCGCGAGAACCTGGTGCCCCTGTGGACCCGCTTTCCCGGTGCCCAGGAAGTGCGCGTGCTGCGGCAGGTGGAAAGCGACACCAACGACCCGCATTTCGGCATGGTGCTGGCCGTGCGCTACCCGAGCCGCGAGGCGATCGAGATCGCCCTGGCCTCCGAGGTGCGCATGAAAAGCAAAGAAGTGTCCCAAGACATGATCGCCATGTTCGATGGCACCGTGTTTCACACCGTCTTCAGCGCAGACGAATACGCGCTGCCCACCGATTGATTTTTTCGACCGTTCTTTTTAACCAGGAGACAACACCATGAAACTTTCCCGCATCCTTCTCGCCTGCCTCGTGGCCGCCGTCGGCTCCAGCGCTTACGCTGCCAAGTTCAACCTGAAAATGGGCCACGCGGTCAACGCCACCGACGGCCAGCACGCCGCCGCCCTGAAGCTGGCCGAGCTGGTCAAACAACGCACCAACGGCGATGTCGAAATCACCGTGTTCCCGGCCAACCAGTTGGGCAACGACGCGGCCATGATCAACGGCACACGCGGCGGCACGATCGACATCGTCTCCAGCGGTGCGTCCAACTTCAACGGCATCGTGCCCAACACGGCCGCGATGGAATTGCCCTTTGTGTTCCGCAGCGCGCAACACGCCTACAACGTGCTCGACGGTGCGGTGGGCACGGGCGTGCTCAACGAATTGTCCCCGCACGGCTTGAAGGGCCTGGCCTACTGGGAAAACGGCTGGCGCGCCTTCACCAACAACAAACGTCCGGTCAACAAGCCCGATGACCTGAAGGGCTTGAAAATCCGCTCCACACCCAATCCGTACCACATTCAGGCCTTCCGACTGCTGGGTATGAACCCTTCGCCCATGCCGATTGCCGAGCTCTACACCGCCCTGGAAACCGGCACCTTTGACGCACAAGAGCACCCGATCAACGTGACCTGGTCGTCCAAGTTTTATGAAGTGCAAAAGCACCTGACAGTGAGCAACCACGTTTACTCACCGCTGGTCGTGGCCATGAACAAAGCCAAGTTCGACAGCCTGCCGGCCAACTACCAAAAGGTGGTGGTCGATGCCGCACGCGAAGCCGCCACTTACCAACGCAACTTGAATGCGTCCAACGCAGGCAAGGTGGTGGCCGACCTGAAGAAGTCAGGCATGCAAGTGATCGAGAACGTGGACATGGCCCCGTTCCAAAAAATCGTGTCGGCCGAAATCGCCAAGACTTTTGGTGAGAAAAACGGTCCGGCTTTGCTCAAGGCCATCGAAGACACCAAGTGATGGTTTGAGTGACATCACGCCCCCTCCTCGTAGGGGGCTTTTTTGTGAATGACCTATGAAAAAAATCAACGACCTTTTCTTCAAGCTGGCGGAGTTCACGCTGGTCATCATGTTGTCAGCCATGGTGATCATGGTGTTTGGCAACGTGGTGCTGCGCTATGGCTTCAACGACGGCATCATCAGCTCGGAAGAGTTGTCGCGGTTTTTGTTCATCTGGATCACCTTTTTAGGGGCCATCGTCACCATGCGTGACAACGGGCACTTGGGCTTGGACTCCATCGTGCGCAAGCTCAGCCTTCGCGGTAAAAAAATCGCCTTTGCCGTCTCCAATGTGCTGATGCTGGGCTGCTGCTGCCTTATGTTTTATGGCACCCTCAAACAACACGGCATCAATGCCACCACGCGCTCGGCCGTGACCGAAATCCCCATGAGCTGGGTCTATGGCGTGGGCTACATCACCAGCGTGGCCATGGGCCTGATGATTCTCGGCAAGCTGGTGCAGCTGGCCAAGGGCAACTTCCAAGAGAGCGATTTGATCCAGGTGCAAGACTCTGAAGAGGTCGCAATCGCGCACACCCAAGGGGCCCAAAAATGACCGTCATTGTTTTCATCGTGTCACTGCTGGCTGCCATGGCGCTGGGCATGCCATTGGCTTTTTCGCTCATCGTTTCGGGTGTGGCCTTGATGCTGCACATGGACAACTTCGACACCCAAATCGTGTCGCAAAACCTGATCAACGGGGCCGACAACTTTCCGCTGATGGCCGTGCCCTTTTTCATGCTGGCCGGTGAGCTGATGAACGCGGGCGGCATGAGCCGGCGCATCGTCAACTCGGCCATGGTTTGGGTGGGGCACTTCCGGGGTGGCTTGGGTTATGTGGCGGTGTTTGCCGCCATTGTCATGGCCAGCTTGTCGGGTTCGGCCGTGGCCGACACGGCCGCTTTGGCAGCCGTGCTCATGCCCATGATGCGCGACGCCGGTTACCGCATGGACCGCTCGGCAGGCTTGATTGCAGCGGGCGGCATCATCGCGCCCGTGATTCCGCCCTCGATTGGCTTCATCTTGTTTGGCGTGATTGGCGGCGTGTCCATCTCCAAGCTCTTCATGGCGGGCATCTTTCCTGGCCTCATGATGGGTTTTGCACTGATCGTGACCTGGTGGATCGTGGCGCGCAAAGACAATGTGGTGGTGGCCAAAAAGGTGCCGTTCAAAGAACGCATCTCGGTGACCATCAACGCGTTTTGGTCTTACTTGTTGGCCATTGTGATCATCGGCGGCATGAAGATGGGCATCTTCACCCCCACCGAAGCGGCGGTGGTGGCGGTGGTGTATTCCTTGTTTGTGGGCCTGTTCATCTACCGCGAAATCAAATTCAAAGACCTTTACCGCATCATCCTGTCGGCTGCCAAAACCTCTTCGGTGGTGATGTTCCTGGTGGCAGCAGCGCTGGTGTCGGCGTGGTTGATCACCGTGGCCAATATCCCGGCGCAGATCGTCGAAATTTTGCGGCCGTTCATCGACAACAAAACCCTGCTGATGGTCATGCTGATGCTGCTGGTGATGATTGTGGGCACTGCGCTGGACTTTGCGCCCACGGTGCTGATCCTCACCCCCGTGCTGATGCCCCTGGTGCGCGAAGCGGGCATTGACCCGGTCTACTTTGGCGTGCTGTTCATCATGAACAACGCCATCGGTCTGCTCACACCGCCGGTCGGTACGGTGCTGAACGTGGTCTGCGGCGTAGGCCGAATACCGATGCATGACGTCATCCGTGGTGTCATGCCTTTCCTCTTGTCTCAGGTCGTCGTCATGGGCTCGCTGATTGCCTTCCCGAGCCTGGTGATGGTTCCTTTGAAATGGATGTTGATGCGATGACTGTTCTGGATTCCTTCCATTTAACGGGCCGCCGCGCCCTGATCACCGGCTCTTCGGCCGGCATCGGCCTGGCACTGGCCCGGGCGCTGGCGCAAGCCGGGGCTCATGTGATCCTGAATGGCCGCACCGCCAGCAAAGTCACCGCGGCGCAACAGGCCTTGCAAGCCGAGGGCTTGTCGGCCAGCAGCGCCGTGTTCGATGTGACCGATGCCGACAGTGTGCGGGCAGCCGTGGAAAAGATCGAGGCTGAAGGCCCGATCGACATCCTGATCAACAACGCGGGCATGCAGATTCGCGGTCCGTTGCACGAGTATGCCGACAGCGATTGGCACACCATCATGAAGACCAACCTGGACAGCGTGTACTTCGTGGGCCAGGCGGTGGCCAAAAAAATGATCCCACGCGGTCGCGGCAAGATCATCAACATTTGCTCGGTGCAAAGCGAACTGGGTCGCCCCGGCATCGCGCCCTACACCGCCACCAAGGGCGCAGTGAAAATGCTCACCAAAGGCATGGCGATTGATTGGGGCCAGTTTGGCATCAA